>JBGQKV010000001.1:0-54417 GCA_041499755.1 Minisyncoccia bacterium
CGACTTCACAATTAAGTCCAGATACATCCGGGACACAAAAATCTTTAGGCCCAAGTGGCAATGTAATCACGGCTCCCCCGATGGCCCCAGCGCAAAATGCCCCTATACCAGGCACAACTTCTTCTGCCTCGCTAAAAAAAGGGATTTGGGTTTATGGTTATTTTAATCCTAATACTCCCGTATTAAACTCACCAGACGGAGTAAACTGGGCAATAGTAGGACCTCAAATTTCATCGGCTACTCTTACTAATAGTTGGATTTGGCCGGGGGCTGGGATGTTTTTTGCTAACCAACTTAGATATTTTGGTATTGATACAGTGATTGGTAATCTCTCATCAAACGATGGAGTAAGCTGGCCTGTTAATAATACTCCGCCTTGGTATCAAAGATATGAGTACAGTACTGTTGAGCATAGTGGAAAAGCATACATTATGGGTGGCGAAGACCAGTCTACAGGGACATTAAAGAACGATGTGTGGGAAACAACTGATGGCATAAATTGGATTCAAAAAACTAGTGCAGCTCAATGGACACCTCGTTATCGCCCAGCAACTGTTTCTTTTGGAGGCAAAATGTACGTTATGGGTGGAGGAACATCATCAGGAGTAAGTAATGATGTGTGGTTTTCTTCGAATGGGGGAGTAAATTGGACGCAAGCAATTGCAAACGCTCCATGGGCTGCCCGTGAAAATCATACAGCCTTAGTATTCAATAACAGAATTTGGATTTTTGGAGGTGATAATTCACAAATTCTTGGTTGTATAACCCCTAGTAGCTGTCATTTTTCTGATGTCTGGTCTTCTCCTGATGGGATTAACTGGACACTTGTTATGGCAAATTCTCCTTGGGGTGTTTTTAGTGCAGTTCAAAGAGGACGTGAGAATCACTGCTCTGTTGTTTTTAACGGTAGAATGTGGATAATTGGCGGCGTATCTAACAGTCCCTCTTATGCTCCCGCTCTGTATAAAGATGTTTGGAGTTCAAAAGATGGAATTAATTGGACCCAAGAAGCCAACTTAACTTCGTTTGTTCCCCCAGGAGTAGATATAAGAGTACCAGCTTGCACTATCGTTCCGTAATTTTATTTCCCTCCTAAGATTTTTAACGCCTCTCTTACTTTTAGATTTGTGGAAGCGCCGTTTGTTTGCTTGAGCGCGTCGCGGGCTTCGGATTGCGAGTAGCCCAGAGATTTCAAAGCTTCCAATGCATCGAGCTCTTCTTTAAGCCCGGTTTCTTTCTCATTTTCAAATTTATCCCGCAGTTCCAGCACAATTTTTTCCGCAGTTTTCCTGCCGATGCCGGAGATTTTTGTCAGGTAGGCCGTGTCTCCGGTGCCGATAGCTTTCCGCAATGTCTCAATAGAGGCGACACTCAAGACAATAAGTGCGGATTTTGGCCCAATGCCGGATACATTTATGAGCATTTCAAAGAATTCCAATTCGTTTCTCTCCAAAAATCCATATAAATCAATTGCATCTTCCAGTACGTGAGTGTGAATCCAAAGGAAGATATCTTCCCCAATTTTTTTTGTTTTAGACAGCGTATCTGGCGAGACGCTAATCTTATATCCTACGCCATTAGTTTCCACTACCAAGTATTTATCAGTCCGTAAGATTATTTTCCCTTTTATACTGCCGATCATATTCTTATTATAGCAGAATTTGCGTTTTAAGGATTTTTCTGTTATCTTTATTTTATGCCAATAACAAAATCAGCTAAAAAGGCGATGCGCGGGTCGCTCCGTAAAAAAGCTGTCAATGATAGGCGCAAGCGCACAATGAAAGAGATAATCAAAAAGATAGAAAAGATTGTAAAGACGGACAAAAAAGAGGCAACTAAATTGCTTCCTGTTGCGTATAAAGCTATAGATAAAGCTGTAAAAACAGGAGTTATCAAGAAAAACAATGCGGCCCGCAAGAAGTCGCGTCTTTCAAGGCTTGTAAAATAAACAAATGAGCAATTTGCTTGAATTTTATGGTACTGAATGCCCGCACTGTGTGCGGATGCACGAGCTTGTAGAACGCTTGGAAACCGAAGAAAAAGTGAAGGTGGATGCTTATGAAGTCTGGCACAATGATGAAAATGCCAAGAAGCTTGAAGAGTTGGATAAAGATATGTGCGGAGGGGTGCCGTTCTTCTATAATACAGATACAAAGAAATTTATTTGCGGAGAAGATTCATATGAAATATTAAAAGCTTGGGCGAAAGGGGAGCCATTCACCCAAAGTTAATCATATACAATAGTATGCCAATAATTGAAGTAAAAAATTTAACAAAGAAATTTGGAGCAGGAGAAAATACAGTCATAGCCGTTAATAGCGTCTCCTTTTCTGTGCCAGAAGGAAAAATTTTTGCATTCTTGGGGCCGAACGGTGCTGGAAAAACTACGACTATTAAAATGTTGACGACGTTGCTAGAGCCGACAGGAGGGGATGCTCTAATAAACGGTTTTGATTTAAAAAACGAGCGAGATAATATCCGTCACTCTTTTGGCATAGTTTTTCAAGATCCAAGTTTGGATGATGATCTGTCTGCATATGAAAATATGGAATTTCACGCTGTTTTGTATGGAGTAGGTAAAGCAGAGCGGGTGAAAAGAATTGAAGAGCTTTTAAAATTAGTTGATCTGTGGGATCGAAAAGGAGATTTTGTGAAAAATTATTCTGGAGGGATGAAGCGCCGGCTGGAAATCGCTCGCTCTCTGATCCACACGCCAAAAATTATTTTCCTAGATGAGCCGACGGTAGGCCTTGATCCACAGACTCGCAATCATATCTGGTCTTATGTGGTAAATCTTTCTAAAAAAGAAGGAGTGACAGTTTTTTTAACCACGCACTATATGGAGGAAGCTGATAAAATGGCGGATAACGTAGTGATCATTGATCATGGGAAGATTATAGGCTCTGGAACCCCGGAGGAATTAAAAAGTAAAACCGGTACGACTTCTTTAGAAGAGGCTTTTTTGAAGTTAACTGGTAACACTATCCGTCCTGATGAGGCGACTTCTATGGATGCACTTCGCTCACAAGCCAGAATGTGGGGTAGGAGAAAGTAACGCGAAAATAATAAGAAAATAAAAATTATGAATGCAATTTATATCCTTTGGATAAGACAACTTAAAAAATATTGGAGATCAAAGCCTAGAATTATCGGTTCACTCGGCCAGCCGGTATTGTTTTTGCTCGTATTTGGCTTTGGTTTCGGCTCAATTTTTCAAAAAGCAGGAGGTGGAAGCTATATCCAATTTTTGGTGCCTGGCATTGTGGCGATGGCGGTCGTCTTTACGGCAATATTCGGAGGCATTGAACTCATTTGGGACAGGCAGTTTGGATTTTTAAAAGAGACTATGGTAGCGCCAGTTTCTCGTTTTAGCATTATGCTCGGACGAACTTTTGGCGGAGCGACTGTCTCTGTTATCCAGGGGATAGCGGTGCTTATAATTTCTTTTTTGGTTGGTTTCAAGATGAGTAATCTTTTGATGATAATCCCTGCGATAGTTTTTATGTTTCTCACCGCATTTCTTTTCACAGCGCTCGGCACGGCTATTGCTTCCAAACTTACCGACATGCAAGCATTCCCGATTATCATGAACTTTTTAGTGATGCCATTATTTTTTCTCTCTGGTTCCATTTTTCCATTGACCACTGCACCGAAGGCTATGCAGATTTTAGGTAAAATTGATCCGCTTACTTACGGGATAGATGGCTTGCGTTATGTTTTTATCGGTACTTCTACTTTCAACCCTTGGATCGATCTTATTGTCCTTATCGGTGTCTCACTACTATTTCTATTAATAGGCAAGTATCTTTTTGAAAAAATGGAGGCATAAAAGCCTTATTTAGAAGGGGTTGCAAGCTATCAACAGAATATACACACTCTTTCCACAGGATAAATTTGACAATACCCCTCGAATATAACAGAATGCAACTGTTGGTTTTTAGCTCTTTATTATAAGTTTTTATTAATTTAATCACAAATATTACTATGAAAAAAATTCTTAGCGTTTCTCTAGTCGCCCTTTTTATTATAAGCCTCAGTCTTTTAGTCGTTTCAAAAACTTACGCCCAAACGGATCCAGATCCTATTCCTCCATCCGATACGCCAAGTGATACTCCACCGCCTGCGGATGTTCCAAGTGATACACCCCCACCAGCTGATGTTCCACCTGCTCCAATCCCTGTGCTTACGACTGATCAAGCTGATTACAATCCTGGCGACACCGCTAATATTTTTGGAAATCTTTTTCCATCGCTCCAAAATTTTGTTTTGAGGATTTTTGGTAATTCAGAAATTGGTAATCACTATACAGATACATCTTTTACCGTAAACTCTGATAACGCTGGAAGTTTTTCTTATGCTTATCTTCTTGATAATATGTACCGCCCGCTTTATACGGTAACAGCAAGCACTCTTGATGGTGAAGAAATTGCTAGCACTACATTTACTGATGCTGCAGGCGCAGGTGTTGATGTTTATTCTCAATGCGCAAATGACGATGGAGACGGTTATACAGGAAATCCAGGAGTTTGTAATTGGACAAACGGAGATCTTAACGGAAGCAACTCTACGTACACAGAAGAAGATTCAACAGTACAACGACTTGTAATAAGTGGGTTATCAAACGGAGCCCACACCGTTGTTGTTGAATATCAGACTACCAAAGGAGGAAAACATGCATACGATTTTTTAACTAACGATACAGCTTCAGAAACTTGGGTTACTGACGCAGATCTTTGCAGTGGCCCAGTAACTACAGCAATGCCATCATGTACTTCTTTGAGCTCTAATCTTTCTCCATCACTCCCTCACGATACGTTAAATACATTAGGAACAGATGATACTAATCAGCATTTCAAGATTAAAAATGGAACAATTACTTCTTTTGGAACACCTACATTAGTAAACGGTTCTTATGGAGCAGATAGTTTGACGGATATTGCAGTAAACTTTACGGTAAACACAAGTACTTGTGCTGACGCAAGTAATAATGGGAAATGTCCCGTCTTTATAACTTGGGGTGCACACGTTTCAAGTCAAGCTGATTGGGGAGCTGGTTCTTCAGCAGTGAATATCAGTGGTTCTCCTTACCACGTTAAAGTAGTTGAGCTTGATGGCGGATCAACAGGCAATCGCGACAATCAAATGGCTGCGAGTGCAATAGTTATTCCAAATACTATTACGATTCATAAAGTCACTGACCCTTCAACTGACACAACAACTAGCTTTACTTACACAACAACAGGTACAGGTTTTAGTGGATTTAATTTAACTGGTGGTACTTCCAATACACAAAATGTTACTCCAGGTTCTTACTCAATTACAGAAAGTACTCTTTCTGGTTGGGGAGTTACAGGACTTACTTGTAGTGCAACTGGGACAGGCACTAGTGCTACACCAAATGTCGGCACTCGCTCTGTCGCAATCACAGTTGGTTCTGCCGGTGGCGGAGTTGTAGATTGTATTTATACAAATACTTTACAGCAAGCACATTTAACTTTAGTTAAAACTGTTACCAATGATAACGGAGGTACTGTAGTAGCAACTGCTTGGACATTAAATGGTTCTGGACCAACACCGATTTCTGGTGCTACTGGAAGTGGCGCAGTTACTAACGCAGCTGTGAACGCTGGCACTTATGCATTATCTGAAACTAGTGGACCATCCGGATATACAGCTGGATCATGGACATGTTCAGGTGGAACACAAAACAGTAGCAACATTACTCTTACTGCAGGACAGAGCGCTACTTGTACAATAAATAATAATGACAACGCTCCATCTCTTACCCTTAATAAAATAGTAGTAAATGATAATGGAGGCACATCTCTTGAGAGTGCTTGGACTTTGACAGCAAATGGTCCAACGACAATTTCTGGTCCTGGCGCAGCTGGTTCTACAGATGTTGTTTCTGGTTCTAATTTCTCTGCTGGCACTTATGCTCTTTCTGAATCTTCTGGTCCATCTGGATACACTCCAAGTGCTTGGACTTGTACGGGCGGAACACAAAACGGCAGCAACATTACTTTGACTATTGGCCAATCTGCAACTTGTACAATAACAAACAATGACAACCCAGCTCATTTGATAGTCATCAAGCACGTAATAAACGATAATGGAGGGACAGCTACAGCTTCAAACTTCACAATGACAATCGGAGGAGTGACCGCTGTCGGCGGAAATTCATTTGCCGGTGCTGAGAATCCTGGAACAGATAAGACTCTTTCTACTCTCGGTGCATATACTGTTACTGAAGGCGCAATGGCAGGTTACACCCAAACATCCGCTTCAGCTGATTGTTCTGGAACAATTGCACAAGGTGAGACAAAAACTTGCACTATCACAAACAACGACATTGCCCCAACTCTTACTCTCATAAAAACTGTAATTAATGACAACGGCGGTACAGCAACGACAGCAAGCTTTCAGGGCATGATTGATAGCGGAAATGTTCCATGGACCATAGCTCAAACAACCACTGCTGGCGCACACACTGCATCTGAAACTACTCTTCCAACATACGCAGCCGGGAACTGGGGAGGAGATTGTGCTGCAAATGGAACAATCACTCTTGCGCTTGCACAGAATGCAACTTGTACTATCACGAACAATGATATTCCAGCTCACCTTATTGTTATTAAACATGTGATCAACGACAATGGAGGCGCTGCATTAGCAAATACTTTCACAACTACAATTTCTTCTGTCACTACTGCTACTCCTACAGCCGCTGGAGTTGAATCTCCGGGCGTAGATAACACTTTGACTTCTGTCGGTGCATATTCTGTTGACGAAGGAGCACACGTTGGTTATGTCAAAACACTTTCTGCTGATTGCACAGGATCAATTGCACTTGGCGAGACAAAAACTTGTACAATCACCAACGATGACATTCAGCCAAAACTAACTTTAACTAAAATTGTTGTGAATGATAATGGTGGTAATGCTGTAGTTTCTGACTTCCCATTATTTGTGAACGTAACAGGCGTAACGAGCGGAGTACAAAATGGTTTCAATGCTGGTGTTTACACCGCATCCGAAACAAATCTTACAGGTTATACAGCCGGCTCATGGACAGGGGATTGCGCAGTAAACGGATCTGTCACACTCGCACCTGGAGATGTAAAAGCTTGCACGATAACAAACAATGATCAACCTGCACACATCATTCTTAATAAAGTAGTAATAAATAACAACGGCGGGACAGCTGGAATAAATGATTTCGGACTTACTGTCGGAGGAAACGCAGTTAATTCCGGAGTTAATTCTTCTGTAAATTCTAATCAGGCTATTGCCTTAAATGAAGCAGGTCTTACTGGATACAATTTCGTGTCTCTCACTGGAGATGCGAAATGCCCATCAGTACTTAATGGTACAGTTACGCTCAATGAAGGTGAAACAGTTACCTGTACTATTACAAATGATGACATCCCTGCACACTTAATCGTGATCAAGCATGTGATCAACGACAACGGAGGTACAGCGGTAGCTGGAGATTTCACCATGAACATTGGCGGAGTCACAGCAACGGGTGGTAATTCATTCGCTGGTGTTGAAAATCCTGGAACTGATAAAACATTGACATCAGTTGGTGCTTACACAGTCACTGAAGGAGCAATGACCGGTTATGCAGAAAGTGATTCAGCAGATTGCTCTGGCACGATTGCATTAGGCCAAACAAAAACTTGTACCGTAACGAACAACGATATTTCTCCAAAATTAACCGTCACAAAAATTGTTATTAACGACAACGGTGGAACAAAAGTAGTATCTGACTTCCCACTCTTCGTGAATACGACAGGAGTCGTCTCAGGAGTGCAAAATAATTTTAACGCAGGTTCATATACCGTTTCCGAGACTGCTGATTCAGGCTACAGCTCTGTAATTTCTGGAGATTGTACTTCAAATGGTAGTGTCACTCTTGCATTAGGAGAGGTGAAAGCTTGTACGATTACCAACGATGATATTGCTCCAACTCTTACTCTCGTAAAAACTGTAATAAATGATAATGGCGGTACAGCCGTCACCACAGACTTTCAAGGTAAAATTGATGGAGGCAATGTTCCATGGACTGTAGCGCAAACAACTTCTGCAGGTGCACACACTGCCACTGAAACTAATCTACCAGGTTACACTGCCGGAAATTGGGGAGGAGATTGCGCTGCGAATGGAACTATCACATTAGCTCTTGCTCAAAATGCGACTTGTACGATTACGAATGATGACCAACAGGCTTACATTATAGTGAACAAGACTGTCATTAATGACAACGGCGGAACTGCGATAGCTAATGATTTCTTACTGACAGTAGATACTAATGCTGTCTCAGATGAAGTGGCATATGCAGTGAACCCTGGAACACACACAGCTGGCGAGACTTTACTTCCTGGATACTCTGCTGGAGCTTGGGGTGGAGATTGTAATGTAAGTGCTTCTGTCACTGTAGCTCTTGGCCAGACAAAGACTTGTACAATAACCAACGATGACATTCAACCAAAACTTACTTTGATCAAGCACGTTGTAAATGACAATGGCGGAACAAAAATAGTTTCCGATTTCCCATTATTTGTAAATGCAACCGGAGTTACTTCTGGAGTGCAAAACGGATTTAATGCTGGTGCTTACACTGCGTCTGAAACAAATCAGACTGGTTACACTGCATTAAGTTGGAGTGGAGATTGTGACGCGAATGGAAATGTCACGTTAGCAATAGGGGACACTAAGACTTGTGAAATCACCAACAACGACATCGCCCCAAAACTAACTGTCACTAAAATCGTAATAAACGATAATGGCGGAACAAAAGTAGTTTCTGATTTCCCACTATTCGTAAATACAACAGGAGTTGTCTCTGGAGTACAAAATAATTTTAACGCTGGTTCGTACACAGTTTCTGAAACAACTGATTCTGGTTATAGTTCTGTAATATCTGGAGATTGTGCATCAAATGGCGCTGTAACACTCGCCCTTGCTGAAGTTAAAGCTTGTACAATAACGAACAATGACATCGCGCCTACTTTGACTCTCGTTAAGACTGTTATAAACAATAATGGCGGTACTGCAACAACGACAAGCTTTCAGGGCATGATTGATAGTGGAAATGTTCCTTGGGCAGTAGCACAAACTATGACAGCCGGAGCCCACACTGCGTCTGAAACTACACTACCAGGCTACACTGCAGGCAATTGGGGAGGAGATTGTGCCGCAAATGGAACAGTTAGTCTAGCCCTTGGTCAGAATAAGACTTGTACTATTACCAATGATGATCAGCCAGCTCATTTGATTGTTATAAAACATGTCATCAATGATGATGGAGACGTGGCTATAGCTTCTGACTTCACAATGCATCTTACAGGTAGCAGTCTTTCAACTAATGATTTCGCTGGTAGTGAATCAGGTGTAAATGTCACTTTAAATGCTGGAGCTTATACTGCAAATGAAGTATCAAGCGCAGGATATGCCAAGACACTCTCCGCTGACTGCTCAGGAACAATTGCAGTAGGACAGACCAAGACTTGCACTATAACTAATAATGATATTCCGCACGCAACACGTACTCAAGGTTTCTGGCAGACCCATACCACTTATACTTCTGGAGTATTCGCAGGATTTAGTGGAGCACTAACGATTGGAACGCACAGCATTAATACTACTTCCAAACTCTTCGCTGGCTTTTATGCAAGTATTCCAAAGACTACGACTGGTTCACAGCGTACAGCGCTCGATAAAGCTCGAATGCAAATGCTTCAGCAGTGGCTCGCGGCAAAATTAAATTGTCAGTCATTCGGATGCAGTGCTGGAACTCTAACAATGCTCGCAAATGCCGCTACAGCTTGGGCAACAACAAACACATCTTCAATTCAATCATTCGCTGGCCAGCTTGATGCCTACAACAATAGCAACGACGCTCTGCCAATTTCAGGACAGGGAAGTGCAACACCAAAAGTTTCGCAATCGACTGCGGATGCTAGCCTTTCGTTTTGGAACGTCCTTCCATAATTACCTTTTAACCTTTAATTTTAAGGACAAAATTACCCTGACTTTAAATCAGGGCATTTTTGTTTTTCCACAGCAATCCACAAGGTATCCACAAATAGTTGACAAAGTTCTGACATTGTGCTAGACTCTGAAAAAGTCAAAGTATTTGAAAAGGTGTTCAATTTTATTAATTATTTAAAAGTCGTCATTTATTAGGTTAATTTTAGAAAAATTATGAAGAAAATATTATCTCATTTTGTTCCGGTCGTATTAGCAATAGCACTTTCCGTGACAGCCTCATTCGCTTTTGCTGCGGGGGGTCAAGCTATTTATAGTATAACTGAAACTCACACTGTCACTGCTACTGCGACAGGTTTTGTCGTTGATCTTAACGGCATTGCTTCTGTAACAAACCCTCAAGGAAATATTAGTCAGTACCATGTTTCTGTTGATTGGTTAGGAAATGGTATATGGGAGCAAGTATCTTACTCCCCAGTTGGTAACAGCAATTTTTTTAGTGGTCCATGGTCAGGCTCTCACACATTCACAGCACCAGGTCCCATTACGATTACTATAAAGTTGCATCATACTCAAACTGGTGGGCAAGAAAGTGGTGATGCGTCTGTTAGTTTTAATCTGACAATCCCTTCAGAAATTTGCTTAGACGGTATTGATAACGACTTTGATGGCTTTATTGACCTTGCTGACTCAGATTGTCTGCCTTATTTTCCACACATTACTGTCACTAAAACAGTGATAAATAATAGTGGTGGAACAAAACTTCCAGCCAACTTTTCTCTTTTTGTAGACTCTACTCCAGTCACTTCTGGTCAGACTATATCGGTTCAGCCAGGTACTCACACTGTGAGTGAAACATTGGATCCAGAATACACTCAGACTAGTATTGGGGGGCAATGTGCATCAAATGGCACTATTACTGTATTAGCAGGTATTGGAAATAACTACTCTTGCACCATTACAAATGATGATAAAGTAAATCTTCCCCCGGTCTTTACCTCAGTACCAACGTCAGTGTCTATACCTGAATTAGCACTTTATACTTTTAATGCTACAGCTACTGACCCAGAAAGCAATCCGATAACTTTTTCTCTAGTTGGCGCTCCAGCTGGAGCCAGCATAACTTCAGGCGGTGTCTTTACTTGGACTCCTACTGAAGCGCAAGGTCCAAATCTTTATACATTTAAATTTCGCGCCTCTGACAATCATGGCAATAATAATGATGCCACAGTAAATATTACTGTTACTGAAGTGAACAGTGCTCCGGTTGCAGTGGATGACTCCAAGACTACTACAGAAGATGCACCACTTACTATCTCACTTGCATCCCTACTTGCAAACGATACTGATAGTGATATTCCAGCGAACACCCTCTCTATCACTTCTGTTTCAGGAAATACCAATGGAGTAGCTGTATTAGGTTCTGACATAATCTTTACACCAGATGCTAACTTCAATGGTCTTGCCGGTTTTGATTACACTCTTTCTGATGGATCTCTTACCGACACTGGTCACGTAAATATTACGGTCTCATCTATAAATGATGCTCCAGTGCTTGTAAGTATTGTTAACAAATTTGTTGATGAATTAAATAATTTACCTTTCGGTCTATCAGCTACGGATGTTGATGGAGACACTGTGACTTATTCTATTACTTCTGGTTTTCAGTCTGGTATGTCTCTCGGTTCTTTGTCAGGAGTTTTTTCTTGGACACCTTCTGAAGTTCAAGGTCCAGGAGTATACGGAATGACAGTAGAAGCAACTGACGGGCATGGTGGCGTAGACTCAAAATCTTTTGATATCAATGTTGCTGAAGTGAATGTTGCACCAGTAGCTTATAACGATCTTTCTGAATCAACCCATATGAATGTTTCAAAAAGTATAAATCTAAGCGCAGATGATTCCGATATTCCAGCCAACAGTCTTTCTTACACAGTAGTTTCTGGGCCAACGAATGGCACACTTACTGAATGTTCCTCTTACCCATGTTCTTTGGGAAGCAACAATGTGACTTATGTTCCTAATACAGATTTTATTGGTTCTGATTCATTTGTTTTCAAGGCAACTGATAACGGGATTCCTACTCTTACAAGTAATACAGCCACGATCGGTATAATGGTGAATGATAGTGCTCCTATTCTTATTGATGTACCAACCAATACTTCTAGTGATCCAGTAGTTATCAATGAGGAAACAGGATACACCTTTGACGCTAACGCTACTGACGATGGTGATTCTCTAACCTTCTCTTTGGGAGCAGGCGCTCCAGTTGGTGCTTCTATTGATCCTTCCACAGGTATCTTTACTTGGATGCCAACCGAGGCTCAAGGCCCAGATTTATATTCTATTACCATAATTGTCAGTGACGGTGTGTTGTCTAGTTCTCAGACTTTCTCAGTCTCAGTTTTAGAAGTGAATGTAATCCCTGTAGCTAATATCCAATCAGTCACAACTCCAGAAGACACTGCAAAAGATATCACTCTTACAGGTTCTGATGTTGATGTTCCAGTTCAGGCACTTACTTTTACTATAGCAAGTAATCCTGCCCAGGGGACATTATCTGGTTTCAACTCTATAACTGGCGAAGTGACTTATATTCCAAATGCTGATTACAACGGCTCTGACTCTTTTACCTTTACAGTAAGTGACGGTGTTGCTATTAGCGCAGAGGCCACTGTTTCAATTACAGTAGACTCAGTGAATGATGCACCAGTTATCACTCTTGATGCTGGAGGCGATCCATTTACTGTTCTTACAGGTGATACTGATGCAGTTATCCCAGGAGCTACCTGTACGGACGTAGAAGGTGGAAATCTTGATGTAACTGTAACTCCCCCAACAGATCCAGCATATGATGCTAATGTGAACGGAACTTATGTTTTCCATTATTCATGTACTGATGGTGAATTAACTGCTGAAACTACTCGCACTGTTATTGTTTCAGGAGAAAACACTCTCGCTCTTTGCTCTGATACTGTAGATAACGATGGGAATGACCTCACTGACCTTCTAGATCCAGCTTGCTTAGCTTTCAAACCAAAACTTACTGTTACTAAAGTTGTCATCAACGACAATGGAGGAGTGAAATTAGTTTCTGATTTCCAGCTCTTTATTGACGGCATAGCCACGACTTCTGGTGCGCAAGTCACATACAGTGCTGCTGGCTCACACATTGTTTCTGAAACTACTGATTCAAATTATACTGGCGTATTTAGCGGAGACTGTAATTCTTCTGGAAGCGTGACTGTTGCGATAGGTCAAACAAAATCTTGCACGCTTACCAATAATGACAACGCCCCAGTAATTATTATTACGACTGGCGGCGGAGGTGGTGGAGGGCACCCTCCGATTGTTTCAACTCCTGGACAAGTCTTGGGTGCGACGGCAATCTGCCAAGTCTCACTTGATGAGCATCTACGCAAGGGTTACAAAAACAAAACTGCTTCAGTAAAAGCTCTTCAAGCGTTCTTAAATAGCTACTTGAAAATAAATATGACAGTTGACGGAAAGTTTGGTCCAGGTACAGAGAAATATGTAAAAATGTTCCAAGGTATGTCTCCAAATAAAGAAGTAATCTTAGATCCATGGAATATTGACTCTCCTACCGGGCTTG
Source organism: Minisyncoccia bacterium (assembly GCA_041499755.1). Lineage (GTDB taxonomy): Bacteria > Patescibacteriota > Minisyncoccia > Phycocordibacterales > UBA9973 > UBA9973. The sequence continues at coordinate 13,607 of JBGQKV010000001.1, forward strand.
TTTACCTAACGACTCTTACCAGGATGAAGAACATTATGTGTCCAGATCTAAAGTTGCCAGTGCCAGATAAGTCTACTTTAGTAGCTTGGAGCAAGAATCCTACCACTCCGAAGAATTAACCTTTAAAAATAAGGCTAAAATAGCAAATCCCTCCCTTGACGTGAGGGATTTGCTATTTTATAGTATTTATGCTACACTTTCCCTATGTTTAACCAACTAAAACATTTCTTTATCCCGCATGAGGGGAATGATTATAAACCGCACCTTTTCCGCGAACTTTCCGTCTCTGTCCTAATCGTTGCTGTTTTAATTTTATTTGTCGCCTCTGCCGGGTCTTCATTCGTGATGCGAAATACCGATCTGGGCGCCGCCGTACTTCCGGGTGTGCTCGTTGATCTCACCAATCAAAACCGCATTGCAAATAGCGAGTCAGCCCTTATTCGCAGTTCTGTGTTAGATTCTGCCGCTGCGATGAAAGCCAAAGACATGGCGAGTAAAAATTATTTTGCGCATACCAGCCCTGAAGGACTCACTCCTTGGTATTGGTTCTCCCAAGTTGATTATAATTTTATTTATGCAGGGGAAAATTTAGCGATAAATTTTACTGAGTCCACTGATGTGGAGAATGCTTGGCTTGCTTCGCCAACCCACCGCGCGAATCTTCTCAATGCGAGCTTTACGGAAATAGGACTTGCTACTACCGATGGAATTTATAATGGCACGCCGACGACTTTTGTTGTTCAAATGTTCGGCACCCCAGCTGTCTTTGCGTCTGATAATACAGAAGAAGTACCGGCGCCTCTTCCTCCCAAGAAGACGCCAGTTAAAAAACCTACGACCATCCCGACCCAAGTAGCTACTGCTCTTTCACCTGTGGTAAAAGGGGAAACCACTACAGAGAACTCTAATCTTGAAACTCTTGTAGACACAAAAGAATTTACCGCTGTAAAAAATACGGCTGTGCCGGAAAGTGTGTCCACGCCTAGCACGCCTGTTATCCCAGTCCAGTATTCTACTTGGTATGAAAGGTTTTTATTCAATCAACCAGGTTATACAAATATGATTTACAAAATTCTCATGGGGGCTGTCTTTGTTGTTTTGATGCTGATGATAATTATTGAATTCAGACGCCAGCATCCTAGGAATATAGCTTACGGTGTACTTACTTTTGTTATCCTTCTCTCGCTCGTATACATAAATCAGACATTCCTGATGCCGCATTTTCTAATCTAAAGTCCTCTCGGCAGGAATCGAACCTGCATCACAACTTCCGCAAAGTTGCGTCCTATCCATTGAACGACGAGAGGAGGAACCTTTGAAGACTAGCAGTTTTCATTCAAAAATCAAATTCCCAGGGAGTCCATCACCTTCTCTGAAAAATGAGCGCGCATTTCTTCTTCCGGTATATTTTTGAATAGCATTATCTCGCGCACTTCTTGCGGAGAGATGTTATCAAGAGGCATTGAGATCATTGGCATAAAAGCTCGCTCGGATTTTATAAAGAGAGTCGGATTACCCTCCGTACTTACAAAAAATGATTTAATTTTCTCATATGGGTAGAGTTGATTCTTTATCTGAAGCCCTTTAACCCCCAGTTCATAATTTATCATCTCCGGTTTCTTCACGGCAAACATGCCGAGCGAAAGCCCGCCTAGGATGAGGAGGATCGCGAAAAAATAATTACCGTAAATTATCGAGGTGATAGAGCCTGCTACAATGATGACCCCGAGCGCCCAGAACCAATCTGTGCCTCGGGCTTTTTCTTCATACTCATACGCGGACCATTTGAGATTTTCCACCTCTTTATTATACCAACCCTGGGAAATTGCACAAAGGAAGTAAAGCGTGTATTGTGTATTTATGAAACAAAGCAAGATCTATATATATGGCCGGCACGCAGTCAGCGAAGCCTTGGAAAATGCTCCACAGGCAGTAAGAAAGGTGTATGTAGCGCCGAGCCAGAGTGATGCAAGGCTCCGCGAACTTATCAAGAAAACTAAAGTACCATCTGACATTTTAGGCTCCAAGCAGATGCAATATGTGGAGAACAATGGCGTACATCAGGGCGTCATCGCGCTTATTTCACTTGAGAACCTCGTTATTCCATTTAAAACATTTATGTATCATTTAAAAGTGACTGATTCTACTGCTCTTGTACTTCTCTCTCATATTCAAGACCCGCACAATGTCGGCGCGGTTATTCGCTCGTCCGCCGCTTTTGGTATTTCCGGCGTATTAATTCCAGAGCACAATCAAGCGCCTATTACCGGCGCGGTGGTGAAAGTTTCTGCGGGGATGGCTTTTCGCGTGCCCATCGTCGCTATTGGTAATCTCAATCAAGCCGTGCGGGATCTCAAAGAAGCTGGGTTTACTATTTATGGATTAGAGGGCGGAGGAAAGCAAAATATCAATCAAGCGCATTTCGATTCGCCCTCCGTTTTTATTTTAGGTAATGAAGGTGAAGGCATCCGCCAAAAAACTCAAGAGCTCTGCGACACTCTTCTTTCCATTCCGATGCATGTGCGCACTGAATCCCTAAACGCCGCTGTCTCTGCCTCCGTAGCTCTTTACGCCTGGAGCTCCAAACACCCCGAGGTGCTCCGTAAAAATTAATCAAAAGGTGTTTTTATTTCTTTGATTTTACCCCAAGGCTCTCTCCAGCCTTTCGTTTTATAACGAAGAAAAAAATGAAAGCTTGTGCCGAGCACTATTAAAGTAGCCCACAATATACTCACAACTTGCCAACCCTTCCAAATAAAAAGTAGAAAACTCAGAAAAATAATAATTATCCATTTAACAATTCTAAATTTCCGCGGTTGTCCGTAAAGCATCACATATTTTTCTCTTTTTAGAAATTTTGAAAACATTTTTGCGGAAGCGGTGAGATTTTAATTTTTTTTACTCAACACCTTGGCGGAAGCGGTGAGATTCCCATCGCTTTCTGCGAGGTCTCGCCAGAGGCGATGAGAACTTACAATACTATAACATTTATTATTCCCAGAGCGGAGGCGGTGAGATTCGAACTCACGATGGCTTGCGCCATGGCGGTTTTCAAGACCGCTCGTTTCAACCACTCACGCACGCCTCCGCTCTAAGAACAATTTTCTATTAATTTTTTAAATGCTTCGCCATGTTTAAAACTTTTTATTTGTCTTTCGCGAAGCCATGCTGATTTTTTGTCCTCAAATTTCTCACTATATACAACTATCCACGGTATTCCATACTTAGTCGAAACATTTTTTCCTGAGTTATGGTCCTTCTCTCTTTTTTCTAAATCCGAAGTGTATCCGATATAATATCTTCCATTTTTTTCACTTTCTAATATATAAACAGTATACATATTATCGACTCATTAGCCACCCACCGCTTACAGCGGGGTCCCGCCAAAGGCGGTGAGCCTCCGCCAAAATGTCAAGTTATTTATTTAGATTTTTATTTAATTCTAGAGATCAATTTTTCAATATCGCTCCACTTTTTCTTGGCCACTCCGAAAATGTAAATCATATCCAAGATGCCGGCTGTGTTGAATAAAATGAGCGCTACGAACCACCATTTTTCATTGCGCTTAACGGCTGTCCAAACGGAATAGCATTTCCAAAGAACGCTCCATATAATCAATAAAACCAGTATTAAACTAAATCCTGAACCAAAATTATACATAACAGAATTATACCAGAAAAATGCTTTTTATGCTAGTATTTTCCCATATGACTACAGTGAATATGGCGAATACAGGACGCTTCCTAGGAATAGATTTCGGCACTAAGCGCATCGGCATAGCTATTTCAGATGAAAATAGTACCTTGGCTTTTCCAAAAGAAATTGTGCCAAATGATGCGAAAACTTTCAAAAAAATCGGGGAGATTATAAAAAGTGAGAATGTATCAGAGATTGTGATAGGGGAGTCCGTAGATTTCTCTGGCCGACTCAATATGCTCTCGGCGCGCATAGATCTTTTTGTCAAAGAGCTGGAAGTAGAATTTCATTTACCTATTCACCGCCAAAAAGAATTTTTGACCTCTGTGGAAGCTCGCCGATCCAAAGATGGCAAGCACACCTTGAGTCCTTCACAGGCACACAGCAAATTAAAGAGCACCAAATCCGGCCGTGTAGACGCCTCCGCGGCGGCATTAATTCTGCAGAGGTATTTAGATAAGAAGAATAAAGAAGTAATGCTATAATCAAAAAATGATTTCGATTGAAGATTTTAAAAAGGTGGATATTGCGGTGGGGGAGATTCTTTCTGCTGAGAAAGTGCCAGATACTGATAAGTTACTTAAACTTTCTGTAAACTTAGGAGAAGAAAATCCACGGCAAATTGTTTCAGGCATTGCGCTTTATTTTCCAGATCCATCTTCCCTTATAGGTAAAAAATGTATGTTTGTCGCAAATTTGGAGCCGAGAGTAATTCGTGGGCTTGAAAGCCAAGGGATGGTACTCGCGGTTTCAACTGAAGACGGCAAATTTTCACTGCTTGAGCCAAACGCTGAAATTCCAGCCGGCACGCGCGCAAAATAAAATGTTTGATTTCTTTTCAAACCTCCCGCACTTTATTGAGACAGTCGGTCTTTTTGGTTTCTTTTTTATAGTTTTTGCAGAATCAGGATTATTTTTCGGGTTTTTCTTACCTGGAGATTCACTTTTATTTACTGCTGGACTCCTTTCTTCTCAAGGATTTTTTAATCCTATGGTTCTCTTTATCGGCTGTGCTATAGCTGCAATATTAGGGGATAGCTTTGGCTATTTTTTCGGTAAAAAAGTCGGCCCAAAGATTTTCACAAAAGAAGACTCATTCTTTTTTCGCAAAGACCATATCTTGCGCACAAAAAATTTTTACGAGAAGCACGGCAAGAAGACTGTGATTCTGGCGAGGTTTTTGCCGATTATTCGGACCTTTGCTCCTATTATGGCTGGGGTTGGAGAGATGCATTACAGAACTTTTGCCTATTACAATATCGTCGGCGGTACCCTATGGTCTGCTTTAGTTATATTTCTAGGCTATTTTCTTGGCAGTAAAATACCCGGCATTGACCAATACATTATACCCATTATTTTAGGCATTATCGTTGTTTCTACTGCCCCGGTTATTTTTCAGATTTTCAAGAAAATTACAATTGTCAAAAAATAGAGATTTGCCGTATAATATAGTGGATGCTACGCAAGGGGTATAAAAAATTCTTTCCTACGCCAAAATTTCTCTCCCGGCCGTCATTTGGCTTGGATATTTCCGATGAATCAGTAAAATTTATTGAGTTTTTGGAAACGCGCAAAGGTATCCGGATAGGACACTTTGGGGAAAGAGCGATACCGCCCGGGGTGATTGAGTCTGGGAAGATTGCCGAAGCGAAGCGTTTAAAGGAGATTCTTTTGCGTCTGCGAAAAGAAGAAAATATAAATTTAGTCCGAGCCTCGCTTCCTGAAGAGCAAATTTACCTTTTTAGGCTGAAGTTGCCCAAGGAAGGAGCAAAAAATATACGTGAAATGATAGAGCTATCGCTGGAAGAGCATGTGCCGGTCCCTCCCGCGGAAGTGGTGTTTGATTATGAATTATTTCAAGAAGATGAGCAGTATTTTGATGTTGAGGTTGCCGCTGTGCCAAAGGCAATCATCGAGACATACCTCTCAATTTTTACAAACTGCGGCTTCGTCGTGCCGTCTTTCGAGCTTGAAGCGCAAGCCTTGGCTCGAGCGGTGATAAAAAATGGTGATAAAGATGTCTATATGATAGTGGATTGCGGTAAGAAACGCACCGGTATCTCTATTGTAGATCATGGAGTAGTGGCTCTTACCTCTACCGTCGATATGGGCGGGGTGATGCTCACCAAGCTCATAGAAAAAAATTTCAAAGTAAGCTTTGAAGAAGCGGAAAAGATGAAGATCAAATACGGGCTGACTCGCAATACTGAAAATCAGGAAGTTTTCTCCACTCTTTTAAACGGTGTCTCGATAATTCGAGACGAAGTCGACAAGCATTTCATATATTGGCATACCCATAAAGATGAAGACGGAAAAGACCGGCCGCCGGTAAAAAAAATAATTTTATGTGGCGGGGATTCAAATCTGATAGGTTTTGCAGAATATCTTTCAATCAGTATGCGCCAGAATGTCGAGCTGGCGAATGTCTGGCTGAACGTCGCCTCGCCCGGAGATTATATTCCGGAAATGTCTTTTGAGAGCTCTCTCTCTTACGCTACCGCTATTGGACTAGCCTTGGCGGACTTAGAACACAAATAATTTATGATTAATTTGCTTCCAGTAGAAGAAAAGAAAAAAATTGCGGCGGATTATCGCGTTCGGATTGCTACTTTTTACCTTTATAGCGCTGGGATAATTCTTGTCATAGCAAGCGTCGCTCTATTGCCGTCCTATTTTTTAGCCTCTTTGAAAGAGCGTTTAACCTCCGGGAAATGGGAAAGTTTAAAAAATCTGCCGGTGCCGGAGCCAGACAAGGAAACTGTCCAAGGTATAAAAGATGTAAATGCGAAGACATCTCTCATTCAAAATTCAGAGAAATCAAAATTTCCTGTTTTAGAAAGTGCTTTTGACGAAGTAATCTATCAAAAAATGCCGGACATAAAGCTGACCGCGATTGATTATGAAAAAGATAAAGATGGAGTGAAAAAAATAAGTTTGCGGGGGCTCGCGCCAGATCGAGAAAGATTGCTCCTCTTTCGGCAAGCGCTCGAAGCTGATAAAATTTTTTCAAAAGTCGATCTGCCGATTTCCAATTTTGTCAAAGGGGAAAATATAGATTTTAGTTTAAATCTCATTGCTTCATAATATGAAAGACAAAAAGAAAATTATTATTACCATAACACTCGCTTCTCTTTTTGTCGTTATCACCGCGGCTGGATTTTTTTATGTTTTGAACGTTATAAGGGCAAAAGGAGACAACACCGCTCTGCTCTTGGATAATATTCAGACCGAAATCGTTAGACGTAATAAAATTGCTTCTCTTAATTCTGAAATAAAAGCGATCGCTCCCGAGAGAGCGATGCTTGAAACGCACTTTGCGAAAAGCTCCGATGTGGTGCCATTTTTAGATACTCTGCAGGCGCTGGCTGTAAAAGCAGGCGCTCCGGCCGAAGTTTCCTCGCTTGATTTAAGTAAAGAAGGCGGGGGGTTAGCAGTCTCAATGAAAGCGGAGGGTAATTTTAAAAGTATACATAAATTACTTGCCCTCCTTCAAAATTCGCCGTATGAGCTTGATTTTTCCTCTGTTAAAATAGAAAGAAAAACATTATCAGACAAAGAAGCCCTGGCCGCGAATGATACGATTTGGATCGCTTCCTTCAAGCTCACTTTGGTCAGCTTTAGCAGCGAGTTATGAAAATTCAACTTTTCAAAAAAAAGAATAAGTTTTCTCACAGCAAATGGTCCATCATGAGCCCTGGACGCCATTGGCACATCGCGCTTGCCCTCGCCTCTTTTTTGGTCGTAGCTTCATTTGCTTTTGGGCTATATCTTTTTATAGAAGAAAACAGAGCAATAGATTCATTGTCACTAGATGATGGAAAAGTGGCAGTCGATACTATCAGCTACGAACGCATAAAAAAAGTTTTAGACATATTTACAGAGCGAGAAAAAAGATCAGAGGAAATATTGAATTCCCCAGCTTCTTTTTCTGACCCTTCACTTTAGAAAATTGCTCACAAATAATTTTTTTATGTGCCCCTGGCAGGAATCGAACCTGCATCGACGGCTTAGAAGTCCGCAGTTCTATCCATTGAACTACAGGGGCTTGGTGCGCGGTCTCGGACTCTCCGACTACGTCGGCAGGTGATTTTCCGATTTACAAGTAAATACGGAAAATCCTTTCGACCCCTGCACGCGAGGCAAGCAGTTGCCTCGCTACCGTGCTGGTGCGCGGTGCAGGACTCGAACCTGCGACCTTCCCGGTGTAAACGGGTTGCTCTACCAACTGAGCTAACCGCGCCTGTTATTATCTATCTCAAATAAATAAGCTACAGTTATTGTTTAGATTAACGACCTATCAAAACAGCTAACCGTGCATGAAGGTAGGTTACCTTATTTTTCAAGGCTTTTCAAGGGTTATTATAGTTTGACTTTGCTTTCCAAAAATGTATAATTAACAATATGGAAAATCTTAAATTTCTTACATACGAAAAAGCGAAGCTAATATTTTCAAATCTAATGGAAGCTAAAAAAGCTACCTTTGACGAAAAACTCAAAGCGCTAGAAGATATGGGCGATATTTTGGGAACGAACGTTAAAAATATAACAGACTTTGAAAACAATATTATAAGTTGGGTTAAAGTAAAAGATCCAGAACTTTACGCAGCTTATCAACAAAGTCTTGAAATGGCCGCCTAAATTGCCTATAAAAATCCTCTACGAAGATAAAGATTTATTAGCCATAGACAAGCCGGCGGGGATTTCAGTGCACGGAGATGGCAAACGAAAAGAAGAGACAGTGGCGGATTGGTTTGCTAAAAAGTATCCAAAATCAAAAAATGTCGGTGAACCGATGATTATAGACAAAAAAGAAATTTTGCGCCCCGGCATTGTGCATAGATTAGATAAAGATACCTCTGGTGTTCTGCTTTTAGCAAAAACACAAAAAGCATATGAATTTTTGAAGCATCAGTTTGCCGGAAGAGTTATAAAGAAAGTTTACAACGCTCTTGTATATGGAAGTGTAAAAAATGACTCTGGAATTATAAACGCGGAGATCGGCAGGTCAAAAAATGATCCACGCTTACGCACAGCGATGCGCGGCAAGCGCGGAAAGTTGCGGGAAGCAATAACTGAATATAAAGTACTAAAAAGGTTAGGGATTGATGGAGAAAAGTATACATGGCTAGAAGTACGTCCCAAGACCGGCCGGACGCACCAAATCCGAGTGCACCTGAAATTTTTAAATCACCCGGTGGTTTGCGACAAATTATATTCTCCTCAAAAACCATGTCCAAAAAGCTTAAGTCGCCTCGCGCTTCATGCCCAGTCTATAGAGTTTAAAAATCTGGCTAGTAAAAATATTAAAGTAGAGTCTCCGTTGCCAAGGGATTTAAAATCTTTGACAGAGTAGCTCATAGAGAGGTATACTTTAGCAATATGAGACAGGAAAATAAGGGCTTTTCTCAAATTTTGATTGTTTTCGCTATCTTAGTAGTAATTGCTGTCGCCTACATTGCCCTGCGGGATACTACCAATACCCAGCCTGGCCAGGCCATTAATTTTAGTGGGTTGAATTTTAATCCATAACTATGAGTCAAAACGCCATTGTCGCCATTGGAGTAATAACAGGCATGATCCCCGCTATTGTATGGCTATTTTTTTGGTTGCAGGAAGATTCTGAACACAAAAAACCAAAAGGCTTGCTCCTTCAGATATTTATCATCGGCATGGCATCGGTCATTTTGATCGTCCCTTTTGAACAAATTGCGCGCGATCGCTATCAAGATGCCCCTTATATGATAGTTATTTGGGCATTTCTCGAAGAGGTTATAAAATACGGGGTTGTCTACCTCACAGTACTACGCACCAGCCGGCATATTTCTCACCCGGTGGATTATCCGATTTATTTTATTACCGCGGCGCTCGGTTTTGCCGCGCTTGAAAATACTCTTTTTTTAATTCACCCGCTGGCAATCTCAGGGGCTTCAATTAGCTTCTTGACCTTAAGTTTGCGATTTCTCGGCGCTAACCTACTGCACTCTATCTCTTCCGGGCTTGTCGGTATTGCGCTCGGCCTTGCCTTTTATCGTGGCTGGTTTAAGGCAAAGTTTTATTTATTCGGCGGACTGGCTGTCGCCACAATGTTGCACAGTATTTTTAATTTTTTTATAACTAGGAACGATGGGCAAAACTCCTTTGGTGTTTTTGGTTTTCTTTGGATAGCCTGTATTGGCACGATGATGCTATTTGAGAAATTAAGGCGTATGGAGATTGTTTCAAGATTACCAAATGTGCCGGATACTGGAGAATTGCAATGATAAGACTTTTGTGTTAGATTGGTTTGATTATGGCAGCAACGAACAGTAAAATAAAGTTTAGCCCTGTAGATCTTGAGGCTCGCAAAAAGCTTGATTTTAAGGCAGGGGACACAGTGCGGGTCTGGTCAAAAATCCCGGAAGAAAAAGGCAAGTTCCGCTTACAGGCATTTGAGGGTATAGTTTTAGCCCGAAAGCACGGCAGTGAAGCAGGGGCGACTTTTACAGTCCGCAAGGTAGCATCAGGAGTGGGAGTAGAGAGAATTTTTCCGATTTTTTCCCCGATGATAGACAAGGTTGAAATAGTGAAGATTGCCAATGCTCGCCGAAGCAAACTATATTATATTCGCAATAAAGCTATTAAAGATGTCCGCCGAAAAATGCGCTCTATCACTTCTTCCGAACTTACTGATGAAGAAGTTAAAACAGCAGAATAAAATCTGCTATACTAAAATCTAAATATGCGCGGGTGGCGAAACTGGTAGACGCACTACCTTGAGGTGGTAGCGGGAGCAATCCTGTGGGAGTTCAAATCTCCCCCTGCGCACAAAGTCTGCTATTATATATAGGTGAAAGAAAATATTAAGCTCACGGTTTCTATCCTTTGGAGCCAGGTGGCGTCGCTCTTTTTTGTCTTGCTTTTAGTTTCTGGTCTTGTTTCTCTTGTTTTAGGCGAAAAGACGGATGCGATAATTATTTTCTCCATAATGCTCGTCAATACCGGGCTCGGCCTTTTTCAAGAGTTTCGGGCATCTCGGGCATCTGAAAAGCTGATGAAGCTGGTGCAAAATAAAGTTTATGTAATGCGCGGTGGGGCTTTGGTGCAAATACTTTCGACGGAGCTTGTGCTCAGCGACATCGTGCATCTGGTTGCCGGCTCCGTCTCACCAGTTGATCTAGAAGTGACCGAATCGCAAAACGCTTTAGTGGATGATTCGGTGCGCACCGGTGAGACACTGCCTAAAAAAATTTTGGCAGGAGAAAAGTTTTTTGCTGGCGCTTCGGTGGCTAGCGGAAAGGTAATCGGGAAAGTAATAGCCCTCGGCAAAGAGTCTTCAATATCAGAATATCGTTCCAAGCTAGAATCCGTAAAAAAGTGGAGCAGTTTCGACATATTCAGCAATCGGCTCATAAAATATATTTTTATAATTTCTTTTTTCACTCTGGTCGTTTCCATGTTCTTATTAGTTTTTGTTTTAGGCAAATATTCCATCGCGCACTTCTTTATTTTTGCCATCGCGCTCCTGGTCGGAGTGGTGCCAGAAGCGTTGCCCCTCATTATTACGATTATTCTCTCTCGTGAGTCAGTGATGCTCTCTGGGAGCAAAGTAATAGTCAAAAGACTCTCTTCCCTCCAAGGGCTAGGAGCTTTGCAATTTCTCTTGACGGATAAGACTGGCACGATTACGGAAAATAAATTGAAAGTTTCAGTGGTTAAAGATAGGGGTCATTTTTGGGAAACTTCAAATACCATCAGCGAAGGAGAATATGAAAGACCGCTCATGGATAACGCTTATGATGATGCGCTGAACTCTTCAGTCGGCAAATTAAAGACTAGCACGAAAAAAATCGATAGCTTCGTGCCGTATAAAAGCGAGGTCGGCTACGAGATTTTCACTTTAGATGGGGGCGAGCGGATTGCTCGCGGACAGGCTGGAAAAGTTCTGGATATTTGCAAGCCTGTTCCGGACGATATAAAAAGATCCGCCTTAGCGTACGAGCTGAAAGGAATGCGGATAATAGCCTTGGCGGAAGCGAAGGAGGATAAATGGGATTTTGTCGGGTATGTGGCTTTTGAAGATCCCATAAAGCCGACAGCTGCCGAGTCTCTCCGCGAGGCGCACCAAAAAGGCGTACTGGTAAAGATTTTAACTGGGGATTCAGAAGCCGTGGCCGCAAACGTGGCAGAAGAGCTCCATCTTATTTCGCATCCGGATAATATTATTTCTTTTGACACAACTAAAGTAACGGATTTATCTGACGCAGAGCTCGCGCGCGCGGTGGTCTTTGCGAAATGTACTCCTGAAAACAAACTTGAATTAATAGATAGATATTTAAAAATAGGCCCAGTAGCATTTCTAGGTGATGGCATCAATGACGCGCTAGCGCTCAAGCGTGCGGACATTGGCATCGCGGTTGATAATGCATCTGATATTGCTAAAGAGTCCGCGGATGTAATTTTATTAGAGAAAGATCTGAGTCCGATTCTCTCTGGTGTCTCGATGGGAAGGCGTGCGCTCCGTAATATCTTGACCTATATAATGTATACTCTTTCGGGGAATGCCGGCACTTTTTTCTCTTTGCTCGTTGCTTCATTTTTCTATCCCACTTTGCCAATGCTTCCCATTCAAATCCTTTTAAATAACCTTTTGACTGATTTACCACTTATGCTCATTATTACTGACAAGCCAGATGAATATGCCTTGCGCCACGTTCCGCATTACGATCCAAAAAAAATAATGAAACGCGTTTTTATTTTCGGTATTTTATCCAGTGTCTTTGACCTGATTTATTTCCAGCTTTATAAACATGCGAGCGTGGCGAGCTTCCAAACCGGTTGGTTCATCCTCTCTGTTCTCACTGAGCTTGCCCTCGTCCTCTCTATTCGTTCTTCCCGTCCGATTTTAAAGTCCCCAGCAGTTTCCATGCCTTTGGCGATCGGCATGTTTATTTCTTCTGCCCTCCCTTTTATTTTTGTCTATGTTAATTCACTTTCAAAAGTATTTAAATTCACGATGCTTCCGTTTACAGAAATTATGGCGCTCTTTGGCATCGTGGCTGTTTATATTGCTTGCAACGAAATCGCCAAACACTTTATGCGTCGTAAAAATCTTTACAACAAGCCTGCTCCACTGCTCCCGATTTTCAAATATGATAGAATTTAGAGTATGCCTAATTTAGCAAATAAAAGATGTGTTCCCTGCGAGGATAAAAATATGAAACCTCTTGCTGGAGAAGAGCTTGGCAATTATTTGATTGATGTGCCGAAATGGCTGCTTAACGCTGATGCTAAAAAAATAAGCCGAGAATTTAAATTTAAAAATTTTTTGGAAGCGGTGGACTTTATTTCAGGGCCGATAGCCGATATTGCCGAAGCAGAGGGGCACCATCCTGATATTCATATTTTTTATAACAAAGTGGATCTAGATTTATGGACGCATTCCATCGGCGGGCTCTCCGAGAATGATTTTATCGTTGCCGCCAAGATTGATGCGATTTTTCCCTAAATCTGCTATAAATAAATGACCCTTTGGGTATTATGGTGGCTATGGTGTAGCGGTAGCACGCGAGCTTGTGGAGCTCTCTGTCTGGGTTCAACTCCCAGTAGCCACCCCATTTAAATACAATTTAAATAATTGGCAAACAAAAAACCCCGCACATGCGGGGTTTTTTGAGGTTTAAGCTTTGCAACACTTACAACTATTTCCAGCCATCTTTGTTCCGCCGATTACTATCACGAGTATCGGCCAGATGATGTTCACCGCATGCATACTAAGCGTTCCCATTTCTCCTAAAAGAAAAGCTACACCAATGAGCAAGATAGAAAGTGGCACCATTTTATGATGCGGGCACTTGCAGGTCATTGAGTGCATTCCTGTGTTTTGTTGATCCATCATGTTTTTATAATTTTAGTTAAATTAATTTCGACCTTGTATAATTCTTTATATCTACTATTATACTATATATGGGGAAAAAGAAAGTAGTGATGGTCTCAGGGGGGTTTGATCCGGTGCATATCGGGCATGTGCGGCTTTTTAACGAGGCCAAGAAACTAGGGGATTATCTTATTGTTGTAGTAAATAATGATAATTGGCTCAAGCTAAAAAAAGGGTATTCCTTTATGCCAGAGACAGAAAGGAAAGAAATCATTGAAGCATTTCGTGGAGTTGACGAAGTGATGTTGACCAAACATGAGCCGGGTACAACGGATTTGTCCGTATGCCAGGAGCTGGAAGAGATAAAACCCGATATTTTTGCTAATGGAGGAGACCGCCATGCAGGTAATATCCCAGAATACGCCCTATGCGACAAGCTTGGAATTGTTATGGTATTCAATGTCGGCCATGGTGGTAAGGTTCGGAGCTCTTCGGACCTCTTAAAGGAGTTTTCACAGAAAAACAGTAAGTAATCGTATTGCTAAAGATTTCTTAGGAGGTATAATTTAAAGACGATGGAAATATATGAGGAGGAAAGGCCATGGGGGAGTTTTAGGCGTTTTACTAAAAATGCTCCTTCTACGGTGAAAGTCATCAAAGTGAAACCAGGTGAAGCTTTCAGTTTGCAGACACACTCAAAAAGAAATGAATTTTGGCGAATTACTGCGGGTGCAGGCACAGTGGAAATAGGAGATAAAAATTACAATGCAAAGATAGGAGACGAGTATATTATTTCCAAAGGAGAAAGGCATCGCATGACCGGAGGTCCTTCCGGAGTTGAATTTTTGGAAATTGCCGAAGGTGATTTTGATGAAGAAGATATTACTAGGTTAGAAGATAAGTATGGCAGAGTCTAAAAAGAAAACAAAAAAGATAATAACAAAGAAAACTCCTAAAAAGAAGTTGGTTAAAAAGCCGGTAAAAAAAACGCGCAAGAAACCGGTAAAGAAATTAGCCAAGAAAAAAATAGTTGGTAAAAAAATCGGCCTTCAATTAAAACGGGCGCCCTTCAACCCGATAATGAGGCCCGGGCCATATCATTGGGAGTCTGAAGCAGTTTTTAATCCAGCAGCAATACTCTCCGATGATCGAGTGCATCTTTTTTATCGCGCTCTAGGATATGACGGCGTTTCCAGAATTGGCTATGCTTCAAGCCGTGATGGCATTCATTTTGATACGCGCCTCACTCACCCTATTTATGTGGCGCAAAGTTTTGAAGAAGCCAAAGAAAATCTGAAACATTTTCCTTTCACATCACCCGCGCGCCTAGTATATGACACGGCGATGTATGCTTCTGGCGGGGGCTGGGGCGGATGCGAAGACCCACGCGCAGTGCTTATTGATGGTGTTGTATATATGACTTTCAATATGTTCAACGGCTGGCATTCAATGCGGGTTGGTGTCACTTCTATCAAAGAAGAAGATCTTTTAAATAAAAAATGGAATTGGCAGAATTTTGCTTTTCTTTCGCGTCCTGGCGATAGGCAAAAAAATTGGGTGCTATTCCCTGAAAAAGTAAATGGCAAGTTTGCAGTTTTCCATAACTTGGATATGGGTGATCCAAGCCGTGTGGGTATAACTTATTTTAACGAGCTTGATTCATCTGAAGCCCCGACAGGGGAAAATGCGCCAGATCCTCAAGGGCTGCCAGACCACGAAGTTGCCTGGCATTTCCGTACCAGGAGCGCCGCAGCCCCGCCTATCAAAACCAGGGATGGCTGGCTTTTGCTTTACCATGCAATGGAGAAAAGTGATCCGAATAGATACAAAGTGGGCGCAATGTTGCTTGATCTAAAAAACCCAGAGAAAGTGCTTTACCGCGCCCAGCGCCCTATACTTGAACCCGATGCTTGGTATGAGAATGATTGGAAGCCGGGGATAGTGTATGCCAGCGGTGCAGTGGTAAAAGATGGAAAACTTTTCGTTTATTACGGTGCCGGAGACAAGCATGTGGGGGTTGCTTCCATAAAACTAACTGAACTTTTAACTGATCTCAAAACAAATAAAGCTGTGAAGATGAAGAAAGAGAAATGAGATTTCTTAGAAAAGCAAACCGCTTGGATGTAAAAAGAAATTTTGTAATCACATCGTATATACGCAAACTTGGTGTTGCGGGAAGATATGAAACAAAACCGCCAACTCGCACAACATTTCTTGCTGTTTTGAAAAAGGCGAAACATGCTGTTGGAAAGTTAAGCGAGAGAAAACTAGATAAAATTGTTGGGGACCAAAAAAAGAAGCGTCTTCATGCTTACAATAACTCAGATTGGTATCTTGGTGTTGTATCAATAAAAGAAATTGGAGTATGGAAAGGAGCAGGAGGATTGCCTGTATCCTGGACACGTGGTTCCGTCTTTGAAACATCAAAGAAAGTCAAAGTAGCATTGGGTAATAATGATAAAATAATTCGCAAGCGATCAAAACGAGCAATTCCTGGAATTATTAAATTCCAAGATGTTGTAAAAAAAGAAAAATATTTGTTTCCTATTATTTTTAAGGCTGGTAGTGGTACAAATGGGCGGGAGGGATTACCTAAAATGAGCGGAGATGTAGACGACGGCTCAATGAGATCAATTGCGCTGACTATTTCTGGGGCTAAAAAAATAAAAGCATATATTGGTTTTCCGAAAGGTGCAAATAATGCTAAAATTAAGCACACATAACTTATGTACGTAGTTAAAAAGAACGAACACAATCCGATTTTGATTCCAGAGAGAGGGCATTACTGGGAAGAATTTGCCGCTTTTAATTTATGTCCTGTCAGGAAAGGGAAGACTGTTTACGGACTTTACCGGGCGATGTCTGCGCCGGATCCGATGCGGAGTCCTTCGCAAATTTCAATCGTTGGCCGGGCCGAAAGCAAAGACGGGGAACATTTTAGGAGAAAAGCTCCTTTTATAGAGCCGGCGGAACCTTTTGATCGCTTTGGCTGTGAAGACCCGCGAGTGACATTTTTTGAAGGCGTTTATTACACTTTTTACACAGCTTTATCGGAGTACCCATATGGTCCAAATGGTATCAGGGTGGCAGTGGCACTATCAAAAGATTTAAAAAAAATAGACGAACGGCACCTAGTCACTCCCTTCAATGCCAAAGCGATGGCGCTTTTTCCTGAGAGGATAAATGGTAAAATCACGGTGATTTTTTCTGCGCACACGGATTCTCCGCCGGCAAAGACAGTCATTGCTCAAGTAGATAAAATGGCAGAGTTGTGGTCGCCAGAATTTTGGAAAAAGTGGCACGAGCATATTGATGATTATGTTATCAATCCTCGGCGCAATGAATTTGACCACACAGAAGTCGGCGCTCCGCCTATAAAGACCGAGCATGGCTGGCTCTTTATTTATTCGCATATTCAAAATTATTTTCCGGGCGGGGGTAACAGAATTTTCGGCATTGAAGCGCTCCTCCTTGATCTGAACGATCCGAAAAAAATTATCGGGCGAACTCACGGGCCCTTGCTTGTCCCAGAAGAGTCTTATGAGCTTTCAGGCTATGTCGGCAACATTGTTTTTCCGAGTGGAGCAATATTAGAAAAAGATATTCTCACTATTTATTATGGCGCGGCAGATACCACAGTCTGCTCTGCTGAAGTTTCACTCACCGATTTGATCGGGAGTATTTATCCCGACACTGCATCTGATTGGCGCTTCAAACGCGCGAAAGAAAATCCAATTATAAGACCAGTGCCCGAGCATCCTTGGGAGGCGCAGGGGACTTTCAATCCGGCAGCGATCAACATCGGAGAGCGGACACATATTTTATATAGAGCATTTTCAAAAGACAACACTTCTACGGTCGGCTATGCTATGACGGAAAACGGCGTAGACATACTGGAGCGAAGCAATGAGCCGATTTATTCACCCCGGGAAGATTTTGAGATGAAAAAAATATCAAACGGCTATTCCGGCTGCGAAGACCCTCGCCTCACTAAAATCGGCAAAGATATTTATATGTGTTATACCGCTTATGATGGAGCGACCTCTCCGCGGGTGGCCATCACCTCTATATCCGAGAAAGATTTTCTTGCCCGCAAATGGAATTGGGAGAAACCATTCCTCATTACTCCGCCTGGCTTTGATGATAAGGACACCTGTATTTTCCCAGATAAATTTAAAGATGGATATTTTGTCATTCATCGCGTAGGCAACGAAATCTGCGGGGACTACTTGAACTCTCTTGACTTCAAGCACGAAAGCGTGAAAAAGTGCATTCGCATAATGGGGCCTAGGAGGAATACTTGGGATTCAGCCAAAGTCGGCATTACCGCCCCGCCCCTCAAAACGAAATACGGATGGCTGCTTTTGTATCACGGCGTATCCCAGAGCCACAATACTTACCGTGTCGGCGTGGCGCTCCTTGATCTAAAAGATCCGGCCATCGTACTCGCCCGCGGGACAGACGCGATTTTTGAACCAGAAGAAGAATATGAAAAAGTAGGCTTGGTAAACAATGTCGTCTTTCCATGCGGGATGGTCTTGCGTGACGACACCCTCTTCATTTATTACGGTGGAGCGGACAAAGTAGTTGGTGTCGCCACGATGAAGCTAGACATTATCCTTTCTGCTCTCCTCCGAGGCGCGAAGTTGTAATTAATTTATAATTTACCCCCATATATGCCATAACTGATCTGGGGATTTAGACTATTAGCTTACTGAATGGTATCATACTCGTAAATTAATCTTATTTAAAAAATAAAAACTATAACTCATGACACGTTTAATCATTGTCCGTCACGGAAAGTCCGAGTGGAATGCTCTAGGCCTTTGGACCGGCTGGGAGGACATTCCTTTAATAAAAGATGGAGAGGAGGAAGCTCAAAGAACAGCCGAGCAGCTTAAAGATATCTGTATTCACCGAGCGTATTCATCAAAACTAAAAAGAGCCAGTGAAACTTTGAAGATTATTCAAGACACTTTGCAAATCTCACATATCCCTACAGTTTTTCATGAAGCACTCAATGAAAGAAATTACGGTATCTTTACAGGCAAAAATAAGTGGCAAGTAAAGGAAGAAGTGGGTGAAGTAGAATTTCAAAAAATCAGAAGGAGCTGGAATTACCCAATTCCGGAAGGTGAGACTCTGGAAGACGTTTACAATAGGGTCGTGCCTTTTTATGAACATGCCATTAAAACTGATTTAGAGAAAGGCAGAAATGTCATCATCGTTGCTCACGGCAATTCATTAAGAGCCTTGGCTAAGCACTTGGAAAATCTGAGTGAAGAAGAAGTGTTGAATCTGGAAATCGGAATAGCTGAAGCTCACATTTATGAGATTGGTAAGGGTGGCAAAGTGATTTCTAAGGAAATCAGGGCCGAAAATCCTAAAAAAGGGAAATTGTAATTAAAAAAGAGCGGAAGATATTATCTGTCCGCTCTTTCTTTTTGTTATTCTTCATCCGTGATTCTCGTAGCACCTCCTTTTAGATTTCCTGTCTCCAATTTGTCTTCCCTAATAAGCATTTGGTCAATCCACTTCCGAACAAAAGAACCATTAGCTTTCTTTATATTCCTCCAATGGCCTCGCCTCCAATGCGGAGATTTTTCGCTTCCTGTAAATAGGTTAGAGATGTAAATTTCACCACCTAACTTCTTTATGTTTCTTACTTCCGTGATAGGTACTGCCTTCCATTCGTACTCTTCCAGTTTTTGCGCAATAGTTTCCGTAGTTTCTTTACTTTCTTCCAGAATAACTTTTCTAGGAGATAGCTCCGAAATCAATTTACAGAATCCGTTTATTTTGTCGCGTAGAAATGTATAGAGGACAATGATGAATTCATCAGTATTCTCTGGACGCAAGTCAATAAAATGAGGATGAATTTCTTCCCCATTCTCTGATTGTGTGTGAAGTATTTTCTCTACAATCCTTGCGTCCTCTACTGTGAGAGATATGCCCAGCAGTTCTATTTCAGGTTTTAACTCCATCTTCTCCCAAGATTTTTTCCTTTTGTCTAGTAGCATTTTTTCATCTTTCTCTTCAAGTAAAAAATCTTTCAGGTCTGAGCGAAGTAGTACCATATCAATGACATTATCTTTCTCGTCAAGGTTGAGCATCATTACGTTGTAATTTTGAATATTGCCGTTGTCGAAATCAAAAGACATTGGTTCTTCAAACTTTACTACAAATGAACCGTAAGGAAGCAAAGGCAGGAAGTTTTTCTTTTCAGTGCTGACTTCTTTAATTGTATCTGGGCTGGGAAGAACGTATACTTTTTTATATTTTAACCAATTACATAAAAAGTAGGGGTATGAACTTATCATTCTACTGATTCCGGCCCTCATGAAGTTTATTTGGTCTAGTATTTCGCGCTCAGATTTGGAAACCCTGGGTAGAAACTTGCTTGGGTCAAACTCAATTTTTGACTCCACACATTTCCTAAAATTTTTAAAGTCTTTAACTGAACGTGCCAGATATTTTTTTTCATCTAATTCCGTTCCGACTAGAGGTTTCTCATATTTATAATGTTCCAGTATCGGATCTCCTTTTATAGAAAGATCAAAGAATATTTCCGATACTAGATTCATTTCTTCCCAGTATCGAAGTGCAACCTCCAATTCGTTGAGAAATAAAGTGCTTTTTTTCATGGTTTTATGAGGTTTTAAAGGGTTAAACAAATTAGTTAGCTTGCTTAACTGTACAAGCGATTCGAGATATATAATAACAAAAATTATTGACAAGTCAAGTAATAGATGATAAAGTAAAAATAATTTGTTATTCGAAAATTATTTTCTCACAGTTTTAAAACTTTAACCAAATGGCAAACAGAATATTGAAAATCGGGGTCATGGGCCCTGGTGAGTCAGCCAGCGGAGCTGATATGGCGGTTGCTTTTTCTTTAGGCGCTCTTATTGCAAAAAACGGCTGGATACTCCTTTCAGGAGGCAGGGCAACTGGAGTAATGGGGGCTGTCAATAAAGGATACAAATCAAAAGGCGGAACGATGAGTGTCGGAATTTCTCCTGTTGACGAAGAAGGCATGTCCGATGATGTAGATTTGATTATTTCCACTAACATGCGGAGTGGGAGAAACTACATCAACACTCTTTCAAGCGACATTCTTGTTGCTGTTGGAGATCTATCTTCTGCAGGGACCCTTTCAGAGGTTGCTCTGGGTTTAATAAAAAACAAACCCTTTGAGAAAAAAAGAAATGCTTTCCCGGTCATACTTTTAGGTTCTGGCCCTATGCATGGTGCGTTGGTAAAAACCTATAGAGAAAAGGTTCTGCAGGTAAACTCGCCCGAAGAAGTAATAAATCGGATTCTTGCACTTATGAAGAAAAAGTAAAAAACATTTTACATTGGCACCCTCTTTATTGAGAGGGTGCTTTTTGTTTCCCAAAAATGTTTTGAAATATGGTAAAATTAACTCAATGCTAAACATCGGTTCGGTTATAATTATTAAATTTGCTTAGATGAAACTTTTAGAAAACTTTTGGCAGTGGTATAACAAGCACTATAAAACGCATTTGCGCTTTGCCACATTTATTTTTGTACTCCAGCTTGTGCACCTTTTTTGGATGACCACAAATGTGGTTATGTTTCGACTGTGGGGAACATCCCTTTTCCCAAAATCTCTCGAGCCGGCGCTTGCTTTGGTGGACTACTTGGAAATCCCGGCGCTAATTTCTGTCACCCTTATTTACATAAATGATATTTTGCAGGGCCGCCGGTCGTCCCGGGCTTGGTGGTATATTTTTTTACTGAATACTCAATGGATTCACCTTTTTTGGATTACGGATGAAATAATACTTGCAAATTTTACGGGCACGGCACCGATTTTAATCCCAGCTTGGCTTTCTTGGATCGCCATCGCCATTGATTATTTTGAGTTGCCGGTGATGTATGACACGATCCGCCGGAGTTTTTCCAAAAAAGACAGCCAAGGACAACAAAAACAGGAAATGCCATAATAGAGGTATGGATAAGAAGATTAAAAGATTTTGGAAAATCCTAGGTCCTGGGCTTACGACTGGCGCGGCAGATGATGATCCGTCTGGCATAGCTACCTATTCGCAGACGGGCGCTAAATACGGCTTTGGCCTGCTCTGGCTTTCACTTTTTACTTTTCCTTTAATGGCAGTGGTTCAAGAAATGTGCGCTCGTATCGGCCTCGTCACGGGTCAGGGGCTTGCGGCGAACATTAAAAAACATTATTCAAAAAAAGTTCTCTACTTTTGCGCTGCGCTGCTCCTTTTTTCCAATACTTTCAACATCGGCGCGGACTTAGGTGCCATGGCCAAGGGGACACAGCTTCTCGCGCCTCACTTTGGTTTTGCTTGGCTCGTCATAACTTTTGCCATTGTCTCACTCCTTCTTCAGATTCTCATTCCCTACAAAAAGTACGCCAAGTATTTAAAATATTTGACCTTTGTGCTTTTAGCTTATATTTTTTCTGCGCTAGTGGTGGACATAAATTGGAGCGAGGTGTGGGGGCATACCTTTATACCAGCGATGAGTTTCTCTAAAGATTCTATAATTTTGATTTGCGCAGTCTTAGGGACTACCATCTCCCCATATCTTTTTTTCTGGCAAACTTCCCAAGAAGTAGAAGAATATAATTTAACCCCACAAGAAGTAGAAGGCATATCTACTGACGTTAATGTACAGCGAGACATAAAAAATATGCGAGTGGATGTTTGGTCAGGGATGTTTTTTTCAAATCTCGTGATGTTTTTTATAATTATTGCTTGTGGCGCGACACTTTTCAAAAACGGCATTACAAATATTACTACCGCCGCGGACGCGGCACTTGCCCTGCGCCCATTTGCGGGGAATTTCACTTATATTCTTTTCGCAATAGGAATTATTGGCACGGGGCTTTTAGCAATACCGGTTTTGGCGGGCTCCGCTTCTTATGCTGTGTCTGAGTCATTCGGCTGGAAGGAGGGGCTTTATAGAAAATGGCACGAAGGACACGCTTTTTACTCGGTGATGATCTTGGCAGTAGGTCTCGGTATACTTTTAAACTTTATCGGCCTTGATCCTATCAAGGCGCTCATATACTCGGCAGTATTGAACGGCATTATCGCGCCGATTATTATCTTTATAATTTTACATTTAAGTTCCAGCGAGAAAATAATGGGGTCTTTTAAAAATAAGCCATGGACTAAATCTATCGGCTGGATTGCTTTTGTCCTGATGGCGCTGGTAGGTGTTGCCGCCATAGTTTCCTTTTGGCTGTAACTCTTGTATATTCTTTATATGGAGATTTTGAAGGACTATGATTTAACCAGCTTAAATACCCTTGCAGTCGTCGCCAAGGCGAAGTTTTTTGTGGCAATTGAAAAAGAGTCACATATTGCCGAGCTTTTTGCCTCGCCGGAATTTAAGGACAATAAAAAGTTTTTCCTCGGTGGGGGAAGCAATATTCTTTTTATGAAGGATTTTGATGGCATCGTCATCCAAAATAAATTGAAAGGAATTAAAATTTTAAGCGAGGAGGATGAGACTATCCACCTGAAAATGATGGGCGGGGAAGATTGGCATGAAGCAGTCTTGTTTTGTGTGGATAAGGGCTACTGGGGGATTGAAAATTTATCTTTGATTCCGGGCAGTGTAGGTGCCGCGCCGATTCAAAATATTGGAGCCTATGGGGCGGAGCTTAAAGATGTATTGGAAAGTGTGGAAGTTTACGACATGGGGACTGGTGAGAAGAAAGTATTATCGCGAGAGGACTGTAAATTCGGCTACCGGGACAGTATTTTTAAAACTTCTGCCAAAGGAAAATATTTAATTTCTTCGGTCACTTTAAAACTAAGCAAAATTCCCAAGCCGAACATCTCTTACAAAATACTTAAAGATTTTTTAGAAAAAAATAACATTCCAAGTCCGAGCCTGCGGCAAATTTCAAATGCGGTATGTCAAATCCGCCGCAGCAAGCTGCCAGATCCAAAGGTTATACCGAATGCCGGAAGTTTTTTTAAAAATCTTTTAGTGGATAGCGACAGGATTGTGAAACTGAAGGAAAAATATCCAGATATGCCCACTTTTAAAGATGATAGTGGTATTACAAAAATATCCACCGCTTGGCTCATAGAGCAGGCTGGCCCCGCAGACGGGACAAGCTGGAAAGGGTACAGGGAAGGCAAGGTCGGCATGCATGAGAAGCAAGCATTAGTCTTGGTAAATTACGGTGGGGCGACAGGAGAGGAAATTATATCTTTTGCGCAAAAAATTATCGCTTCGGTGGAGCAAAAATTTGGGCTTGCAATAATGCCGGAAGTGAATATAATATAAATATGAAGACTAATATGATAATTTGGGTTTTGATTGTGGTTCTAGTCGTAGGGGGTCTTATTTATATTACTAATAATCATAAAAATACAATGCCGGAAGAAAAAATTACAAAAGCAGGGGATATGATATCTGTTAATTATACAGGCAGCCTTGAAAATGGCACAGTATTTGATTCAAATGTTGATCCAAAATTTAGCCATGTAGAGCCATTCCAATTTACTCTCGGCGCAGGGCAGGTAATACCGGGTTGGGACAATGGTCTTCTAGGCATGAAGGTTGGCGAGAAGCGCCACTTGGTGATTCCTCCCGCGGATGCTTATGGAGCAGATGGCCGCCCGCCAGTAATCCCTCCCAATTCCACCCTTATCTTTGATGTAGAATTATTAGCAATTAAATAACTTGCCCCGCCATGGCGGTGGAAAAATCATGGAAACATTATTTACCAATAAAAGATTTATAAAAATTTGCACCGCTTTTATCGCTATTCTTTGCGTGTGCGCAGTAGTAGTTTTATTTAAAATAGTTTCTAATGACGATCTCGGGGCTAATATTCCTCCGAATACCATTTCTTTCTCAGGGCACGGCGAAGTGCAGGCAGTGCCGGACATTGCCACTATCTATTTTACTGTTGAGGCGAGCAAGGGAACTCAAGGTGAAGCAAGCGATGAGGTAAACACAAAGACCAAGAAAATTCTTGATTTTATAAAATCTTCTGGCGTGGCAGAACGTGATATAAAAACTGAAGGCTACAATTCTTACCCAAAATATTCCAATCCGGAAGTGTGCCCGATGTATTACGGACAGGGTATAATGCCACCATGCCGAGTCGGCGAGTCTAAGATCATAGGCTACACAGTCTCGCAGAGTATCACCGTAAAAGTGCGCAAGGTTGATGATGCTTCAAAAGTTATTGATGGTATAAATAAAATAGGCGTGACCAATATGTCTGGACCTAATTTGACCATTGACAATGAAGATACTCTTAAGGCAGAAGCTCGCCAGAAAGCAATTGACGACGCAAAAGCAAAAGCCAAAGAACTAGCCAGTCAACTTGGAGTTCATTTGGAAAAAATCTCTAACTTCAGCGAGGGAGGAAATTACCCGATAATGTATGGAAAGGCAGAAGCAATGTCTGCAGACTCTGTTGCTCCTGTCCCTTCTCAAATACCAAAAGGCGAAAATACAATCTCTTCGGATGTGACAATAACTTACGAAATTAGATAAAGACATCAGAATTGACTATTTAATCCCAAAAGAGTAGTATTTAAAAAGCCCTCCAGGGGGCTTTTTTATAAGAAGAAACGCAGAAAAAAGGTTATAATATAGGTATATATGTCAAAAATCACTGAATATTTTAAAGAGACAAAAAGCGAACTCAAGCATGTGAATTGGCCGACCCGGAGCCAGACTTTTTATTACACGCTTATTGTTATATTGCTTTCTGTCATTCTCGCCTACTTTTTAGGATTTTTTGATTTTCTGTTTTCACTCGGTCTTGGAAAGGTACTTTCATTTTAACTTATGTCTAAACAAGAATCACAAGGGGAGAGGCATTGGTATGCTATCCACACATACGCTGGTTATGAAAACGCAGTTTTGCGCAATTTGAAGCAACGCATAGAATCCCTTGGTATGCAGGAAAAGATTTTCAACGTCATTGTGCCGATTGAGAAAAAAATAAAAATAAAAGCAGGCAAGCGGGTAGAAGTAGAAGAAAAAATTTATCCAGGTTACGTCTTGGTGGATATGGTCGTCACTGACGATTCTTGGTATGTCGTTCGCAACACTCCGCGCGTTACCGGCTTTGTCGGTGCAGGGGTCAACCCCGTGCCACTCAAAAAAGAGGAAGTGGAGTATTTATTCAAGAAAATGAGTGCCGATACCGCGAAGCACAATATTGACCTCGCAATTGGAGAGACGGTGATGATTACCGATGGCCCATTTAAAGAGCTTGAAGGGAAAGTAAATTCAATTGACCAGGAAAGAGGCAAGATCAAAGTGCTGGTCTCCATGTTCGGCCGAGAAACTCCGGTAGAACTTGATTTCTTGCAAGTTAAGAAGATATAAGCTAATCTAACAACCGTATGGCAAAAAAGATAACCAAAAAAATAAAACTTCAAATTATGGGCGGGAAAGCTACTCCGGCTCCGCCCTTAGGGCCTGCCCTCGGACAGGCTGGCATAAACATCGGGGACTTTGTCACTAAGTTCAACGCTAAAACTCAGAAAATGATGGGAGAGAAAGTCGGCGTGCTTGTATATGTCTATGAAGATCGCTCGTATGATTTTATAGTAAAAACCCCAGCTGCTACTGGGCTCATTCTAAAAGCGGCCGGAGTAGAGAAAGGTTCCGGCAAGCCGAATTCCCAAAAAGTGGGGAAGATCACCCGCGCACAGGCTCTCGAAATCGCAAACAAAAAGCGCGCAGACCTAAATGCCAAAGATGACGAAGGCGCTATCGCTATCATCGCGGGTTCTGCCCGTTCTGCTGGTATCACTGTAGAATAATAATATGCAAAATTTAAGCGAGATGGATTACAAAAAAATACTAATTTGTCTCACTCTTTATATTACCTCCATTTTTGCCTCCAACACCTTAGGCATAAAATTAATGCCTTTTCTTTTCGGCACACACCTTTCTGTCGCTGTTTTTTGTTTTCCAATAGTTTTTATAATGACGGATGTCATTGGGGAAGTGTACGGCAAAAGAATGGCGAAGAACTTTGTTTTAGCCGGGGTAATAAGCATTATTCTTTTTCTATTCTATTCTTTTCTTTCCACAATTCTTCCTTGGGCCAAGGAAGGCATGTGGGTTCATGACGGCTACAATCAGATTTTCGGTCTTTCGGCGCGTATTTCCATCGCATCGTTGGTCGCTTTTGTTATTGCTGAATATCAAGACGTTATTTCTTTTTTCTTTTTCAAAAAATATACAGGCGAGAAAAACTTTTGGCTTCGTTCAAATCTTTCCAACCTTTGGTCTCAGCTTCTAGATACGATCATTTTTATGTCTATTGCTTTCATTGGGATTTATCCAATAAAGACAATACTATTCATAATTATCCCATGGTGGCTTTTCAAAGTCATAATGGGTTTTGTATACACCCCTCTTTCATATTTAGGTATTCGCATTTTGAGAAAGCATGAAAAAACAAGTTAAGTACACTGCATATGTAGCCACAAGCATTGATGGTAGGATATCCGAGAGCCGTAGGTCAAAAGTAGATTGGGCAAGCTCTGAAGATTGGGCTTTTTTTCAAAAGGCATTAAAAGGGATGGATGTGGTGGTTGTGGGGTACAATACATACAAAGTCTCCGAAAACCGCATTAAAAGGCGAAATGCTATAGTTTTAACCTCAAAAGTAAACATGCCGAAAACACAGGGATTAGTAGTTTTTCTTAACCCAAAAAAGTCCGACTTAAAAAAGTTTATCCAAAGTAAAAATTATAAAAAAGTGGCAGTAATAGGCGGTCCACAGGTTTACAATTTTTGTCTTGAGAATAAAATGCTGGATGAGCTTTTTGTGACCATTGAGCCGTATGTGTTTACCTCTGGTGTGCCGATGTTTTCAGGAAAAAGTTTTAAGAAGCACAACTTTACACTTCTTTCAGTAAAAAAATTAAATAAAACTGGCACTATTCTATTGCATTATAAAAAAATATGAAAATACAAGCAATAAAAACCAGAATCTTTCGCGAGAATGAAGATTTAATTAAATTCATTCTAAAATATATTAAAAAACTTCCAGACAAGTCTATTTTGGTCATCACTTCCAAAATTGTAGCGCTTTCAGAAGGGAAAACAGTAGAATTTAAAAATCAAAAAGAAAAAACAGCTTTAATAAAAAAAGAAAGTGAATTTTCTTTGAAAACAAAATATGTCTGGCTTACCATAAAAGATGGCACGATTATGGCGGAAGCCGGTATTGATGAGTCCAACGCGGCTGGGAAACTTATTCTTTTGCCGAAAGACAGCTTTAAAACAGCTCTATTTATGCAAAAGACATTAAAGAAAAAATTTAAAATAAAAAAGCTCGGAGTTTTGATTACAGATTCTAGATTGCTACCACTTCGCGCTGGGGTTGTCGGTGTTGCTCTTGGGTATTCTGGATTTGCGGGCATTCGTGATTATCGAGGAAAGCCTGATATTTTTGGGCGCAAGTTAAAACTGACTAGGACGGATGTGGCGGATAGCTTGGCGACAACCGCAGTGCTTTGTATGGGGGAAGGCAAAGAACAGCAGCCATTGGCACTTATCACCGATGCGCCAGTCGTTTTTACGGAAAAAGTTAACAAAAAAGAACTGATAATTAATCCCAAAGAGGACTTGTATGCGCCCTTTTTTCGGAGTATATTAAAGAAGTGAAAAAGGACTCAACAGTCAAAAGAAGGCCTTCCTGGGATGAGTATTTTATAGGTATGGCCAATTATGTGGCGACGCGGGCTACTTGCGATCGGGGACGAAGCGGATGCGTAATTGTGCGCGACAAACGGGTAATATCTACTGGTTATGTCGGCTCACCGCCTGGGCTCCCGCATTGTGATGATGTAGGCCATGAGATGCATAAAGTAGTAGGGGAAGATGGTGTTGAGTCAATGCACTGTATTCGCACCGCGCACGCCGAACAGAATGCTATAGCCCAGGCAGCGCGCTTTGGTGTATCCCTGGACGGTGCCACTATATACTGCCGAATGGTCCTTTGCTATACTTGTGCCAAGCTTGCTATCACCGCAGGGATAAAGAGAGTGGTAGCTGAAAAAGATTATCATGCGTCAAAGAGAAGTAAAGAAATATTAAAGGAAGCGGGAGTGAAATTGGAAATTATAAATAAAGAGGTAGAGAAATACCAAAGGCAATAATTTTATGATAGATCTAAAAGAACTGCAAAAAGAAGTAATGAGAAATAAGCTGGAAAAAGGCTTTAACACAACAGACGTGGCTTTGGAGTTTTGCCGGGCGCACGAAGAGCTCTCTGAAGCATTTTCAAAATTCAGTAAAAATCAAAAAGGTGTAGCAGAAGAGTTTGCCGACGTTGCCGTATTCCTTCTAGGAATGTCAGAAATTTTAGGTTTTGATTTAGAGAAAGAGCTTGTGTCAAAAATAGAAAAAAATAAGAAAAGAAAGTACAGAAAAGAAAAATCTCCGGATGGCAAAGATATTTTCATCCGTATTAAAACCGACGAGGATCCCTAAATCTTTTCGTAGACTAAAAAAGTATAAGTGTGCGGATTTTTTTCATCAGCTGGGTGTTCCTCCCGGCTGTTTTCTTGCCACTCTGGGCCCAGAGCAGGGAAGAATGCATCTGCTTCTGCCTCGCTATCCACTTTAGTTAAGTAAAGTTTATTGGCGAAAGGCATTGCTTGCTTGTAAATTTCTGCGCCACCGATTATGAATACCTCCTCATTTTTGTCTTTAAATAAATTTAGCACTTCTTCCAGTGAATGATACACATTTACGCTATCGCGCATATATGTAAGGTCTCTAGTTATGACAAAGTTTTCTCTGTTGGGCAGGGGTTTGCCTATTGATTCAAAAGTTTTTCGCCCCATGATTACCGGATGCCCCGAAGTTGTTTCTTTAAAATGCTTCATATCCGCTGGCATATGCCAGAGCAGGGTATTGTCTTTTCCCAGTTCATTATTTTTACCGATGGCGGCGATGATGGAGAGAATCATATTGCAATTTCGAAAGGAATTCGTGGGTAGCTTTCGTAGCCATTTAATTTTGTGTCTTCTGATTTCCATTCAAAAATTGATTTCCAGTTTTCAGTTTCAATTTTAGGCAAGGGGTATTTTTCAGGGTCTCGAGAGAGCTGTTCTTTTGCTCCATCTACATGATTTTCAAATAGATGCACGTCAGCGAGAAATCCTACCAGTTTTCCTTCTTGGAGTCCGGCTTCTTTTGCGATCAAGTGAAGCAGTAATGCGTAGCTCGCGATATTAAAAGGAAGGCCGAGCATAGTATCCACTGAGCGTTGATTCCATAATAAATTAACTTTGCCGTTTATGACGGTGACTTGAAAACAGTAATGGCATGGAGGCAAACCCATCTCTTCCAGTTGCAGTGGGTTCCACGCAGAGACGATCATTCTGCGGTCTCTTGGATTTGTTTTCAGTATTTCAATCAGTCTTTTGATTTGATCAAAACCTTTTCCCGTGTAATCAGTATCAAAGCTTTCATATTTAGCATTAAAATGTCTCCATTGAAATCCATAAATAGGCCCCAAGTCGCGCTCCCCCAGCATTCTTTTTTTTGATTCTTCATCATGTCCGTACGGTGCTTTTTTTGGGCTAGCCCATTCGTCCCAGATATGATTATTGCGATCAATGAGCCATTTTTTGTCAGTGATTCCATTTATAAAAAACTCTAACTCAGTCGCTATCAAACGGAGTGGCATTTTTTTGGTCGTGAGCAGGGGAAAGCCTTTTGCCATGTCGTGTTCAAAAATAGCTCCGGCCATTGTGTAAGCTTTTGGGCCTTGGCGAGTAGAAACTATCTCGCCTTTTTCTAAAACATTTTTTACTATATCCAAGTAAGCTTTCATATAATCCAGTATAACTTTTCTGAATGACCCGCACAAAGTTGACATTAAAGTACCAATATGCTATTCTTTCATTATCAATCTCACCTTTATTTAACGAGATATGACGATTGTGGAAATTAGCATTGTTTGTCATAAAGCTAGTATCCATGACAAAAATGCAATATGTACACACGTACCTCGGGAAGACCGGCAAAGTTCGGTCGTCCCTCATTCGCTTCAAAGGCGAAACCCCGCTTTGGTGGAGGAAAATTTAATAGTAGAAAAGGCCCAAGTCCGGCTAAAAGAGGCAGGAGTCGTGGCGAACACATAGACTTCTCGCGCTTTATAAAAAAGGCTCAGCATGTGGAAGAAAAAGTGTATGTCTCAAAGCATACTTTTGCCGATTTTCCTTTCTCCGCTCAGCTTCACAAGAATATAGCTCGCAAGGGTTTTGAGCATCCAAAGCCGATTCAAGACCAAGCGATTCCCTCTGTTCTTCAAGGCCGAGATGTTTTTGGCTTGGCGAATACCGGCACAGGGAAAACAGCAGCTTTTCTTTTACCTCTTTTAGATAAAGTAATGAAAAACAAAATGGAGAAAGTGCTCGTGCTTGCACCTACTCGCGAGCTCGCGATGCAGATTGAAAGTGATTTGCGCTCACTAGCATTCGGATCGGGGCTTTTCGGAGTCTGCGTCGTCGGCGGGATGCCGATCATGAAGCAAATAAATGAAATCACTCGCGGAGTTTCTTTTGTTATTGGTACTCCAGGGCGAGTGACGGATTTGATAAAGAGAAAAGTCTTAGACCTCTCAAATTATAAAAATGTCGTGCTAGATGAAGCGGACAGGATGCTCGATATGGGATTCCGCGATGATATGGTTTTTATTTTAGGTAAATGCGCAAAAGAAAGACAGACACTTTTCTTTTCCGCGACGCTTTCGCCAGAGATTAAAAAATTGACCGAGCAATTCCTAAAAGATCCGCTTTTTATTTCGGTGGTTTCAGGCGAGACTGCAAAAAATATTGAGCAGGATGTTATCCGCGTGCGCAGTAAAGAAGATAAAATGGAACAGCTGCACGAAGTCTTGAAAAAAGACGGCTCGGATAAAGTACTGATCTTTCGCGAGATGAAGCACAGCGTGGATACCTTGGAAAAAGAACTCCGCCACATGGGCTTTAAAGTTGGTTCTATTCACGGAGACAAAAGAAGCCGAGAAAGAATCCGCACGCTCGATGCATTTAAAAAAGATATGATAAATATTCTCATTGCCACCGACGTCGCCGCTCGCGGACTGGACATTCCGGATGTTACTCACGTCATCAACTATGATATCCCACAAACTTACGATACCTACGTGCACCGCATCGGGCGAACCGGCCGTGCAGGCAAAAAAGGCACTGCGCTCACCTTCGTGCCAGCGTAAAAAGAGTAGTTTTTCTCAAAACAACCCGGCTTTGCAACCTAGGTTGTTTTTTGCTACCCTGACATTGAGTACAAACAATTGAACATTTAAAACAAAAAAACAATGAAAAAAGACACTTTTGCAAAAAAATCTTTAGACGGGTATACTTTACCAATGAAAGACAAAGAAATTGAAAAGTTGATAAAAGCTGAGGCCAAAAGGCAGAAAAGCGTTATTAACCTAATAGCTTCGGAAAATTACGTTTCTAATGATGTTTTAACAGCTTTAGGGTCTGTATTGACCAATAAATACGCCGAAGGGTACCCAGGCAGACGTTATTATGGTGGCAATGAAATCATTGATAAAGTGGAATCTTTGGCTATTGCTCGCGCTTTAAAGCTTTTCAAATTAAAACCAGAAAACTGGCATGTGAACGTGCAGCTCCTTTCAGGCAGCCCGGCAAACTTTGCCTTGTATTCTGCATTGGTGCCGCCTGAATTTGGACCAGACGGCAAGCCGACAAAAAAGATAATGGGAATGAAATTGACTTCTGGCGGGCATCTTACGCATGGGCATCCGCTTTCAATGACGGGCAAACTTTGGAAGCCGATTCAATTTTTACTGGATGCAAAAACAGAACTGATTGATTACGATGCTTTGAAAAAAATAGCCGTAGAAGAGAAGCCAGACATTATCGTTGCAGGCTTTACTGCGTATCCGAGAGTCGTTGATTTCAAAAAATTCAGAGCGATTGCGGATGCTTGCGGGGCACTCCTTCATGTGGATATGTCGCATTTTGCAGGACTAGTGGCAGGAGGGGAGTATCCATCTCCATTTCCTTTTGCTGATTCCGTGATGACAACCACTCACAAGAGTCTTCGTGGTCCTCGCCAAGCTATTCTTTTTGTAAAAAAAGATGCGCGGGAATTTGATAAAAAGTTGGACAAGATGGTGATCCCGGGGCTCTTTGGCGGACCGCATGAGAATAATATTGCCGGTGTCGCTATTGCTCTGAAAGAAGCTGATAGTCCAGCGTTCAAGAAGTATGCAAAGCAAGTCATCAAAAACGCTCGTGCATTGGCAAAAGAACTACAAAGGCTCGGTTGGCGGATTGTCTCTGGCGGTACGGATTCACATCTAATCTTGATGGATACTTTCTCTTCTGCGGGAGTTTCAGGCAGTGATGCCAGCAAGAAACTGGAAAAAGCCGGAATAATTGTGAATATGAATACTGTCCCTGGAGATACGCGTAGTGTTATGGACCCGTCTGGTATTCGTCTCGGTACTTGTGCAGAAACCACTATCGGTAAAAAAGAAAAAGACATGATAAAAATTGCCAATATGATGGATAAGGCGTTAAGAGGAAAGTAAAATCTTGATAAGGGCTCGTTTATAACAGACGGGCCCTTTTATTTAAATAAGATGGAATATAAATAAAAAATATCAAATTCTTAAATCTGGCAAACATTGATAAATTTTATCCGAAACAGTATATACATATTAGCTTGAAAGCTGATTGGGATAGCAGTGAACCAAAAGTTTTAGAACCTGAAAAGTGCGAGAATTGGAGCTGGTACGATTTGGACGATTTGCCGAAAAATCTTTTCTACCAGATGCAACTCGCTTTGGAAAGCTATAAAACAGGCAAGAATTACTTTGATATAGAAAAATAATTAAATGCTCCCTCAATATTTTGCTTACATTACAATATTCACTTCCATATTCTCTGCGTATTTTTATATTCGCGAGACTTTAAAAGGAAACACAAAACCAAACCGTGTTTCTTGGACTATTTGGTTTATTGCGCCTATTGTTGCTTCGGCAATTTCATTTAGCAAAGGTGCAGGTATATCCGCACTGCCGATATTTATGGCAGGGTTTATTCCTTTTCTTGTGATTATCGGATCTTTTTGGAATAAAAATGCGTATTGGAAGTTGGGCAAATTAGATTATATTTGTTTCGCCCTCTCTATCTTTGCTATTGTAAGCTGGATTTTCTTAAAAGAAGGGACACTGGTGACTATATGTGCGATTTTGGCAGATGGTATTGCTTTTATACCTACATACGTAAAATCTTGGACCAACCCGGAGACAGAGACCTTGAGTTCTTACTACTCCGGTTCCTTTAACGCGCTTCTAAGTATTTTCACACTGACTGCTTTTTCTTTTAATACCGCAGGCTTTGCCACTTACCTTTTCCTCGGTAATCTTGTTGAAATCCTCATAGTTCTATTTAGACGAAGATATTTTAAAGCCAAACAGTAGTTTTAGCTCTCATTTTCTGCTATATTTCCTCTATGGTCAAAAGGGCAAAACGAGGGAAGCTCATAGTAATAGACGGCACAGACGGTAGCGATAAGACCACGCAGGCCAATTTACTGATAAAGCATCTCCGTAAAGATGGGCGTAAGGTGAAGTTTATCCACTTTCCTAGGTATGAAGACAATTTTTTCGGTAAATTTATAGCGCACTGCCTCTCGGAGCAGTATTACAATTGGGTAAATACTCATCCAAAGGTTGCCTCTGTTGTCTATGCGGCAGATAGATGGGAATCAAAAGAAGAAGTACAAGGATGGCTCAAAGATGGTTATGTCGTTGTTATGGATAGATATATTTCTTCAAACCAGATTCATCAAGGAGGCAAAATCTCTAATGTAAAAAAAAGAAAAGCATTTATAAAGTGGCTGGCAGAGATGGAATACAAAGTTTTTAAAATTCCTGCGCCGGACCTGACTATTTATTTATCCTTGCCGATTAATATGGTTTTAAAATTAATAAAAGATCGCAATTACAAAGGTGCTCGCGCGTATTTAGGCAGTAAGAAAGATGTCCACGAGAAAGATAAAAACTTTCTAAAAAATTCCATCAAGAGTGCTCTTTGGCTCGCGAAAACGCAAAAAAATTGGATTAAAATTGAATGTATGAAAGGAAAGGAGTTGAAAAGTTTTCCGGATATTCACGAAGAAATTTATAAGAACATTAAAAAAGTTTTAAAATAATGCAACTAAAAGTTAAAAAACTACACAAAGATGCAAAATTGCCGACGCACGGGCACCCCGGGGATGCGGGGATGGATTTTTATGCGATAGAGGATGTGCTTTTCCCGGCGGGCAAGCAGGCTCGGGTTTACACCGGTGTTGCCGTTGAGGTGCCTCCCGGCCATGTCGGCATGGTCTGGGACAAGTCCGGCATTTCATTCAATCTCGGCCTCAAAGTTATGGGCGGTGTGATAGATTCCGGCTATCGCGGAGAGATAATAATGAATATGCTAAACACTTCAAACAAAGACGTGCTTTTACCCAAAGGTCATAAAGTGGCTCAGATGCTAATACAGAGCTTTGAGCATTGTGATATCGTAGAAGTAGAAGGGCTGACTGGGACAGTGCGTGGCGAAGGCAGGGAAGGGAGCACGGGTCATATGCACAAAGATGCTTAGAAATAGAATGAAAGAAACTTTAGAAAAGTTAATTAAGAATGCGCTAAAAAATCTTGGTATAAACGAGGTAGATTTTATTGTGGAGCATCCGGCGGATTTAAAAATGGGGGATTATTCTACAAACGTGGCGATGGCGCTAGCCAAAGTGCAAAAAGCTAATCCAAAAGAATTGGCAGAAAAGATAGTTAGCGAAATGTCAAAGACGGCCTTTGACATGATTGAAAAAACAGAAGTAGCTGGCGCAGGGTTTATTAATTTTTATTTATCGGCTGGGTATTTTACCGAGGAACTTGCAAAAGTACTGAAAGATAAAAACTACGGTGCGGGCGAAATGTTGAAGGGTAAAAAAGTAATGGTGGAATACACCCAACCGAACCCTTTCAAGCCTTTTCATATCGGGCATTTAATGAGCAATGCCATAGGCGAAGCACTCTCGCGCATTGTTGAATTCCAGGGAGCAAAAGTAGTGCGAGCAAACTATCAAGGCGATGTCGGCCCGCATGTGGCGAAGGCTATCTGGGGTATGTACAAAGCCGGCCCGCCAGCTGACGAGTCAGCGTCTGTGTCAGTGCTTGCTCAGTACATAGGAGAGTGTTACGCAAAAGGAAGCGATGCGTACGACAATGAAGCTCAGGCGAAAAAAGAAATAGATGTAATAAATAAAAAAGTTTACGACCGGAGCGATGAAGAAGTAAATAAAATTTACGACTGGGGGAGAAAGGTGACACTCGAAGCCTTTGAAGAGCTTTATAAAATCCTCGGCACAAAATTCGATCATTACTTTTTTGAAAGCGAAGTTGCAAAAATAGGCCAGAAAATGGTTTCAGAAAATACTGGTAAAGTTTTTGAACTTTCTGAAGGCGCTGTAGTTTTCAAAGCGGAAAAATGTGATCCAAAGCTCCACACTCGAGTCTTTATAAACTCGCAAGGCTTGCCGACTTATGAAACAAAAGAGCTCGGCTTGACCGAAACAAAATTTGAAAAAGAAAATCCAGATCTTTCCATTGTCACGACAGCCGTAGAACAAGCTGAATATATGAAAGTGGTAGAGAAAGCGATCTCGCTCATAAACCCAGGCATTGCCAGAAGGATGAAGCATATCACGCACGGGATGATGCGCTTTGCTTCGGGTAAAATGTCTTCCAGAAAAGGGAATGTAATTACTGGTGAATCTCTCATTCGTGATACCGTGGCACTAATCCAAGAAAAAATGAAAGAGCGCGAGTGGAGAGATGATGAGAAAAAAGAAGTGGCAGAGATTGTCGGCGTTGCCTCAATAAAATATTCCATTCTACGATCCAAGATGGGAAGCGATATAGTTTACGATGTAGATAAATCTATTTCAGTAGAAGGGGACTCGGGTCCGTATTTGCAATATGCTCTCACTCGCGCGAACTCTGTATTAGAAAAAGGTATCGCAGAAAAACTTGTGCCAAGTTTTTCTGCACAAGCCGATGTCGGCCCCTTAGAAAAAATGCTCACTCGTTTCCCAGAAGTTACTCTACGTGCCTACGAGGAACTTGAACCGCACCACATCGTCACTTACCTTACCGAGCTTGCGTCTCTCTTCAATTCCTTCTATGCCCAACAAAAAATCGCTGACCCCGCCGATCCGCAATCTCCCTACAAGCTGGCTGTCACGGCATCTTTTGCTAACATTATGACCCAAGGCCTCACCCTCCTCGGTATTAAAGCTCCAGAGAGGATGTAATATGACTCAAAACGAAGCGCTGAATATTTTAAAAACTGGGGGGAACGTATTTCTCACTGGCGAGCCGGGGGCGGGGAAGACGTACACAATAAATGCATATGTTTCTTATTTGCGTTCTTGCGATATCGAGCCAGCGATCACCGCTTCTACCGGTATTGCCGCGACGCATATCGGCGGGATGACGATTCATTCGTGGAGTGGCATCGGCATTAAGACGAAGTTCGATAAATATGATTTGGACAAAATAGGGAGTAGTGAATATATTGTCCGGCGGGTGCGAAAAACTAAAGTGCTCATTATCGATGAAGTCTCAATGCTCTCGAAAAATATGCTCGATATGGTGGATATGGTCTGCCGAGAAATAAAGCAAAACAGCGAGCCATTTGGCGGGATGCAGATCGTCTTGGTGGGGGATTTTTTCCAGCTTCCACCGATTATAAAAAGAAATATTGATGATGATAAACAAGAAACACTGATAGAAAATAAAGCGACGAATTTTGCTTATGATTCTTCAGCTTGGGAGAGGGCGCAGATGATCACCTGTTATATTTCCGAACAATACCGCCAAGATGACAGTGAATTTCTTTCTGTGCTTTCGGCCATACGCGCCGATGATGTTTCAGAGGAGCATTTTAATCACATTGCCAGCAGACAGGTTGCGGAGGTTGATGCGCCAGCAAATATCACAAAGCTTTTCTCGCACAATATCGATGTCGATCGGGTGAATGATGTCGAACTTGCTAAATTAAAAACAGAAGAAAAATCTTTTTTGATGACCTCTGAAGGCAATCTTTCACTCGTCACCGCCTTAAAAAAAGGATGCCTTTCGCCTGAAGTGTTGAAGCTCAAAGTCGGCGCTGTGGTGATGTGTACAAAAAATAATCCAAAGGAAAGATTTGTAAATGGCACGCTTGGCACTATCATTGATTTTGATAATTATGCCGGATATCCGATTGTTAAAACTCGCAATGGAAAAAATATTACGATCGAGCCGATGGATTGGACTGTGGAAGAGAACGGAAAAATCCGCGCGCAGATATCGCAAGTTCCACTCCGTCTCGCTTGGGCTATCACGGTGCACAAGAGCCAGGGGATGAGCTTGGATGCCGCGGTGATGGACCTCTCGCAAGTATTTGAATTCGGCCAGGGCTATGTGGCACTCTCACGAGTACGCAGAATCTCAGGACTTTATTTACTCGGAATAAATAGTCACGCACTCAAAGTGCACCCAGCAATCCTAGAAAGAGATATTGATTTTAAAAATAAATCTAAAGAGGCCACGCAATTTTTTGGCAAACTCCCAGCGAGCGAAATTAAAAAACTCTATGATAATTTTGTACTGGCTTGTGGTGGGAAGGTAAAGAAGCAGGAAGCAGGGAACGCACCTAGTATAGTGCATCCACTTAAATATTCTAATTTACAAGTTAAGCCCGAAAGTAAGAGTTTTGAGGAAGTAAGAAAAAAATATCCCAATGCATATCGCCCTTGGGAGAAGGAACAAGATGCAGAGTTAGTGCAGCTTTTCAAAGCCGGTTTGTCTACTGCCGACCTCGTAAAACGTTTTGGGAGACAAGGAGGCTCAATCTATTCTCGGCTGGAAAAGCTTGGCCTTAAAAAATAAAAGTGATATAATTATGACATTATTGATAATGTCATAATGTAAAATATGAAAAAAGAAATTAATTTTAAATACCTTGAAAGGATTATAAAAGGAGGCGCCAACCATCGACGGCTTCAAATACTTTTTCTACTTGAGAAAAGTCCCGGTCTGTCTGTTGAGGAGGTTTCTTCTAATCTCAACGTAGTATTTGTCACAATTGCTAGTCATTTACAAAAATTGCACCTCTCTGGTCTTGTTAGTAAAAAATACATAGGACGGACAGTTGTTCATAATTTCACTAAGCGTGGAAAGGATATTATGACATTATGTAGAATATTATAATAAGATAGTTATCCACATTTTCTCTATATTATTTTATTTAGCAGTATTATAATTATATTAATGTATACAACAAAATGCATTCGTTCTTTGTTTGTCTTTACTATTATCTTTATCAGCATTCTTTGTTTTTCTCATAACGCTTTCGCTTATACTACAATCACAGACGACATATCTGCAAATACTACATGGAATCTTGCCGGGAGCCCATATGTCGTGAGTAATTTTATTTTTGTTGATCCAGGGGTTACTCTTACTATTCAGCCAGGCGTTATCGTGAAGTTTGATCTTTACGCGATGATTGATGTTTTAGGCACTTTGACTGCGAATGGTACTAGTGCGCAAAAAATCAAGTTTACTTCTTTTTTTGATGATTCCGTAGGTGGAGATACAAATGGAGACGGCTCTGCCACAGATCCATACCCGGGTGTTTGGAACGGTATTTCTTTTGATTACGCCGAAGGCGCAACGTTTTCATACTCGGAGATTTCTTTTACTTACTTTGGCCTGAGTTTTTCGGGTTCAGATGGAACACTTACAAATATTAAATCGCGGAATAATAGCCATGATTTAGAGCTTTGGGATGGTAGCGATGTTTCAGTTTCCAACGCCGACCTTCTTGGTTCACAGTATGAATCTATTTTTGTCGCGGACAGTACTTTAACCGCTGACCACATTGTGCTTGATCAAAGTCAGAATTATCAAGGACTAGACATTTCTCACAGCGATGTGACGTTGAATGATTCTGTCATAAAGAATATGCATTTTTCCAGTGAGCAAGCTATCGCGGCGGAGGGTCCAGGGACACTGTCTTTAAACAACACTATTGTCGGTAATTCTTGGACGGGACTTGTTGCGTATAGCGGTGAGATTGTAAATCTCACAGATTCAGTCTTAGATGGGAATGGCGACACGATCCAGACTTGGGGAGAGTCCACATTTAATATTAATAATTCTAGCCTACAGAATGCTGTCTTTGCCGGTATTGACGACTATGGAGAAGGGGAAACATACAATATAAATAACAGCCAAATTATCGGTAACGATGTTGGGGTATATATCTGGCCTTGGTCAATGCAGTCTGTTTTTAATATTTCCGATTCTGTTATTATGAACAATGCCTCTTATGGCGTTTGGAATAATGACACAGATTATGATGTTGATTTTCGTAATACTTGGTGGGGTGATACTACCGGACCAATGAATTCTGTCTCAAACCCGGCTGGTCTAGGCAATCAAGTCTCCAACAATGTCCTTTTTGACCCATGGTGCACAGATTCTGCTTGCACACCAGTTGCGCCTGCCCACACACCAGTTCTTATCGTGCCTGGTATTGCAGGTACAGAGCTTTTTAACGGCACAGATTTAATATGGGCGGATTTGACACAAATGTTTTGGAGTATCGGCGACCAGTTTTTTAGCGATAATTTAATTCTTGACAGTGATGGAAATTCTTATGGGGCAGTAAGTATAGGAAATGCAATTGAGAAAATTCCTAACATACCCGTCAACTTTAGTATTTTTAGCGTAAATATTTTTGACGGTTTAAAATCAGCCTTGGAAACTAATGGTTATGTATTAAACCAAGACTTATTTTATTTTCCATACGATTGGCGTTTGAATTTGGGAAGTACGAAAGATTTATTAAATCAGAGGATTGAGGAAATTAAAACAGAAACTGGTTCGTCAAAAGTAGATATCATCGCCCATAGTATGGGAGGCCTTCTAGTGAAAGATTATATTCAAAGCCACGGAGGGAATAGTATTAGTAAATTGATTTTTATTGGTATCCCGCATCTTGGCGCGCCGAAAGCGGCAAAGATTCTACTTAATGGCGACAACTTAAGTATTCCTTGGCTTAATCAAGACCGGGTAAAAGAAGTAGCCAGCAATTCCCCAGCAGTTTATGAGCTCTTACCGAATCCGACATATTTTTCAAGTTTTACCGGCTAC
>JBGQKV010000002.1:0-27097 GCA_041499755.1 Minisyncoccia bacterium
CGCACCGGTTTCTTTGGCATATTTCGCTGCCAATCTCCAATCTTCTATAAATTCCTGCGCTGTTTGATTTTCTTTCACTGTGCCCATAAAAGATAGGACTAAAACTTGGCCTTCACGAGCAGATGCCATCGCTTTTTTTACATCTTCTTGCCAAACCAAGTGATCTTTGGAAGGCACGCCGAAAGAGTTGGTAATGGAAAGAGGTTCAGTATAATTATTATCTGCTACTAATTTTTGTGAAGCTTTTTCAAGAGTCAAATCTCCATCTACTTTTACCGAGAGAACATTTGGAAACGGGTGACAGGGAAAAATACCGGAGCGAACAGTTTTGTAAACACATATGTCATACCCTTTTAAAAAAGCTGCTTTGCAGAAGTTTGAATTAATTAAAGGTCCAGCTGGGATGCCAAAAGGTGAATAGACTTTAAGGCCAAAAAAATCATATTTGGGCTCCCCATCTGTCTTTACCTCATATGAAGTCTCAAAAATGCCAAATGGCCCATCCGTAAAGTTCTCTTCATATGATTTACTGGGATCATAAAAAGGCGTTAACATAACGCTTTTAGTATATCACGACAGAGTATTAAAAATCACTTATTGAAATTTTCAATTAAGGAGTTGCAGACTGATTTAGCAAACTCAGAGAATTTGTCTGATACTTTCTTTTTTTCTTCAAAACTTAGCGTTTCAAAAGATTTTTCATTTCCAAACATTTCAATTGCTTCTTTTTGTAATTCTTTAGATCGCTTAAAAATGACATTCGCATTCGGTAAATCATACTCGAAATCAACAAAGGCACCGCTGATCTTACGGAAATTACTCTGACTAATTTTATTTGATTTATAAAGCTTGCCGGCTTCTGCGTTTAACTCATTTAAGACTCCATCCCCCCATTGCCTTCTTTGGCCATAACCAGAAAAATTGTCCTTAATAACGGGACTTTTCAAATAGAACATAAAACGGGCAGCACTTGATTTTAGTTGTTCTGGTAATTTACTAATTGTTTCATTAAAAGCATCTTCATCCACGCCTATATCCTCGTAGTTAATTTCTAAAATATGTTCCTGCTTGCGCAGGAAATCCAAAATCTCCTCTTTGGTTTGCACTGGCTTCATTTGTTCGCTTGGCATATTTTTTATTTCCTCGCTGCGATGATAGTGTCAGCTACGTTGTTTGGCACGATGTCGTAGCGTAGAAATTCCATAGTGAAAGATGCGCGGCCTTCGGTCATAGAGCGGAGCCCGGTCATATAGCCGAACATTTCGGAAAGAGGGACAATGGCGCGGACGACTTTGTTCAGTCCTCTTTCATCCATCCCTTCAATGAGTCCTCGCTTGGATGACAAGTTTCCAGTGACGTCGCCCATGAATTTGTCGGGAGTGACGACTTCTACTTTCATCATCGGCTCAAGGATGACAGGCTTCGCAGCACGGCAGGCATCTTGCACGGCCATACTTGCAGCAATTTTGAAAGCCATTTCATTCGAGTCCACTTCGTGATAGGACCCATCCCAAAGATCCACGGAGACATTCACCATTTTAAACCCAGCCAAGATTCCGCGATCCAATCCTTCTTTAAATCCTTTTTCACAAGCCGGAATATATTCTTGTGGGATGACACCTCCTTTGATAGTATTCACGAATTCAAAACCAGCTGAACGTTTGGTATTTTTCGGCAAGTCAGCCACTTCTTCTTTGGTCATAGGCACCATCGGCTTCACGCGAATTTTCACATGACCATAGTTTCCGCGTCCGCCGGATTGCTTGATATATTTCCCTTCCACACCGGCTTCGCCGGTAATAGTCTCGCGATAGGCCACCTGTGGCTTGCCGACGTTGGCCTCCACAGTAAACTCGCGCTTCATACGGTCAACAATAATTTCCAAATGAAGCTCTCCCATTCCAGCGATAATAGTCTCTCCTGTTTCCTGATCAGTAGAAACTTTGAATGTAGGGTCTTCTTGGGCAAGGCGATTGAGCGCCATACCCATTTTTTCTTGGTCCGCTTTTGTTTTTGGTTCAATACGGAGCGAAATGACGGGCTCTGGGAAGACAATGCGGTTCAATTCAATCGGATTATTTTCATCACAAATAGTGTCAGAGGTAATGGTATCTTTGAGGCCCACAGCAGCGGCGATTTCTCCGGCAAAAACTTTTTTCACTTCTTCACGATCGTTGGCATGCATGCGCAAGATTCGCCCGATGCGTTCTTTATTTCTGGTGCGAGGATTGTAGACGTATGAGCCAGCGGAAAGAGTCCCCGAATAAACGCGGAAGAAAATAAGCTGGCCGACAAATGGGTCGGTAGCTACTTTGAATGCAAGCGCAGAAAACGGTTCTTCATCAGAAGCATTTCTTACCATCGGCTCATCGTTATCAGGATTTATCCCTGGAATCGGAGGGATATCAGTCGGTGCCGGAAGATAATCCACCACAGCGTCAAGCACGAGCTGGACTCCTTTATTTTTTAGCGCGCTTCCGGCAAAGACTGGGAAAATCGCATTATCAATGACCGCCTTGCGAAGAATCTTTTTTAAAGTATCAATATCTGGCGTCTTACCATCTAAATATTCCGTCATCGCCGCATCGTCGTGCGAAACGATTGATTCTATCAGTTCATGATTATATTTATCCGCATCAGCTTTTAGCTCCGCTGGAATTTCTTTTTCAATAACTAAATTACCCATCTCCCCCTCAAAGTAATATGCTTTCATCCGTAAAAGGTCTATCACGCCCTCATGCTTTTCTTCCAATCCTATGGGGATCTGCATTCGCACTGCGCTCTTATTTAAGCG
Source organism: Minisyncoccia bacterium (assembly GCA_041499755.1). Taxonomy (GTDB): domain Bacteria; phylum Patescibacteriota; class Minisyncoccia; order Phycocordibacterales; family UBA9973; genus UBA9973. The sequence goes on from JBGQKV010000002.1 coordinate 2,795, forward strand.
ATCTAAAATAGTCGCAAAAGAATGTTCAAAAGATGCGCCCGTACGATCCAGTTTATTTATAAAACAAATACGCGGCACTTTCGCTTCGTCGGCATAACGCCAGTTTGTTTCTGATTGCGGTTCTACTCCAGCCACACCGTCAAAGACGACGACTGCGCCGTCTAGCACGCGCAAAGATCGCTTCACTTCCACTGTGAAATCAATGTGCCCAGGAGTATCAATAATATTAAAACGGTGTTTTTTAGTCTTGTCCGTCAGAGCATAAGTTGGTGTCCAAAAACAAGTGACCGCCGCAGAAGTAATAGTAATACCACGCTCTCTTTCTTGCTCCATCCAATCTGTAGTAGTCTCACCATCGTGTACTTCCCCGATCTTGTGTGATACGCCAGTATAATAAAGCACGCGCTCGGTCGTGGTCGTCTTGCCTGCATCAATGTGCGCGATAATTCCAATATTTCTTACTTTTTCTAGCGGATAATCTCTTTCCATAATAAATAAAATAGCGCTTTTGCGCTAGGAATAATATATATTAAAACCACTTTTTTTGCAAATGAAAAGCGGCCATTAAATTTTAACGCCGCTTATCCATATACCTCTGAAATTATCCAATCCATTATCTTTTCCCCATGCAAAGGGTCTTTTGCGAAGGGCTTTCTTCCTTTCTTACTTATTGGAGGAGCGACACTGAACGCACTCATGAATCTTCTTGAAATTTCAAGGGCAATCTTTCTTATTTTCTTTTTCATTGTGAACAAACATAGCATTAGAGCTACATTCAAGTAAACAATACCATACGTAAATACTTTTAGTTAACAATTACACATATACGCCATGGCGTATATGTGTATAAGTCATGTTTTGGGGAAAATTAAAAAGAAAAATCCCCTTTCTGGGATTAACAGCTACCTTTCGATAAACTCAAGGTAAAAAATTGCAAAGCAATTTTTTACCAAGCAAAGTGAGCAAAGGCCTTGTTGGCATCTGCCATGCGGTGAGTATCTTCTTTCTTTTTAATAGCAGAGCCTTCGTTCTTTGAAGCTGCGATCAATTCATCAGCAAGCTTTAAGTGCATTGGTTGGCCTTTCTTTGAGCGGGCTGCGTCGCGAATCCAGCGCATAGCAAGAGCTAGGCGACGATCTGGCTTTACTTCACGAGGCACCTGATAGTTCGCACCTCCGATTCTCTTGGAGCGGACTTCAGTTAGAGGCCCGGCATTTTTCATTGCTGTATCAAAAATTTCCAATGGATTTGGATTGCCAGTCTTTTCTTTGATTGTATCAAAAGCTGCGTACATTACCTTGCGGGCGGTTTCCTTTTTTCCAGACCACATGATGTAATTTATAAATTTCTCCAACTTTTGAGAGTTGTAGACAAAGTCTGGTCCTACGATATTTCTATTTTTTACTTTTCTTCGCATTTTTTATTTAAAATTATTTCTTAGCATCCTTTGGCTTTTTATTTCCATAAAGTGATCTTCCCTGTCGACGCTTCTCTACCCCTTGAGTATCAAGCACACCGCGAACGATATGATATCGTACTCCGATCAAGTCTTTCACACGTCCTCCGCGAAGCATTACTACAGAGTGCTCTTGTAGGTTATGTCCCTCGCCAGGAATATAAGCAGTCACTTCCATGCCGTTGGTAAGGCGAACACGGGCGATCTTTCGGAGAGCAGAGTTTGGCTTTTTAGGAGTAGTAGTAGTAACTTTAACGCAAACACCTCGCTTGAAAGGAGCCGGGTAAAAAACCGGCCTGTTCTTTAATACATTGAATCCGCGCGCCAAAGCGACAGCTTTTGATTTCTGCTTTATTTTAGTTCTGCTTTTTTTTATTAATTGGTTTATTGTCGGCATACAATTTGACTATTGAAACAAAATAGCCCCTATCGGCTATTGGTATCAATATACTATCCCAACAAAAGAAATGCAAGCAAGCTAAAAGTAACTCGGCGCGCTCCCGGTAATTAAAGAATATAAGGAGAATATATATGGAAAAACATGACTCCAAATGAAGAAAATAAATAGCAAGAAAATAAATATTGAATAACGCTCAAAGGCAACTTCAATGGAGGCAAAACGGGCTGGTAATAGCGCAAAAAGTATTTTAGATCCGTCTAGCGGCGGGAAAGGCATTAAGTTGAAAAAAGCCAGGAGTAGATTTACAAAAACAATCAGCCCGCAAATAAAATAAAATGCAGGGGAAGCAAAATTGAAATAATTCGCAGCCCTGATGACCAGGCCGAAAAAAATCGCGATGGAAAGATTGGTTAAAATACCGGCCCCGGCTACCGCAATGGTGCCCCATTTACGATGCCTTAGATTCATCGGGTTGTATGGCACAGGTTTTGCCCAGCCGACCAGAAAGCCTGCTTTGGTAATAATAAGAAGGAGCGGCAAGACTATTGAGCCAAATAAATCCAGGTGCCGGAGCGGATTTAAGGTGAGGCGCCCGGCAAAACGGGCAGTATGATCACCAAAACGCTCAGCCATAAAGCCATGCGAAATCTCATGCACGATAATAGAAAAAATCAGAACGACGATATAAAAAATTGTGTCTACGGGTGCCATAATAATTGCATTAAAACCACCTTTATGTTAACATAAAAAACGCTTTAAATAAAGAAATTATATGGCAAAAATCTGCGTTATAACTAAAAAGGGCTCACTTGTCGGAGGCGGATACTCCAATAGGACCCGTGCGACCAAATTCAACCCTACCGGCAAAGTCCGCAAATACCCAAACCTTCAGAAAAAAAGGGTATATGTTGCTGAACTCGGCAAATATTTTAACCTAGAAATCTCCACACGCGGCATGCGCACCCTCGCCAAAAACGGCGCCTATGCTACTCTCAAGAAGGCTGGAGTCATTAAATAGAAAACTCTTCTCCGTTTGATTTAAATATTATCGTTCCTAATAAATCAGTCCTAAATATTTTCGCGCCAAATTTTGAAAGAGTATTTAAAGTTTCCTGATGTGGATGGCCGTATTTGTTGTTCTTGCCGTCGGAGATTACCGCATAAGTCGGTGAAACAGCAGAAACAAATTCAGGAGACGAAGAAGTCTTTGAACCGTGGTGACCAACTTTTAAGATGTCTGATTTTAAATTTTCTGCAGGATTTTCTGCTAACACAATGCCTTCGGTAATCTTTGTCGCATCACCTGTGAGCATCACGGAATTTTTACCATAAGAAAGACGAGCAACTATTGAGCCATCATTCGTCGTCCAGCTTGATACATCTTGGTCGGGAAATAAAATATCAATCACAACACCACCCCCTAAATCAATCTTCATCCCCTTTCGCGCCAAGATATCCGGAATATTCTGCCTTTTGATTTCAGCTTCCAGATTTTTATAAGTTTTAGAGTCATTCCAAGTCCCCGGCTCGACTACTAGATTTACTTTATAATTTTTCAAAATATCCAAAAACCCGGCGATATGATCCGCGTCCGGATTGGTGATGATTATCGCATCAATTTTACGATCATAAAATGGCATCACTTTCGGCAATACTCCTAAAATCTTTTTTGACGGCCCTCCATCAAAAAGCACCTGCACCCCAGATGGCGACTCAATAAAAAGCGCATCACCTTGCCCAATGTCTAGGGCTGCAAATTTAAGGTATTTATGGGCCTCACTTTGAAATACCAAAACCCAGATGAAAATGCTTATTCCTAAAAGAGCAAGAAAAACGAAAAAGATTGGCTGTTTTCTAAAGTTTTTCATTTGGAGTATAATAAGTATATTACAAATAACCTATAAAACTATGAAAAACTTTGAAGAACAAAAATTTAACATCCCGGAGCTCCAAGGAATCTCCAAAAAGAACATTGAGGAGCATTTGAAGCTCTACTCTGGCTATGTAAAATTTTCTAATTTAATTATGGAAAAAATAACCGAGCTGGCGGCAGATGCAGACAAGAATGCGTATATGATGGGAGAACTGCACCGAAGGTTCGGCTTTGAATTCAATGGAATGAGAAACCACGAATATTATTTCAAATCATTAGAAGGCGGGGCAAAAGCTTTGCCGGAAGATTCAGAGCTGATGATGGCTATAAAAAAAGACGCGCCGACTTTTGATCTCTGGCTTATTGGGCTAAAATCACTCGCGATGACCCGCGGTGTCGGCTGGGCAATAGTTTACTATGATAAAGAGACGGAGCAAATGGTTTACGCTTGGGTGGACGAACAGCATTTGGGCCAACTAAATGGACTGCACTTTATTTTAGGTATAGATATGTGGGAGCATGCATATGTTTACGACTATGCAACCTCTGAAAAAAAGAAATACGTAGACGCATTTCTTGAGAATTTGAACTGGGAAGTAATTGAATCTAATTTTCTAAAAGCAACTTCTTAATACTTTTACCGAAAAGTATGTGAATAAAAATCGCATAAATTGCGAGAGTTAAAGTAAGCGGGAAATTTGGAAGTACTATAGCGGCAAAAGGAATATTTGAGAAAAAGCTGACAACTGCGAGCTCGTAATGAAGCAAGAAATATGAAAGATAGCCAAAAGGTAAAGATAATGGAAAGAAAATGAGCCCGGCAAAACCAGTGATAAAGCCAAGTATCATTGTAAGAGGGATAAAAGGTAAAACCAGAAAATTCGCGGGTAAAGCTATAAGCGAAAGGTTCCCCATCTTATAGAGAATGAAAGGCAAGACAAAAATATAAGCAGAAAATGTGACAGCGACGATATCACGGAGCCATTTCCATTTTATAAAAGCAAAGTAATGTTCAATTCTTGGAGCCAAAAATATCACCGCAACGGTCGCAATAAAAGAAAGCTGAAAAGAAACATCATAAACAAGGACAAAGGGATTTATTAAAATCATCACGACACCAGCAAGAATTAAACCTCGCCCCACATCATATGTGCGCCCAGTGGCACGAGCGATTAGCGCGAGGGACGCCATAATCCCCGCTCGGACGGCAGTAGACTGCCCGCCAGCCATTATCACAAAAAGTATAATTCCCAGAATTCCCCCGCCAAAAGCAATGTTCCTGGGCAAGAACGCCAGCATTTTCATAATCCACTCGGCGACAATGGTGACGTTGTAACCCGAGAGCGCGACAATATGAATCGTCCCAGTATTTACGAAAGACTGGCGCAAAGCCTGGCTGAAAGAAGACTTTTCTCCCAAAATAAGCCCACCCATTAGTAATGATTCCGGCTCTGGTATCTCCAAATTCATTTTCTCTAGAAATTTTTCTTTAGCAGAAAATAAAGTTCGTTTGACTATGCTACCTCCACCACTATCAACGACCTCTATGCTGGGATAACTCATAATGTAAAAAATCCCATCTTTCCGAAGGTAATTTACATAATCAAATTCTTTTCCGTAATCAGTTTCAAAGTTCTCCGGTTTCTCTAACTTTCCTCTGAAATTTATACTATCGCCATATTTATAATTTTCATCTAGACCAGTAGTTAGTAATATTTCTGTTTTGTTATTACTTTCATTAACTTCCACTGTAAGCTTTTGATTGGTCTCTCTTATGTCTGGTTCATCTATTATCTCTCCTGCAAAATCTGATTTAACATCTACTTTTGACTCAAAATTCTCCGGAGCTGATTTGTCTGATATATGGAACCTAAAAACACCAAACGAGAACATAAGTAGAAAAATACTAAAGATAATGCCCCATTTATTTTTAGATACTAAATAGAAGAATAAAAACAGAGCCAAAGAAACTACCCCTATCAAAAGGTTTATATAAAAATCAGTAAAAATAAAAGAGCGCCAAAGCACTCCTAATACAAAACCGAAACTTGCTCCATATAAAATCTTGTCTCGCATTAGTTTCCGGCTAATTTTATCGGTTCTTTGTCCGCAAAAGATGTAGCAATGACATCCGCACGTTCATTCCACTTATTCCCAGAATGTCCTTCCACGTATTTCCACTTAGGTTTAAATTCTTCTGTAAGTTCAAAAAGTTCTTCCCAAAGCTCGCGATTTAAAACTGGTTTTTTATTAGCATTTCTCCAATTATTTTTTTGCCAATTAAAAATCCACTCTGTAATTCCCAAAATCACATATTTTGAATCACAAAAAATCTCTACTTCACTTCGATTAATCGAAGTCTTTAAATATTTCAGAGCTTCAATGCAAGCAGTCAGCTCCATCTGATTATTTGTAGCATGTTCTGCCCTGCCTCCAATTTCCATAACATTCTTATCTTCTAAAAATATCGCCGCCCAACCACCTGCTCCAGGATTTCCCCTCGCCGCACCGTCAGTATATATTTTAATTTTTTCTGGCATAACTATATTATATCCTCAATTCGAAGCCTTAGCTCTTCACGGCCACGGAAGCGCGATAGGTCAAATGTGGCTAGTAAATTTACTTTATTGCCTTCTACTAATGGCTTTTCAAAAGAATCAGCCCCTGAGAAAAAAGCGACAGCTTTGGCTTTACCTGAAGAATCTGAAAAAACAATTTCCAAATGCTCACCCGAGCCATTTTTACCGAATTTTTTAATATTTTCCACTTGCGTGCCTTCAAAAAGAAATAATGGTTTCGGATTGCCAAGGCCAAATGGCGACAACTTTTCAATTTCTTTCCAATTTTTCATATTTACCGCGCCTAAATTTGTTTGAACATCATAAGATACTTCCGTTTCATCTTTGGCACGCTTTACTTTTGAAAAAGATAAAGAAAGAGCATCTTCTAGAAAATGTATTTTTTCATTATCTACCGTAAAACCGCCCGCCAATTCATGCCCGCCGAAGTCTACAAAATGCTCTTTTGTTTCCATCATTAGCTCTATGACAGAGACAGAGCCATCTGACCGACAAGAGCCCTTGATAAGATCATTTTCATCCTTCCCCCATACAAATACTGGACATTCATACTCATCACAAATTTTACCAGCGACCAGCCCGAGCACTCCCACTCGCCAAGCTGGATTGCCAATCACTATCACCTCTCTTTGCTCTCTTTTTTCAAATTTTTTATTCACTTCGCGCATAATGCCAGCAACAATTAATTTCCTCTGGTCATTTATTTTTGATAGATGATCTGCTAAGGCACCAGCTTCTACCTCATCTTCCGTTGCCAAAAGCTCAAAAGCCCTCCTTGGATCATCCATTCTAGAAGCAGCATTCAAGCGCGGGGTAACCATAAAACCGATATCGTCTTCAGAAAGATAACGCTGATCAATATTTAATTTTGAAAGAAGTCTTTGCAACCCCGGACGCGGAGATTTGCGCAAGACCTTCATACCAAAGCTCGCTATTGCCCTGTTTTCACCGAGAAGTGGCACTTGGTCTGAAAGCGTAGCAAGCCCTGCCATATCAAGGAGCCACTTCTCCCAACCCTTTGAAACTTTAAAGTATTCTCCATACTTTTTCAAAAATCCTTGAGCCAATTTAAAAGCAACCCCCGCGCCAGCGAGCATCTTTTCTGGATAATCATCTGTTTTAGGATTGAGAATTGCGTATGCACGGGGCAATACTTCCGGCGGCAAATGGTGGTCTGTGATAATCACATCAATACCGTCCACTTCCGCTTGAGCTATTTCAGAAACCGCGGTTATACCAAGATCCACAGTAATTAAAAGCTTCACGCCGTCATGAACAAATTTTTCTATTGCCTCTAAATTTAAACCATATCCTTCAGAATTTCTCTGTGGAATATAAACTTCAAAATTTTTATAACCAACCTTTTTAAATAAATCAGATAAAATCACTGCCCCGGGAATACCATCACAGTCGTAATCCGCATAAATAAGAATTTTCTCTCCTGCTTCCAACCCCTCAAAAATACGCACACAAGCGCGCTCCATATCGCGCATCAGAAACGGATCATGAAAATCGCGTTCGTAATCAGGGTTTAAAAAAGCATCAGCTTCTTCCCCGATATTTATCCCTCTTTTTTGGAGCAGTGTATTAAGCAATTCCGACATAGACAAAATTCTAGCATAAAATGCTACAATATATATGTGGAAGACTGTATTTTCTGTAAAATCGTAAAAGGGGAACTACCAAGCGCAAAAGTATACGAAGATGACATGACTTTGGCATTTTTAGACTTAAAGCCGGTAAACTTGGGACACATTTTAGTAGTTCCAAAGAAGCACTTCTCAAATATATATGAAACACCCGACGAAGAACTTGGAGCGATGATAAAAACGGCTAAAAAAATAAGTATTGCAGTCAAAAAATCTACCGATGCTGACGGAGTAAACCTCGCGATGAACAACAATCATGCTGCTGGGCAAGTGATTTTCCACTCTCATCTTCACGTTATCCCGCGCTACCACAACGACGGCTTTGAACTCTGGCACGGCAAGCGTGAATATAAAGAAGGTGAGATGAAGGAACTGGCCGAAAAAATCCAAAAGGAAATCAGCCGAGCGCTTTGATCCCTGGTAGAGTGCCATTGGCTAAAAAATCTAGCGTGGCCCCGCCGCCGGTAGAGACAAAAGAAAACTTCTTTTCCATTTTCAGTTCTGAAACAAGAGTGACAGTATCGCCCCCGCCGATAATACTTTCAGCCCTTGATTTTGCGACTAGTTTTAAAACTTCTTTAGTTCCTTTTGCCCCTCCAGCTTCATACTTGCCAATTGGACCATTCCAAAGTATTAATTTTGATTTTTTAATAATTGGGGCAAGAATTTGAATTGATTTTTTCCCTACATCCACAATTGCATCACTCTTTAGAATATCTCTGACTTTTTTTTGCATAAACATTTTTTTTGCATTTTTCACAACGACGTTCCCTGGAATAATCAGCTTTTTATTTTTCATAATTTTTTCTATGCCATAATTCTCGCTATCAACCAAAGATTTCCCTACTTCGTAACCTTCGGCCTTTATAAAATCGTTCATTAAGGCGCCGCCAATGAAAATCTTGTCCGCTAATTTTAAATATTTTTTAATTAAAGGCATTTTGGTAGAAAATTTGGCGCCGCCGAGAATAAACAGGAACGGATGCTTCGGCTTTTTGAAGGCAACTGAGAGATTTTTCACTTCCTTCTCCAATTGAAAACCAGCATAAGATGGAAGATATTTAGGGACAGACACAATCGAAGCATGCACGCGGTGACAAACCGGGAAAGCTTCGTTTACGTAAAAGTCCCCCAATTTTGCCAGTTTTTTAGCGAAATTCTGATCATTTTTTTCTTCGCCTTTGTTTTGCCGCAAATTCTCTAGCAGAATTATCTTGCCCTTACTAAACTTCTTATCCAAATACTTTTGTACTGGCTTCATGCTCTGAGTAGCGGAAGAGTGGTGACTCATAGCGATAACTTTCACGCCTTTTGCAAGCAAGAATTTCAAAGTAGGCATGGCCGCTTTAATGCGGAAATCGTCTTGGATCTTGCCTGCACTTATCGGCACATTGAAATCCGCCCGCACTAGGGCGGTCTTGCCTTTTATATTTTTTAATTCTCGTATGCTTCGCATGTTTTTACAATCTCTGTAAATATATCCCCATTTAGACTTGCTCGTCCAGCCAGAAAACCATCTGCCTCCCCTTCTCTTATAAATCCTGAGGCATTTTTTTCGTCAACAGACCCACCATAGATGATTCTAGGCATTTTGATCTTTGTGCCAAATTTTTTGGAAATAATTTTTAGGGTAAAAATACTCATCTCACGAAATTCTTCTGGTGTGGCTTCACGGACAGCATTTCTACCTATCGCCCAAACTGGTTCGTAAGCGATAATCATTTTTGAAATTAGATTTTTTGGGATTCCTGCTAAACACTCTTCTATTTGCATTTTAACAACATTAAAAAATTTATGGCTTTCATCTCTTTCGCTCTCTCCTACACATACTATAGGCACAAGCCCAGCAAAAAGCGCAGCTTTTATTTTTTTATTTATATCTTGATTGCTCTCACCCATGGCTCGTCTTTCAGAGTGCCCCAATATTACATATTTAACACCTAGAAGCTCCAGCATTTCGGCTGATATTTCTCCAGTAAAAGCCCCTTTCTCACCATAAAAAGCATTTTGTGCGCCAAGTCTTATTTTTGTAGTCCTGATTTTTTTTAATTTATCCAAAAAAACAAAAGGCGGGCAAATAACCACCTCGGTATTTTTTAAAGTTGGTAATTTTTTTGCAACGTTAACAAAAATTTTCTCCGCCTCACTAGATGAGAGCGGATTCATTTTCCAATTCCCGACTATTATCTTTTTCCTTTGCATCCCAAAATTATAGCACGGAAACTTACTTTTCTTGCCAGCTATTGATTGCCCAAGAGCCAGATGGGCCGCTGGTAAAACCGACATTGATGATTCCAGTGCCATAGGAAATACCCACGTTTTGCTTGAGCCTGATAGTTTTACCGACGACTTCTTTGACGGTAGCATTGTTCGCAAAACTAATGGTGCCATTTTGGGCATTGGCGATGACAATGTTTGCATTATTATTTATCTTGATAGCATTGTGGCTCAAGCAAGGGCTCGCGGCATTAGACTCATCGCATGTACTGGTGGAAAGAAGCATTAGGTAGCTCCCCAAAGTTCCCGAATCTTGAAAAGCGGTATTGTTCCCCACATCAATATATCCATCGGCAATCATAATTCCGCTATGGCTACCAAAAGATGAGGAGAGCTTTATTACTGTGCCGTTGTTTCCGCTAAATAGAATTTTTCCAGTCACCCAGACAGTGTCTGTAATAGTGATAGTAGGTGTCCCTGAAATAGTCAAATCTCCCACAACTTTCATTGGACCAATCGTTTGATCGGTAGAAATAGTGTAATTACCATTAATAATATTATTAGGATTAGCTATAGCATCGTTCTTCCAGCTGGTAATTTGAGCGTCAGATATCGGCAGATCAATAACTGCAGGTTCATCTTCAGTTGTAGTACAAGCTTTGTTGTTGCCAGAACCGGTTTTGCAATAAGCCGTACCGACAATATTAGAGCTAGTTATAGAATGGGAATGCGCGTTTGGGCTTGCAGAGGCATTGGCACAGTTGCCATTTGAAATTTTACCCCCTAAACACATATTGTTAATAGAGCCGGAAGTACCAGCCACATAGACATCCCCAGTTATATAAGCACCATTTGCCCCAGTGATATTACCATTCGAATAAAGATTACCAGTCAAAAACGCATTGTTCTCAAAGATTATCCCCCCTTGGCCTACTTGGGTACCATACCTGAAGGTCGCACCGTCCCCGGAAGTTATTTTTAATTCGCTTTGTCGTTGACGCAAGGAGAAATCGCCAGTCGAGGCAATGGTTTTTGTATTATAAGTGGTATCAGTTATGGTGGTAGAAGCCGTGGCTCCATTTAAAGAAATACTGATCGGGGTTCCAGAGGCTGGAAGAGTTCCATTGTTGGCAATGCGGTAAAGTGCATCTTCTACTCCAGATTCAGCCAAGAAAAAACTCTGCCGAGAGCGGAGGCTATCAGCCGCGAGTTTAAATTCACGGACAGATGGAGAGACTAGGCCGGCGATAATAGATATGGAGATAATTAGGAAAAAAACCACAGAAATCAGCATTGCTTGCCCACTTTGTTTATTTGATTTGAATTTTATATATTTCATAAATTAACTTGCATAGCTTCCCCGCATTTCTATAGTATCGTAAAAATTCTCGGTCCTGGCTGATCTATCTCTCATATCTTTGGCAGACATTTGAATTTTTATCGCCTTGCCTTTAGCAGTTGTGATCTGGGTAAAAGTGACATTGGTAATCTGAATATTCGGGTCATTTAAATTCCCGGTCAAAACACCATTTTCTTTAAACTGTAAATTTGTGCCGGAGATTAAAAATTCGACAGTCTTGGCAGTCCCTGAAGAGTCCGTAGAGTTTAGCTTTAAGTCAGAGCTTGAGATGGAGGCAACGCTTTTGGATTGCCTTATTTCCCGCGAGATTCGCTCCATCATCACCCCAGTCTGCAAAAAATCTTTCTGGACTGTGGTTTCGGCAAAAGATCGGACCATCACAATCAGCGAATTAATAACGGTAAGTGAAAGGACTGCGAAAATCGCTATATAAAAAACAATTTCGATTATTGAATACCCTCTTGTTTTTTTATTTCGAAAATTCATAAAGTATCAAAAAATATTAAGCACATAAAACTGCAATGTTTTTGTGACCGTTGTCCCGCCTTCAGGCCAAGACACAGTAACCGTTATTTTTTTTGTGTAATTATCTGTTGTGCCACCAGAGGTGACAATACTGCCAGTAGAAAGATCGCGATTTACCGCCTCCAAGGTCACTCTGCGGGTAAAAATGCCGACTGCGTTTGAAGTAGTGGAAAGAGTCCAGGTTCCACCAGAAAATGTAGGATAATAATTTGTGCCCGAAGAGAGCGCTGATATGTTCGTCCAGGCATTGTCCCTGACAATGCGCGTGGCTTCAGCTCCTTCTTCTAGAAGGAGTGAGGCTTCTACTTGATGCGTTGCCTGTCGTGAAAGATAAATTGATTTTTGCGCTACGGCCATAGCAAAAAGAAATGAAGCGGCGATGATGGCGGCTGCCACCATGATTTCTACCATTGCAAATCCTTTATTTTTATAAAATTTTTTCATTTTAATTAACACTTGTTCCTCCAGTAGCGGAAATAGTAATTATTTTTGACGAGGAAGAGGCTGTGATCGTAATAGTTCCGTTTTTGCTCGGTACCCCTGTCAGGCGATTGAAGTAAAGATCCCCGCTTGGACCGCTTACACCATTAAGTGTAACATTGGAAATCGTGGCTGGCGAGACTATGTTTACAGTTTCATTGGTTCCAGTTCCCGCGCTATAAGAAGTCCCCTTGAAAATCACGACCTTATCTGACTCAAAACGCACGCCGTACTCTGAAGAGGAAACTGAGGCAAAAGCTTCTGACCTGGCTTTGTCTATAGAAGACATGGCATCGCTCACGGCATTTTTCAGAGCTTGAGATTTTTTTAGGGCCGAAAATGAAAACACGACAGTCGCTAAAATAATACCTATCACAAAAAGCCCTATCAATACCTCAATCAGCGTATATCCTTTGTTGTATAAATTTTTCATCTTGTTCTTATCTTGCTATTATTTTATATTATCCAAGACAGAATATAAAGGGGTAATCATTGAGACGGCAAAAAACCCCACACCAGCGCCAATTATTACCATTAATAACGGCTCAATTATCGTGGAAAGGTTTCTGGTTTTATTTTCAACTTCTTCTTCATAAAATATCGCAACCTCGAGCAACATATCGGAAAGCTTTCCAGTTTCTTCTCCGACTTCCAGCATTTCACCGACCATTATCGGGTATAAATTGCTATTTTCTTTGAAAGACCCGGAAAACGGAGCTCCCTTTTCCACTGCCACTTTAGCTTTTTCTAAAACTCTACGGTAGTACATATTCTGCACTACATCTTCTGTAATTTCTATAGATCGGGTAATAGACACTCCGGAGGTAATAAGCGAAGAAAGAGTCCGGGCTGTTCGGGCTGTATTTAATTCTTTTATTAGATTTCCAATGAGCGGCAATTTGATAGTGAAACGGTCAAAAAACGGCTTCATGAACTTTGCTCGGACAAGAGTAATCAAGCCAAAAACTATTGCAAAGATGCCTAAAATTGCAATAAATAAATGATTTGAAAAAAAGTTACCTATACCGAGCACCAACCTGGTGGAGGCCGGCAGCGGAGTCCCTAGGTCATTGAAGGTCTTGGCCAAAGTGGGTACGACGAAAATAAACATGAGTATTCCGATCAATATCATCGCGCAAATAATGACACTCGGGTACATCAGCGCCCCTTTTACTTTTTTTGTAATGTTGTTTGATTTTTCCAAATTTACCCCGATCTCCGTAAGAGAGCCTGCCAAATTACCGGACTCTTCTCCAGCCCGCACCATTGAAACAAAAAGCCTTGAAAAAATCTTCGGGAATTTTTCCAAACCAGCAGATAACGGCTCCCCTTTATCTATTTCTTTTTTGAGAGAGGTTAAAATAGACTTGAAAAGCCTATTACTCGTTTGTTTTTCTAAAACTGAAATAGCGCGCGACAAAGATAAGCCGGCATGAAGCATCCCGCTTAGATTTCTGGTAAAAATAATTTTCTCGCTCATTCTTACTTTGGCAAAAAACTTGCCAAAGTAGACGGATAAATCCGAATATTTTTTGTCCTTGGTAAAAACAGAAAGAGGGGTGTTGCCTTGAGAGATCAATTCACGGGCAACTAAGAAACGATCATCTCCTTCCATTGAGCCATCAAATATTTCTCCACTTTTTGATTTTGCTTTATAATAAAAAATCATATTTTTTATCTGCCCTAGGCGTGATTATTCAGAAACTACGCGGAGAACTTCTTCGATCGTAGTCAACCCTTTCACTGCTTGAAAAACACCGTCTTCGAGCATCGTCATCATCCCATCTTTTTTGGCTTGGACTTCAATCTCATCTCCGGATGAACCTTTAATGATCATTTCCTTAATGGCCGAGTTCACTTTTAACACTTCGTGTATGCCCACTCGACCCGCGTACCCATCTGGGCATTTTTCTGTATTTTCAGGTTTGTAGAGCGGAATTTTATCCCAAGTATCGTCCGGACCAGCTATATTTTCTGCTTTTAAAAAAGTGAGCATTCGATCAAGATCTACCAGCTTGGCTAATGATTTTATTTCGGCTGCCGACATAAAATATTTTCCGCCATTAGAGCAAAGTTTGCGCACTAATCTCTGGGAAATGACAGTCTTCACTGTAGAAATAATCAGGAAAGGTTCCACTCCAATATCAACTAAGCGAGGGATGGCGCCAGCGGCAGAATTGGTGTGGATGGTCGAAAGCACCAAGTGTCCAGTGAGTGATGCATTGACGGCAAGTGAAGCAGTCTCAGCATCGCGGATCTCTCCCACCATGATAATATCAGGGTCTTGACGGAGTAGTGTGCGGAGTCCGTTGGCAAAAGTGAGTCCTATTTCCGGCTTGACCTGTGTCTGATTTACCCTAGGCATCTGATATTCTATCGGATCTTCTACAGTAGAAATATTTACTTCTGGGCGGTTTAAAATATCTAGCACGGTATATAAAGTTGTTGTCTTACCAGAACCTGTCGGACCAGTGGCTAGGACCATGCCAGTACGCTGCTTGAGAGAATCATGGATTCTCTCAAGTGCTTCACCATGAAAACCAAGACCTTCTAAGGTATAGCCATGCGAAGTCTCATTTAAAATTCTCATCACTGTCTTTTCTCCGTAAAAAGTAGGAAGTGTGGAAACGCGAAAAGATGTTTTTTGTTCACCATTCTCAATTTTAAAACGTCCGTCTTGCGGCAATCTTTTTTCATCAAGTTTCAGGTTCGATAGTACTTTTATGCGGGCAGTAATTCCACTGGCTGCTTCCTTCTCTAGAGTCATAGCATCATGGAGCATGCCATCAATACGATAGCGCACCACAAGATCATGCTCTCCCGGTTCAATGTGGATGTCCGAGGCATTTTGCAGAATTGCGTGAGAAATGAGCGAATCAACAATTTTAACAACCGGCAGATCCTCAGCCATTTTCTTCAGGTCTTCGGCAGAATCTTTATCTTCGTTTTTAGCAGAACTGCTTTTAATCGTAGAGGATTCTTTTTTTATTAAATCACTAAACTCTAATTCTAGACTTTTTTGGTATTGTTTTAAGGCACTCTTGATTGAAGGCGTATCTGTCAGACGAGGCAAAATCTTGAACCCTGATTTTTTCTTTACGAAATCAATGACCGGCAAATCATCCACATCAAGCATCGCCACTTCCAAGCCTTTTTCAGATTTCTTATAGGTAATAATATTGTGAATTCGAGCGATCGGTTCTGGAATAAGAGACAAAACATCAAAATCTATCTTTTCACCCACAAGATTTACAAAAGGAATTCCTAAAACAAAGGATTCCATCCTTCTTAAATCTTTCTCGGAGATTTTCCCATCGGAGAGCAACTGGGCGCTCCATTTTTCTTCACCTGTCCCGGCTTTTTTTACCGCCAATTCAATATCCGCCTTTGAGACCAGCCCTGACTCTAAAATATATTTTTTCAGCTCCGAGTCATTTATTTGCATACACTACTATTATATCACGCCAAAAAACAAAACTCCCAAATCGCAGGGAAGTTTTTGTAATAAAACTTTTTCTTAGAAAGCTGCTGCTGAGCGAGGTGTGCCGAGCCCAGTCGGACCATCAAAACCTGCTAGCGCAGTACAGAGGTAAGAATTTCCGCAAGAGCCATTTGAGCCGCTTACGATATCGTGAAAGTTTAAGAGTGAGAAATTGGCGTAGACAGATGAGATTGGGATACCGATAGAAGGAACACCGCCAAGCGCATGAATACCAGCGATAATCGGAGCTGCTAAACTTGTGCCTCCGACTGTGACCCAGTTGTTGCCGTTATATATGGCAGCCCCAGTTGCTGGATTAGCAACCGCAGAAACATCCGCAACAGTACGATGAATACAACCTGAGTCAGTTTGCCATGTAGGTTTTAATTCATATGCGCTGCATCCGCTTCCTGCGCCACTCCAAGCTGTTTCACTAGAATAGTTCCCGTTGCCGGTGAAATTCAAAGTCGTTCCACCAACTGCTGTCACATATGGAGATGCGGCAGGATATTGAACTCCATAGCCAGCATCACCGGAGCTAAAAGTAATAGCAATGCCTGGGTGATTTAAATGTGAGTCAAAAGAAGTCTCTGTGATAATCTCACCCAAGCCCCAAGAATTTGAAATAACATTTGCGCCTTGGAGAAACGCTTGATCAATAGCGGTCATTAAAGAATTAATGCCGTTATCATTTGCTTCAACAAGAAGGATCCGGCAGTTCTGACAAATAGCGTGCGCGATCTCTACATCCATAGAAATTTCAAGTCCCCAGTTTGGATTATTTTGCGGAAAAGATGAACCGCCATTTTGATCTATTTGTTTAAAACAAGGTACAGCAGAAGCTGCTATTGAGCCAACACAAGCAGGAAGGGTTGGAATACTAAATTGCTGGCTGTAGGTATTCAATTCATTTAATATATTTGCATTATGATATGCGGCAGTGATAGCGATAATCGGATTGCCGGAAGCAGTTGTCGCTGTAGAATACGCGGTGTGAAGTTTGGCCGGAGTTAAGCCATTTATTCCTTTCTTTGGAGCTCCGTGGCTATCAACTACAATACGGGCATGGCAACGAGCTAACTCATCGTCTGAATTGGCTGGCCCAGGACAAACGGGTTTATTAGACAAGCCAAAATCGGCATTTTCGTTGGCTGCTAAAGCGACCCCGCCAAGTCCAGAGAGTGAAAAAACCGTTATAAATAATGGTAAAAATATAAAGACACTTTTATAAATTTTCATGTTCATATTATAGCAAACAACTACGAAAAAGTCAATGTCTATAACGGATTTTAAATATTTGTTTGTATTGGAGTAGACTGAGGTGGCGCATTGCTGTTTAGAGTAGAAATGGTTCCATTGCCCAGCTGGCCAGATTCATTCCAACCCCAAGACCAAATGGTGTTATCGCTTTTCAAAGCAAACGAGTGTCCGCCGCCGCCTGCTATCGCCGTAACTCCAGTTAAGCCCGTCACCTGAACCGCCGTCAATCTTTGGATAGTGGTTCCGTCGCCCAGCTGGCCATATTGGTTAAGTCCGCAACTCCACACGGTACCATTGCTCTTAAGAATAAGAGAGTGCCACTGACCTCCGGCTGATACGGAAGTAGCCCCGGTAAGTCCGGTCATTTGGGTGGGATTAGTGGTAGCGTTACTTGTGCCACCATTACACAGTTGTCCATCGTAATTCCAACCCCAGCCCCAGGTCGTTCCATCATTCTTCCTTGCAATAGTGTGGCTCCAGCCGGTAGAAATTCCTGTGATACCAGATACTCCAGTTACCTGTACCGGTGTGAGCCGTTGAGTAGTTGTCCCGTCTCCAAGCTGGCCATTTCCGTTATATCCCCATGCCCATACTGTACCGTCGTTTTTAAGCGCAACGGAGTATGCATTGCCTGCCGCAACTGCGGTAACTCCTGTAAGTACGCTAACTTGCACCGGTGTTAATCTTTGAGTAGTTGTGCCATCGCCGAGCTGGCCGTTTTGATTCTTGCCCCATGCCCAGACCGTGCCGTCATTTTTTACCGCAAGCGAATGAGTCGGCCCGCTGGCTACAGCTATTATATTTGAGAGAAAACCAGAATTCCCTGGTCCGTGAACTTGAACTGGTAAGTTGCTTGTATTGCCAGTTGTATTGTCTCCGAACTGTCCGTTCTCGTTGTATCCCCAAGCCCAGACGGTGCCGTCATTTCTAAGAACAAGCGCATTTAACGCATCCCCACCGACAGAAGTTATGCCGGTTAGAAAACCAGTATTGGTTGAATTACTTACCTGAACGGGGTCATTTCTGGTTGCAGAACCGGAGCCATCGCCTATTTGTCCGTAGTAATTTGAGCCCCAAGACCATAGCGTGCCGTCGTTTTTAAGAGCTAGAGAGTGATTTGTTCCACCGACTACTTTCACGGGAGGCGGAGGAGATGAAGAAGGAATATCGTCGTTCGTAATTGTACAAGTTGCCGATTGTCCGGCAGTTACAGTTATATTACTACCGCTCTGGCTTCCTCCAACACAAACCCAGCTACTTGCAGTGTATCCTCCCGGACCAGCTGATTCAGAAAGAGCATAAGTGCCCGTATTAACTACCGCATTTGTCACTGCTGGGCTACCTGTCGCCCCCGAAATAGGAGTCGAACCGGCGGCTGAAAGAGTCCAAGCGTTCGCTGTTGCTGTACCTCCATTATTGTTAATAACATTCTTGATCAAAGTAAGTGCTGCTCTATTGTCACGGTAAGTTACAAATTCAGCCCAAATGAGGTTCGGGTTGTTCTGATAACCCCCCGTTATAGGATGAAACGTCAAATTAAGGTTAAAAACATTTGGAGAAAGTAAAGTTGCTGAGATATCTGAAAGAACGTCGGCACCCGAAACAGCCTGGTTGGCGTTATCGTCGCTTAGCGCTGTAATTGTTCCGTTGGAATAACTAAAACTTCCCAGTGGTCCTCCATAAAGAGGCGAATTTATGTCGGGGCACAGATAAGAACCCAAAAGAGTGGTGCCGACCGTTACTTGCGTTGAATCGGACGTGCCTTGAGGGAAAGGATACGGATTAGTGACATATTGTAGCCAAGGGTTACATCCGCCGGTCATTAAAGATAGCGCCACAGGATAAGCATTCGCGACTGGAACCGTAAAGGTAAGATTATGGAGAATAGAATAGCCAATAGATGCAGCAAAATCTCGATTATTCAAGAAAATAGTCGCATCAACTAGTGGCATAGAGGGATTGTTATAAGCTACATAAAGAGCAAAGTCGTTAAAACGATGATTGGTAGGATATTGTGCTGGAACGGATAAAGTATAGTTGTTAACAGTAGGATTGATGTTGGAAGTTATATCGAGAGCATGGACAGAGGCATTCTGAGCACCACTTGAATAATAAACAAAGGTCGGCCCTACCTGATTGGAAGAATCAAAAGTATAGGGAGTGCTATTGAGCGTCACAGTGAGAGGAGCGCAACTTACTCTATGGCCGGCCAGAAGATAAGCTTTACGAATAGTGCTTCCGGCTGGGATACTGACAGAGAAGTTTCCGGTAGCTACTCCACCATTTTGTGGCGGTGAATATCCTCCTACCGTTACTCCACCGTTAAATCTATCTTCGTAGAAACGAATGACTCCATTGGCAGAAGAGCCGGGAACGGAAGAACTCGGGCACGGAACAGGTAGAGTATAGCCAGAGACATTAACATAAACATCCGCTATTGACGGGGTGCCGGCGTTATTATAGCCAATTATTATAAAATCCACAGGAGCAACAAGTGGACCAGAAGGCAGAGAACCAGGAGAACTAGAAACTGAACCGATAATAGGCGAAATGGAAACATTGTTACAACCATTTGAAAAAGTCCAGTTGATTAGCGTAGAGTTTCCAGAAGCCACTGGATTTGTCGCGGCGGTAATTGAAACACTGCAGGGGCCACTTCTATCTCCATTATCATTACCGTTATTGACCTTAGAAGGAGGCTTCCCCAGTAAAGAATCAAAAAGCCCGTAGATCTTGCCGTTGCCTAAGAAGTTAACAGCAAGTATTAAAATTACAAAAGCACCGATTATATAAATAGTTTTTTTATTCAAGTTTTTTTGTTTATCCATAAATTATAAATTAATATTGTCACACTCGGCCAATGTCATAATACAATGAAACATGTAAAAAAGGAAGCAAGGCTTTTCCCCAGTCTATTTTTTTGGCAATAAAAAAATCCCTTCCGCGTATTGCGAAAGGGATCGGTAAGCACCAGATAAATCACATTATTCCAAAACTTTTAGCGAAAGATTTTCCTCTGCTGATGTATCTAATGCCGTAAACTCCCGGCTTAAGACCATTCTTTTGAGGTTCTCTAGTTCCAGAAAGTACTAATTTACCCTCCATGTTAAATATCTGGAAGGAATCAATTTGTACATTTTGTTCCTCTTTTTCCTCAATTCCAGTAGTAAAACTACAACTATTTGCGTATAAGTAATTGGAAGTTAACGTAGGCCAGGTCATTTGTTGGTACAGAATAGCTTGTACCCTGAAATATCTTTCACAAGTATCGGGAATAAATACGTCAAAAAGTGTGGTGTCGCAATGTGTGCCAATAGTAAAACACAAAGACGTTGGGTAAAATGGGGGAGCCTGGACAAAAACTCGAACAGAGTCAGCATTAACAAAATGGGAGCTAAAACTGATGTCATAGTGTTGAAACGAGACTGGTGTTACTGAATTCAAAGTAATACTTGAATCTGGATCTTGCGCAGACGCAAACTTGAGGAGCATAAGCCCGCTCAAGAGCAAAAGGATAATTTTTTTCATGTGGGAAGGTTTTTATGGTTCAGAATATTTTTTTGACAATGTTTAAATACCGTTGTATTGTAGCAAATACGCCTTGCTTTGTCAAGCGCAAAAATACCTTGTAATTAAAAGGTTTCCTGGGTGTTTAGGAGTAATATTTTTAGAGTGTCATAAAAGATTCAGGGGTCATGTCACAGTTGAACCCCCAACTGTTACCCACGCAGGCTTGGTAATAATATGTTGTATTTGTTAGAAGGCCAGTCAAACTAAAGGAGAAGGGGCCGGTGGGTCCAGCGCTCGGTATGACATTTACAGTGTGGATCATCGCAGAGGCAGAAGTGCCCCAGTTGAACCAGCGGCAAGCTTGAGTACAATTGAAATCTCCTGACCCAGCAACGCTGAAGCTTCCATTTAAGATCGCAGAGTTTGAAGCGATAGAAGTGGCTGGGTTTGCCACTACACCGGAAGGCGGTTGGCCGCCCAAAGATACTGGTGCCCTGTAGGCGACAATCGCGCCCCAGATTGCATTGGTAGTATTCCCAGCAGTGGTGGTAGTGTAACGCGCCGTAAAACTATTACTGGTACTTACAAGAGCTCCTACATCACTCAGCGCATCAGCATTCAGCATGGCTTGGTTGGCATTATCATCACTCAATGCGGTAATAGCAGTATTTTGATATCTGAAACTTCCCACCGGTCCCCCGCAAAAACCAGAATTTATGTCGTTGTTGCCTATAGCGGTACTGCCAATTGTAACATTTGTTCCGATTACTCTCACCTTTTCTCCGTCGTTGCCAGAATCACAAATATATCCAGTAAACAACCCGAGAGCCGTGGGCACGCCATTGGTGAGCGGAGTAGTAAAATTGTAAGTATGGTCAATTTGAGTGCCAAAGTTGCTGGTGTTGGTGAAAATAGCGGTAGCTACGGCGCTGGTGGCGCTGTTATTGTTATAAGTAATATATAAATAGAAATCGCTGTATCGATTTGATGGTCCTGGCTGAAAAGGCACGACAAGAGTGTGCGAAGCATTTAATATGCTGGGATTCGTGCTGACATTTATCATATGAACACCAGAAGTTCCTCCATAAACGGGAGATTGAAAAGCTAAACCTACTTGATTGGTATTGTTAAAAGTATAATTGACTCCGTCTAAGCTCACTGTAATAGGTGAGGCATTGCCATGACGGCCTGCTAAAAGAAATGCCGCTCGGATAGTACTGCCTGCCGGAATTCCAGGAGTGCCTATAGTGCCCGTACCTCCAGCATTAAAGGCTGGGGAATATCCTGCCCCGACTACCCCGCCTACAAACCCCGTATCTTCATAAACTCGAACCTGTGCGCCAGCGTGCGAGGGCACGAGAAAGAAGGCGAGGAAAAGTAGCGGAATTAATTTTATTAAATTGTGATTTATATTTTTCATTTATTTTATTTTGCTAAAGGATTAAAAGCAGGTATGGCCGTAGGCACAGTATTGCTCGCTTGAAATAGGCAAGGTGGAGTAAAGTACCCGGGAATAAACAGACAGCTGGTGCCTGAAATGATGAGCGGCTTTTCAACTCCGCAGGAAATATATGAGACCATACTATTCGTATACTGGACACAAGCTTTATACATATAAGATCCTCCTGCCATGTTCCCTACATTCATCTGGAACTGCCCTGACGAAACAGTAACAGTGCCCGGTAAAGAAAAAACCCAGGTATAAAATGGTGAATTAACCTGACGAATTCCAAAATAACGAGTCAGGGCGTAATTATTAGTATTCCCGGAAAAAGTCCCTTTAAAATTAAGGTTCAAGTTGCCAGATAAAATTTGAGTCACATCTTGGGTCACTACTGAAATATTTGGATCTATCGACTCTGTTTCTGAGCGAGTGCTGGAAGGAGGCACTTTTGTTACATCTGCTACATAAAGCGTATCGCTGTCTTTTGTCCTATCAGCAGATGGCGAAAGAACAGAAGCGGCTTCCTGATTTTTATTGTTTATAAACCAGCCAGCAATAAGGGCAATGACCAATATTGCTACGATAGATATTATGGTTTTTTTATTCATATTTTTTTGACTATCCATTAAATCAATAAATGATTAAAAATATCTGAACTCGGATACCTTAATTATAAAATACGCAAAACCAAAAAGCAATCCATTGTGTGGATTGCTTTTTGATGAAAATCTTACTTCTGAGCCTTTAGCAAGGCGCGAAAAAAGGAGGAAAATCAGGGAAACAAACAATTGAAGCAGAAATCGAATCAGAAGCAGCCGGCATAGCGCTTGGACTGTTGCGATAAAGATTCACTTGTATATTATAGTTGCCGGGATAAGCATAAGTATGCTGGGATGCCCAAGATCCACTGAAATCCGTGCCATTGTCTATAAATCCAAGGGTGGCAAGACTTGAGTAAACTGTCTGAGTATTATCACCCCAGAGAATTACTATGCCGTACTGACTGAAAGAACCAAGGTAATTTGTAGCAGAAGCTACTCCATTCAAGCTCACGTCTCGGCCTACAACGACCGGTCCGCTGGTAATAGACAGGCTATAAGCACCGACCGCAGCTTGCGGAGGCAGATGGGGATTGCTATGAGGTGCTGCAAAAGCTGGCGTTACGGCAAAGCCTAAAACGGCCAAAAGCATGAAAAATGATATTTCTAATTTATTCATAATATATAAAGTTAATTGTTATAAAACGACTATTTAAAAATGCTAATGAACATAGCTTATCATACATAAATGATAAAGTCAAGTCTCAAATAGAGCGCTAAAATTGTTCCGGGCCTTAAAAAACTATAAAGCTAAAAGCGCGAACCCTATCAAGAGCCTCCTCGCGAGTAAGACTCAAATTAGCATCTTTCTCTTCTCCTGCTTTAAGTTCCCAGTAAAATAAAATTTTATCAGAGATCATATCAACCACCACAAAGCGCTCAGGGCTGTCCACGGTCCCTTCTAATGCGTTAAAAAGAAGGCAACTATTTATATTTTTATTAAATACAAAACGGCTTTTCCCTTCGGGGAAATAACCGGAATTCTTTATTGTAAAAATATCTGCGCAATCTTTGGTCGCCTGAATCGCATGCGAACTATAGCGCGGAATAAACCAAAAAAGAAAACCGGCTGTGGCAATAAAGGCAATGAAAATCGCGCTGGTTAAAAACTTCTTGTCAGTCATACTAAAATTTTATCATAATTATGAGCAATCAAAAAGCCCCACACGGGGCTTTTTAATTGAATTTATAAGTTTTTATTGAACGTAAGATATCTCAATCCTTCCGGCTTGGCCATTGCCTCCATTGATAGCAGTGCATCCTCCAACTCCTCCGGCTCCGTATCCGTTGATTGCTACACCGCCAGGAACAGCAGCTGAGCAGAAGTTACCGCTAGAGTCAGTACCACCATTATTTCCAGAAATTCCAGCTCCACCTGAACCCCCTGAACCCCCAGCTCCTCCGGTACCAGGACCTGGATTTGAACCGCCGGTGCCACCAGAACCACCATGTGAAACTACATATGGTCCA
>JBGQKV010000003.1:0-25691 GCA_041499755.1 Minisyncoccia bacterium
GTATTGTCTTTGTAAGTTACGCTTACCGAGCGAGGAGATACTTGGCAGGTACTGCCAAACTGGAGTCTTCGGTCTGCATATTTTACTAAAGCATCTCTGTATGAGATTGATGCTGCGCCTGCACCAGTAACCCCACTAACATCTTGAGTTGATTCTGGCTCAGTAGTAGTCATATCGGTTACTGGACTAACCACTTTTTTATCTTTGAAAACTAGGAATAAAACTACCACAACAACGATCACAACTATTACCCACATCCACATATTTGATTTATTTTTTTCCATAAAGTTATTTTTCATTAACTAATAATGAGTACTACATCGTCATCGACGCAATGGCAGCTCGAGTCTTCGGGCCAAAAACACCGGAAGCCGGGCTTATATCCATAGCTTTTTGCCATTCAGTCATAGCTTTCTTAGTCAATTGACCATAGTTACCAGTAACACCAACTGCTGCGAGAGCGAGAGCAGCGGGACCTTTGTTCTGAGCAATAAGAAATGCTTGCACAGTTTTTACATCATCGCCTTTTTTACCAGGAGTGAGATTGACATTAATCATTGATATAGCGCTCGTGTTTGAAACTACTACTACAGTAGATGAACTACAAAGTTGCCCTGTAACTGCACTGTACATATGGCCATTACCACAACCAGGAATATTATCGTTTGATGAAGGAGAAGGTGTTGCAGGGGTAGCTGGTGTTGCAGGGGTAGCTGGGCTTTCTCCTGGCACTGCTGGAGTGGCAGGCGTAGCTGGGGTTGCAGGAGTAGCACTATTATCATTTAAAGGTCCGCTACCATTTCCCAAATACATTGATACAGCCGCTGTGCTCTGAGCATCTGTAGCTGCTGTTCTGTCTGTATAAGTAGCAGTGTTTTGTCTGTAGCTTCCATGTGTAACTCGAACGAGAGTACCAGTCTCAGCGAGTGGAATAGCACAGTAGTAAATACCAGTCACACCATTTTCTGTGCAAGTAACATCATAACTATCTCCTGCTGTAACAGTAGCGCCAGTCACTGCAGCACTACTACCAGCATCAGTAACAGTAGTTTTTAATCCAAATACCAGACCCTTACAAGAAGTAGAAGCAGAGATAGCAACAGTACAAGCAGCGTTTGCACCAAGGGTGATAACTACTTGACCGCTCGCTGCTGTCGTCACAGAAGAAAATGCTGTGTTTGTAGTAGCAGAGTTTACATATCCATCTTTATTGAGCACGAGTGCGCCTGTTGCAGGAGCAACTGCCCAATAAAAGTTACTTGTAGAAGCTAAAGTAGCGGCAGAACCGTTAAAAGTTTTTGTACCAAATGAAGTTATCGCAGTTCCTATTTCATCAGCAGCAACCACTTTAAGCTGGAATAAAACTCCAGTAACTGTATAAACGTTTGGATTGCTAGCTGCTAGATAAGTACCGAGTGAACCAGTCTGAGTGACATATCCAGTCTTTGCAACAGAATATGTAATTGCTTCACTGTTTGCACAGTCTGAAGCTGCTTGTGGAGCAGCTAATACTACTCCCGAGCCGTTTGTTGTCGGGCTGCCGGTAAGAGCGGTGAGAGCACCGCCAGTACAAGCAACGAGAACTGTCGCACCAGAGATAGCAGCACTGTCTCCTTCCTCAGTGACAGTCACTTGTATATCTCCTGCTGCTGCATGTACCTTATTTGCTGGCACTGCAACGATAACCAAAGCTACGATAAAAGCTCCGGCTAAAATTTTTGAAATTGATTTCAACATTTTTAATTTAAATTTTAATAATAAAACACAAGTATAAATCCTCCGACGGAAAGACTTATATAATATGCGTTTATAATTATAACAAGCATGCCTCTCGTTTGGAAGCCTAGCTGTGGATAAAGACAAACAAAAACACCCCCGAAGGGGTGTTTTTGACTCGATTATACGATTCGAGAAACGTTAATCTAATTCCTTAGACCAATGCTTCATTAGTTATGAACTGTTGAAGTAAAGGTTGTTGGGAAGTTGTAGATATTTGATGTACCAGTCTGAGCTGCTGAAGCGCTTCCTGCAGTATCAGTCCAACTAAAGTAGTTGTTGGAAGTAGTAAGTCCAGAACCATCTGTTGGTGTACTGAACATATTGTTGATACTGGTTCCTGTACCGATAGTAGCTACAGGTAGGAATACCTTAAATGTCTGCTGTTCGCCGGCATTTATTAGGTAACCGCTAGCAAGCTTAACTTGGATACCGCCTCCTGATGTTGCAAAGAAGCAGTTTATGTTAGCCGCAGTCGAGCCACAAGATGCTCCAGCCAAAGTTACAACTGCATTGTTTGCATCTTTCACTACGATTGGATTAGAAGCACTAATCGCGAATGTAGAGTTTGTTGATGTGTTTGCTGACAATGAAGATGTGATGGAGAAAGCATTAAGTGTGATTGGGCCTTGAGCATTAGCTTTGACAGTTACATCGATAGCTTCGATGTTACCTACTGCTAATACTGCTCCTGTAGGCTGAGCAACAGTGACTGTTGGGCTTGAACCAACGAGTGTCATTGTCGTACCGCTTGAAAGAAGTGGTGAGGCACAAGTAGTATCACCAGCTGTAGTAGTCGTTCCACCGATTGTGTACCTTACGGAACAAAGTTGTAGAACTGACGTGCCACCTGAAGTTACACCTGTTGGTCCAACTGGAGCATATGATCCGAAGGCATCAATGTTTGTACCTGCTCCGCCGTTAGGTACTGCTATAGCAAGACCAGTGAGGTATGCAATATCAGTGACTGTAGGAGCGGTGTGTGTACCAACACGAACTGCTGTCAATGTACCAGATGTACCAGTATTCTTGAACTTAAGTTCAGAGATAGTAGCAGATCCGTTTGTAGCAGTAAGGTTGAATGTTGCCTTTGTAACATCTGTTACACCAGTGGTTGTGCCACCAGGAACAAATTGTGATGCTGTTGTTGAAGAAGTAACGACTGTAGGAGTGTTGACACTTCCAGAACCAAGAGTGATCGTCTGACCACTTAGAGCTGTTGAAGTGTTACATCCGTTAACAGAACCTCCAGTGATTGAAGGACTACATAGAGCAACATTTGAAGTTGAACCCTGTGCAGTAATTATCAATGTAGATTTAACTGTTCCCATGTTTGCAGTACCTAGATCAGCCATTATATCTATCGTCTTGGTTGCGCCAGGAGCGATAGTGAAATCAACTGAGAAGTTGTTTGTTGCAGTTGGGTTGATTGGTGTTGCGCCTGATCCTGAAGCCTCAGAAGTCTTCAAGTTACTGAAGTTTGTCAAAGCTGCAGGGCCGACTGTAGGACTTACAGCAACAACTGCTGTACCGAGTGTACAAGTGTTTAAGTTAGATGCTGTCTGTCCAGTACTTACTGAAGTAAGTGTTGAACCAGATACAGATGCAACTGTGATTACTGGAACTGTCGTACATCCTACGTTTGCAGCAAGAGTAAGAACATTTCCAGCTGTGATACCAGCAAGAGCTGCAGTCTGGTTAAGAACCCATGTTTGTGTAGTTGTAACGTTTGTCGTACTACCAGCCAAGACGAATGTCGTAGCAGCTGGAAGTGTAAGACCTACCTGGAGACTAGTTACTCTTACAGATTCAGATGTACTCTGGTTCTGAAGAATAAATGAACCAATCTTTGCGTTAGCAGTGTTTGGATTCATTGTCTGGCTCAAGTAGCTAGATGAAGCAGATAGAGACATTAGGCCAGTCTGAGCTGTCAAGCTGTTTGAAGTGATCGCAGCAGCAGGAACAGCTATGGTTGTCAAAGAATTTTGACCTTGACCATTTGTAGTACCAGCAGGCAAAGTTACAGAAACTGTGCCACCTGTGTAATTTGAACTTGTTGAAGATTGTGCGTCAGCATGAACTTCAAGTGTGCTATCAATACCAGCTGGGATGATCATAGATGATCCAAGTTGGAAAGCAGTAAGAGCAACTGTGCCCGTACCAGTGAAGCTCTGTGAAGAGCCTACCTGTGAACCATTGAAGTAAAGCGTAACGTTATTCATTCCAGTTCCAGAAGCTGCGCCTGTCAAATTCATATTGACTGACATTGCAAGGGACTGAACTTTTACATCTTCACCATAAGCGTGAACTTTGAATTTAGCGATAGTAACGTTTGTTGATCCACCAGTTATGTTAGTCAATGACTGGAAAGCTGGATCAATACTTACTGTTACTGAACCTGCACTGATAGTGACAGTTGCGGCTGGTGCTGGAATACCAGAAGTAGCTGCAATGTTAACACCAAGCTGAGGATCAGTAATCATAAGATCTGATGCGTTTTGAAGTGTGAATTGAACTGTTCTATTTGTTCCTTTCTGGACATCAGCACGAACCTCAATAGTAGATGAACCTGTGTTCAAAGTTACTGGGGCTGCGCTAAAGTCAAACACTGCATAACCCATAGCGTTGATTGTCGTTGTGCCAATCGACGTACCATTGACGTAAAGCTTTATATTGCCTAGAGCGTCATATGGAGCTGAACCGATATATCGGAATGCAGCACTCTTAAGTATTGCTGAGTGATTGTTGACTTGAATTGGGGCTGACCAGAAAGTGTAAGCTGTTGTACCAGCATTTACCGTAGGGCAGCTTGATGTACAAGCGGCTGGGGTAACTGTGCCAACAGTGTAGCTAACCATAGTGGATGGAGCAGAAACTACATACATTTGGTTGCCAACTATGTTTACACTCTGAGCTGAACCTCCAGCTACCATGTAAGCAGTCATCGTAACTCCAATGCTTCCAGTAGTTGCAGTAGAAGAGATATCAGCCTTAACTGAAATCATCTTTGTGCCACTTACTGAAATGTTTAAACCATTGAAAACGATAACACCGTTGGTATTTACTGAAGCTCCGTCTGAAAGCCTAGTGATGCCATCATATAGATAGACATTAGTTAGATCAGAAGAAGTTGAGATACCTGTACGCTGGAAAGTCATACTTGTGACCGTACCAGTACCACTGAGAGCAATGTGTAGAAGATCAGCAGTTGCTTGCCCTTGGATAATGTTTCCGGCTGCTGGGTTGTCAGAAGCAAGCATTGCACTGACAGGACCAGTTTGTACGTTTGAATTTACAGCATAACATGCTCCGCCAGTTACAGGACTAAATCCTGAAGCTGATGTACAGCCTGTAGGTGCAAAAGTATTTGCATTCAAACTGCTGCATGGCATACCTGTTGTTGTGCTATATCCTGAAGCTGAGTTACAGCCTGGAGGGAAGTTACCAGATGGAGAACCGAGCAAAGATGCACGGGAGTGAGCACCGAAGATTCCATCAATGGCAAGACCATTGTCTAAGGAAGCTTGCATTGCCATCACAGCCATTTTGGTCTTTGTACCGAAGTACGTGGATTCCATACCCATGGATCCAGCTCCTGTAGTGGAGACTGTGAAGCCATGCGCGTTAAGCGTCTGTTGTAGACACATAACTGCACTACCTCTTGATCCTAGTCTTAGAGTCGTTGTACCTGTTGAACAGTCTGCACTAGCCGGAGTTGCCTTTAGAGTAACACCACCTATAGCTAAAACTGTAACAATCAAAGCTCCAAGAAAGAATTTTGATTTAAATAATTTACTCATAATATTAATTCTAATTATAATTGCGCTTTTAATTAGTTTCGACAAAACTAAAGACGCATTTTTCTATCACTAATCATTTCTTCTTTTTAACGGAGATATGAATAGTGAACAGATTTTTACTTGATCCCGACGCCAAATAAATTTGAATCGGGACCCCGACTTTACATCGGGGTTGAAAACAAAACATTTTTCC
Organism: Minisyncoccia bacterium; assembly: GCA_041499755.1. Taxonomy (GTDB): domain Bacteria; phylum Patescibacteriota; class Minisyncoccia; order Phycocordibacterales; family UBA9973; genus UBA9973. The sequence continues at coordinate 5,770 of JBGQKV010000003.1, forward strand.
TGCGAAATTTCGCAAGATCCTTATTTAGTTTTCAATGACCATTCAGTCATTTTCCCTCAAAATTTTTTCGACGAAATTGTGAGCGAAAACGAATTTTGTGCCGTGTACAACAAAACGCGGATAATCCGCCACTGTGGCGAAAATACACGTAAAGCTATAACACAACGTTATTATAATATTTACTGTTCAAAACAGCAAAACATTATATGTGGATAACTCGCTTTAAAGCAAATAGTCCGCATCCCTAAAATATCGCATAATTTGGTCCTAAATGCAAATTTTCAGGCTCAATACCTATGACGTATAAAAACTGCTTATATTACGACACGAATGATTACACCACAACAGAATACTTACTCCATCTTTTTTCTCCAGTTTTATAAAGGACATTGTCCTTTACCATTGAAATCAGCTCGCGTTGCAATGTTTTATCTCCGCAAGAAATTAATGAACCGTATGCTTTGTCTTTTATGTCCTTTATCGTCGCACCACCAACAGTGTTATCCTTTATTATTTTAATTATTTCTTCCCTTCTTTGTTTCTTTAATAAGTCAAAATTTGTATTATTGTTCTGCTTATGCATTTTGTCCGATATAGCTTTCATAAGAGTGCCTCCCTTTTGGACACCGATTCTAGTGTGTTGTCCTTTAGAAATTTCTAAAGGACTTTCTTTTAATAAATCCATTAAGGACATACCTTGCTGTTGTCCGAGTTTCTCTTCAAATGCCTCTTTTAGACCAATAAACTCTTTCTTTAATATACTAGAGTTCATTTCAGATATCATGCCGATAGTGGAGGCAAGTCCAAAAAAAGACAAAATTTCAGGTATCTTTTTTACTAAGTCTTTGTGATAATATGAGTAAGTGTCCGATAGAATTCCTACGCTTAATGTCCTTAATTTATTCCTTAATGGTTCATCTATATCCATTATGTCCGTTACCATATAAAGCGCAGTTACTAGCTTATTTGTTTTATTAAATAGAACCAAGTCGGAACCGCTAGCCTGGTAAGGGACAGGCATATTTGAGATGTCTTTTACGGAGTCTTTTAGATTTTTATCTTCCGTCAACATAGTGTCCATTATATATAGGACATCTAAAAAAGCAAGAGCTTTTTTAGATAGGTACTAGGTTCTAGGGACTAGTAGAAAATTTGGAATAAATTATTAAGCAGAGAAATTTGCTAGCAAGCGAATATTCTTGCTCTGCATATAATGTTATTCTAAATTTTATGATAAAATACCAACATGGCAAAAAAATCTAAACAGAAAGAATCTCCTCAAAAATTAAAAACAGAAACAAAACACGGGATCTGGGCAGTAGTCTTTTTTGTTTTGGCTCTTTTTTTGATAATGGCGAGCTTCTCTATGGGAGGTGTAGCCGGAAGATTTTTATATAGTGTCCTGCATTATCTTTTGGGTGTAGGATATTCCTTACTCCCTGTCCTTTTTATTCTACTCGGATTTTCTTTTGTTAAATCTGAAAAGCCGAACATCGGTCTCATCCGCGTAGCAAGCTCTATTTTATTTTTACTCTCGGGCCTTGGACTTTTTGATATTGCTTCAAATACGATTTCCGAATCGGGCACACGCGCGGGAGGGCTTCTAGGAAGAATAGCCTCCACTCCATTCGTCGGCCTTTTTGATGTTTATGCGAGTATTATTTTTCTCGGAGCGATTTTAATAATTTCAATCTTGATGATGTTTGATGCAAGACCAATGCTTCTGCCATACTTAAAGAAAATCTGGGATAAAATCGTAAAAGGTAAAAAAACAATTGATTTTAAAATCGAAGCCCTCAATCAAAAGGTTGAAGAGGAACCTGAAGAAGAATATGATGAAGAAGTCCCAACGACCGAAGGGGTCGGGATCCCGACTTCCGACGAAAGCAGTCGGAACGTCGGTAAAAAAACAAAAAACGACGAAGGAGAGGAATTACCTCGCGCTAAAAAATATGTCTCTCATGCTTATACTCCTCCCCCGCTCTCTTTACTTGAAGAAGATAGAGGCAAGCCAAATGTGGGCGACATAAAAGCAAATGCAAATATCATAAAACGCACTTTGCAGAATTTCGGCATTGAAGTGGAAATGGATGAGATTACCATCGGACCTACGGTCACCCGCTATGCGTTGAAACCAGCGGAAGGAATGAAACTCTCTCGCATTGTGGGACTGCAAAATGATTTGGCGCTCGCGCTGGCTGCACATCCGATCCGCATTGAAGCGCCAATTCCGGGCAAATCACTCGTCGGCATTGAGATTCCGAATAAAGCAAAATCAATCGTCGGCCTCGCGACAATGCTCGCGGATGAAAAATTTGGAAGCTCAGCCAAAGCACTCACTATTGCGCTCGGGCGCAGCATCGCCGGCCGGGCAGTCTTCGGCAACCTAGCCAAGATGCCGCATATGCTCATCGCGGGGACAACTGGCTCGGGAAAATCTGTCACTATCCATTCAATCATTACTTCCCTTTTATATCGAAATGGCCCAGATGATTTAAAATTAATAATGATAGACCCAAAGCGCGTTGAGCTAACGCTCTATAATAAAATACCGCATCTGCTCACCCCCGTCATCACTGACGCCAAAAAGGCAATCCTCGCCTTAAAATGGGCAGCCAAAGAAATGGATCGCCGGTATGACATATTGGAGGCCGAATCTGTCCGTGACATTGAGTCTTACCACAATAATGTTTTCGGCAAGAAAAACGGAAACGGAGAGGCTGAACGGATACCTTATATTGTCATTATAATAGACGAATTGGCAGATATCATGAGCTCTTACCCAAGAGAGCTTGAGTCGGCAATCGTCCGCCTCGCCCAAATGTCTCGCGCGGTAGGCATTCATATTATACTTTCTACCCAGCGTCCGGAGGTCAATGTCATTACTGGACTCATCAAAGCAAATATACCAGCCCGCGTTGCCTTGAAAGTCTCTTCGCAGATTGATTCCCGTACCATACTCGACGCTGGTGGCGCAGAGAAATTGCTCGGTCAAGGCGATATGCTTTACTCTTCCGGTGAAGCCCAGCCAGAACGCCTGCAATCATCTTACATATCAGAATCTGAAGTGAAAAAAGTAGTAAAATATTTAGCCGATAGTTACCGAGATGAGACAAATGAGGAAATAAGCCTCTCTGCTGGGTCAATTAGCCCTGATAAATCTATCTTTGAAAGTACGTTGGATAATAATGAAGACGAAAAGGAAGATGAAATATACGAAGAAGCGCGACAAGTGGTGATAGAAGCCGGCAAGGCATCTACTTCATACTTGCAGAGAAAGCTCGGTCTTGGCTATGCGCGAGCAGCCCGTCTTATAGATATGCTCGAAGAGCGCGGAGTGATAGGTCCAGGCGACGGCGCCAAGCCACGCGAAGTCCTAGAGAAAATAAATCGGGACGAAAATGGAGAAAACGTAATATAATGCAACAACTATGACCCATAATAGCGCAAAAAAATTAATAAAGATAATCTCGCTGTCAGCTTTGTTTTTAGTTATTATTGTTTACGCATTTTTTCGCTCTTATGATTTACTTTTTGGCGTCAAAATAAAAAACGTAAATTTGGCAGACGGAGCAAAGATGGAGAATAATATTCTAAACATAACCGGTAATGCAAAAAACGCAGTGCACCTCCTTCTTGACGGCCGTGAGGTATCAGTGGACCAAGATGGGAATTGGAACGAGACAATAGCCCTCCTCTCGGGTTATAATGTAGTAAGCGTTGAAGCCAAAGATAAGTTTGGGGAAAGCGATGAAAAAATTTATAAGTTAATTTTTTAAAAAATGGTAAAAAAAGAGAAAAAAGTAGGCAATAGCGAGGCGATGGATAACCGAGCATTGGACGATACATTAAAATCAATCCAGACAAAATTCGGCGAAGGGGCGATTATGAAAATGGGAGATTCCCCGAAGGTTGATATTAATGTCATCCCTACCGGCTCCATTGGTCTTGATATGGCGCTGGGAGTGGGCGGAATACCACGCGGACGCATCATTGAAATATTTGGACCGGAATCATCCGGAAAGACCACACTCGCCTCGCATATTGTCGCCGAAGCGCAGAAAAAAGGCGGCATTTGCGCCTACATTGATGCCGAGCATGCGATGGACCCGGAATATACCAAGAAACTCGGCGTAAAAATAAATGACCTTCTAATTTCCCAGCCGGATACAGGCGAGCAGGCGCTCGAAATTGTAGAGAGCCTAGTGCGCTCTGGGAAAATTGATGTCATCGTCGTTGACTCGGTGGCAGCGCTCACTCCAAAAGACGAAATCGAGGGCGACATGGGCGCGTACCACGTAGGCAAGCAAGCAAGATTGATGTCTCAAGCGCTCCGCAAGTTGACCGCCATTGTCGCCAAATCAAAAACCGTAGTCATTTTCATAAACCAAATAAGAATGCAGATCGGTGTGATGTTCGGCAATCCGGAGACTACCCCGGGAGGCAAGGCTTTGAAATTCTACACCTCCATCCGTCTAGATATCCGCAAAATCGCGCAGATTAAAAAAGGCGAAGATGTCGTCGGCTCGCGAACTCGCGTAAAGGTAGTGAAAAACAAAGTGGCCGCGCCCTTCAAGCAGACAGAATTTGATATCATTTACAACGAGGGTATTTCCAAAGAAGGCGAAATCATCGCCCTCGGTGAGAAATTTAAAATAGTAGAAAAAACCGGTAATTCGTATTTTTATACTCCAAGTGGAGAGAGTAAAGAAAAAGTAAAACTTGGTGTCGGCTATGATAACACCCGCACCTTTCTAAAAGAGAATTCAAAAGTTGCCGATCAAATCCTAAAAGAAATCCGTAAGAAATTCAAAGAGGGGGTATAAAACTTGATTCTAAAAAATATTCTGCTAGTATAGTGCATATGGCACAACTTGAATACAGCGAAATTCGCGAGAAAAAAATAATAATACACGATGATGAGCCATGCGAAGTCGTTGAAAGCCATGTGGCCCGCACTCAGCAGAGAAAACCCCAGAACCAGGTAAAACTGCGAAGCTTAATCTCCGGGAAGGTCTTCCCTGCTACTTATCACGTTTCAGATAAAGCAGACGAAGCAGATATTGAAAAGAAAGAAGTCACATTCCTTTATCACAACAAAGGTGAGTATTGGTTCTGCGAATTGGGCAATAAAGCAAATAGATTTAAATTAGATGAGACACTACTAGGGAACACTGCTAAATTCTTGAAAGAGAATCAAAATGTCACAGCTCTAGTTTGGGATAATGACGGCGAAGAAAAGACTATTGGCTTGAAATTGCCAGTTAAAATGGAATTTAAAGTGAAAGACGCTCCGCCAGCCGTCCGCGGTGACACCTCCAAGGGAGGCAATAAAATCATCACGCTTGAAAACGGCGCTACCTTGAATGCCCCAATGTTCATAAACGAAGGAGACATTATCCGGGTCAACACCGAAACCGGCGAATACGTAGAAAGAGCATAGAGAAGGTAAATTTTTTTCATAAGATTACGGTTTAGAGGTTAAATTATATAGAACAAAAAAGCCAAATATGTTTTATTAATTTGGGGTATCTTTAAAAATCTCATTGAGTTTTAAAATAGTAGAGGGTCCTAAATTACCGGTCTGTCTAATGTTGTATTTAGCTTGAAATTTTTTAATATAATTTTTTATTTTGGGTGATGTGACTTCTGTCAAAGTAATATCTGGTGGCAAAATATTCTGCAAGTGTAAAATGTATCCGAGTCTTTTAAGATGATTGGCATTCCAATTTTTTTCAGTAAAAGGATCAGTATTTTCATCTATATTGATCAGCACTTTACCAGATATTTTTCCATTTTGAGTATTATATTTCCCTAGGGAAATGACCTCACCGTATAAAAACAACTCGTATTGACCGATCTCAATATCATTAAAAATAAAATATCCATCCGTCTCGGAATTTACTACCAACACTTTTCCAATAGGAAGTTTCTTGGCTGTCACTTCTAGGTTGGGGACTGGCAGAGATGATGCCAGTGACACACTCGGCATTAAAAAAATACTAAAAATTAATAATATAAAAAAAGCTTTTTTCATAGTTTTATTTAGCGACAAAAGGTAAAAGGCCGAGGAAGCGGGCGCGTTTGACTGCCTCACTAAGCTGACGTTGGTTTTTAGAGGTGACGCCGGTGCGCTTGTGATTCATAATCTTGCCGTTCGGGTTCAAGAATTTCTTTAGGATTTCCACATCCTTGTAGTCTATATATTTTATATTGTTTGATGAAAAATAATCTTGTCTCATAAGGTTAAAATAGCAATTAAAATGGAATGTCTTCTGGGTTAATATCTTCTTCTGGATACTCTATTGTATCGGATTCTTCAGCAGGTGCTGATGATTTTCCAGCATCTTGAGCACCTCCTGTTGGAGCACCACTGCCTCCATTCCCTCTCGGCCCAAATTGAGTCCTATCAGCTACAATCTCCGTGCGATATTTTTTATTTCCTTCTTTATCATCCCAGCTCCTGGTCTGCATTCTTCCCTCAACGAGCATTGAATTACCTTTTTTCATATATTGGGCGACTGTTTCTGCTTGTCTACCGAAAACCACAACATTGTGATAATCCGCCGCTTCCTGCTTGGCGCCATTTTTGTCTTTCCAGACGCGGTTTGTAGCGAGCGAGAAACTGCATACTTTTATGCCTGATGGCAAGGAGCGAAGCTCCGGGTCCCGGGTCAAGTTTCCTATTACGATTGCTTTGTTTAAATACATATAAAATTACATTGATACCATCGCATCAATCTCTTTATCAATTTCCTCCTTATTGATTGCCGGCGCCTCTTCCCCCTCGGCTCTCATTACTGGCGCTCTCTTTCTCATGGCATCACCGCGTATAAATCTTTTGGCCGCGACAGTATTTTCACGCACTGTCTTCATAATTAAAAATCTGACAATTTTAGGATCTAATTCAAGCTTCTTTTTTAATTCAATTACTTTATCAGGATCCATCGCAAATTTTACCCATCCGAAATAGGCTGAATTAAATTTGTGCCTGACGTTAGCAATTAATTTTTCCATCGTATAAGCAAGCTCTATGTTCTTTGGCATATCATCCGCAATAAGCTCACCCCTAAAGGACGAAATCATATCTTTTAGGTTTGTGTACTCTATCGGCACATCAGCTCCTTCAATTGCAGGCGACAAAAGATACCCGACTTCGTAAATTCGTGAATCGGAACCTTTACTTTCGTCTTTAATCTCGTTTTCTGCCATGGGTTCCATACTAGCAGAAAGTGATTAAATTGCAAATACCCGCTTGGCGTTCGCGATGATTGCCTTTGCCACTTCCTCTTCCGGTAGCCCTTTTATCTCGGCGATTTTTTTGACGACTTCGCGCACGTATGAGGGTTCGTTCCGCTTACCGCGGTATGGCACGGGCGTCACATATGGCGAATCGGTTTCCGACATTATCATATCAAGCGGAATGTTTTTTATAACTTCATCATAATCGTGTGTAAAAGTTATGACTCCTGTAAAAGAAAGAGTGAAACCGAAATCTAAAAATCCTTTCGCATCTTCGGAAGTGCCTGCGAAAAAATGCACATCCCCTTTTACTTTTGCATATTGTTTTAAAATTTCTAATGCATCTTTGTAGGCGTTTCTTATGTGAAGCATAAGGGGTTTGCCAATCTCGTTTGCCAATTCAACCTGCTCGATGAATGCCTTTTTCTGTTTTTCTATTGATTCTGGCTCCATCCGGTAATAGTCCAGCCCGCATTCCCCTATCGCCACTACTTTTGGGTCTTTTAGCATTTCGCGGTAAATATTTTTATCAAAAGCCTCTCCGCGCTAAGTGAATTCTTTTCCGCCCTCGCCCAACTCTTTCTCATCATGATAAGAAGCTCCTGTATGTATCGGATGAAGTCCGATAATTGCATAAACTCCCTCGTCATATTTATGCGCCATCTCAATCGCTTTTTTTGAAGTATCAACTTGCGTGCCGACATTTATGACAAAAGTATCATTCTCAAGCGCGCGCTTCATAACTTCATCCCTGTCCTCATCAAAGGCCTTGAAATTCACATGCGAATGTATATCTATGTATTTCGGGGTCATTTATTCTTTCCTTAAAAACAATGGTTGATCTGGTTTTCTGTTTGATTTAATCAATGATCGAATTTTTTGAGATGTTTCTGGCATAAACGGTTCTAGCATTAGCCCTACCCTGTATAACTCTTTAACTAAATACGTGATTTGTTTACTTCCTTCTTCTGAATCAGTTTTAATAATCTTGAACGGTTGTTTTAGTTGAATGTATTCGTCAAGATGTTTGATTGCATCCCAAATTCGATCGGTTGCCATTAGAAGGTTAAAATTGTTAAGCGAATTAATATAAGCTGGATCAAAGTACCAATCTAAATTAAGATCAACGGGTTCACTTAGATTTGTTTCTGCCATTTGCATAATACGACTTGTAAGATTACCAAGGCCATTTGCCAAATTTGCATTATAAGTATCCTGTAATCGGTTCGGGGTGTAATCGCTATCTTCAAACGGACTAAGCTCACGGGTCAAGAAATAACGTATTGCATCCGCGCCATATTCCTCTACGAGCTGAAATGGATCTATCATATTGCCAGCAGATTTAGACATCTTGTGCCCAGCGACATTTATAAAGCCATCTATCACTATATGCCTTGAATTTGGTAGTCCGGCCGCCATGAGCATCGCCTGCCACATTGCTGCTTGCTGGCGCAAATTATCTTTCCCGCAATATTGCACCGGAGTCCCCCGCTCCCAATATTTCTTAAACTTCTCTATTTCATCCGGCCAGCCGAGGCAAGAAATATAATTCACCAATGCATCAAACCAAACATACATCACATGGTCCTGGTCATCTGGCACTTCTACTCCCCAAGGCATCTTGGATTTCAAGCGGGAAATAGAAAAGTCGGAGAGCCCGCGAGAGACAAAGCTCTTTATTTCGTTGTAACGAAAGTCTGGTATGACAAAGTCTGGCGTCTTCTCATAAAAGTCCAAGAGCTTTTTCTGAAAATCTGAAAATTTAAAAAAATAATTCTCCTCATCAATCAACTCAAGCTCTCTATTTGGGTGAATGAGGCATCTGCCTTGGTCATTTAATTCTGAATCTGTCTTTTCAAGTTCACAACCAGTGCAATATTTTGCTTGATAATTTTTTTTGTAAATATGACCGTTCTTCTTGCAAATACGCCAAAATTCCTGCGCGGCTCTAGTATGATGCTCGTCCGTCGTACGAATAAAATTCAAGTCGTCCGATAAATTTAGAGTCCGTTTCAAAGAGAAAAATTTCTCGGCATATCTGTCCACATATGCTTTTGGGTCCATCTCCGCTTCCAACGCTTTTATATAGACTTTTATGCCGTGCTCATCCGTACCCGTGTTGAAAAAAACATCATAGCCCATCAATTTTTTATAGCGAGCGATGACATCCGCGCGGATTATCTCCATCGCAAAGCCGATGTGCGGGTCGGAATTTACATAAGGAAGCGTCGTCGTGATATAAAAGCTAGTTTGCTTCATGGCTTGCTTTAGCAAAGATTTTTTTCTTTTCAATATCATTTATAAATTCCATCACCGACACCGCTACCGGCACAGCCAAGATAAGTCCCCAAAATCCTGCCAGCTCATAGCCGATAATGATGGAAAGAATGACCACGAGCGGGGAGAGCCCGGTCACTTTGCGGACGATGAGCGGTGCCAGAAGGTATGCCTCAAATTGATGGATGATAAGATACGCGCCTGCCACCATAAATGAGGTGGAAAAACCGCCCGAAAGATAACTGAGCCATATTGCCGGTATTAGGGCGACGATTACTCCATATGGCACCAGCTCCATCATCCCAGTGATGATTGAGAGGAGCAGAGCGTACTGTATGCCCATCACGGAAAGCACCAAGTAGGTAAGGACGGCGATGATGAGTCCAAGGAGCATTTGTCCCTTCATCCAAAGGGCGATCTTTCGACGAGAACGCTCCCAAAGATCTACCGCGTAATCCTCGTGTTTGCCCGGCAACACTATGCGCAAGAAATTTTCTATTCCCTTTTCTTGAATGGAAAGATAAAAAGAAATGATGACTATCATGATAACATTGAAAACGGATCCGAAAGCGGCAGAGAGAGTTTGGAATAGCCCGCCGGAAAGGTTGGTGATAAAGGCTTTTGAAGTCGCAAATAGCGTGGTGATAGAAAAATTATGCGAGAGATTGTTTACGATATCTTTGGCGCCAGAGAAAGCGTCGTTTTGGAAGTAATTCAAGAAGCTGGTGTTCGGTAAATAAGAGGCAAAGGTAGTGGAGAAATTGTAAACTTCAGTGATCAGGAGCGGAGCAAAAAGATAAAACACGCCAGCAATAAAAATGAGCGATAAAAAATACAAGATGACTACGCTAAAGACCCTGCCGATGCCGACTTTCTTCATCCGGTGTACTGCCGACTCTACGAATGAAGCGATGACTATGGACGTAAGAATAATCAGCACTAAATCTCTTAAGAGCCAAAGAAGATAGATAAAAATCGCTACTAGGAAAAACCTGATGATGGTGCCGGTTGATATGGAGATGACCCCAATCTTATCCTTTTCTTGCATGTATTTATTATAACACTAAAGTGCTTAAACTTTCAAAATCGGCAGAAATTCCCTACTCTTCGAAAAAGGACCAACGAGTGCCATATTTAGTTTCTTGTTTTGGAATATCTCCTGGGCTATTTTTTGCACGTCGCGAACGGTAACTTTTTTTATTTTTCTTGATTTCTCCTCTGCAGTTTCGAGTTTGTGAAGCAGCACTTCCTGTCCTCCGTAAAAATTCGCCACGTCATCGGTGGACTCGAGCGACATCTTCATCCCGGCAATCAAAATTTCTTTTACTTTAGACAGCTCTTTCTCGGAAATAATTTTTTCTTTCAGAATTTTACATTCATTTAAAACAACTTTAATCACTTCTTTCACCCGTTTATTGTCTACTCCGGAAGAAATCTGGAATATTCCGTGGTCTGTATACTCATCCGGTGTTGCCCGCACATAATAGCAAACGCCCATTTCTTCGCGAAGTTTATGGAAAAGGCGCGAGCTCATGCCCGCGCCCAAAACTCCGGCGAGCACGGCAAGCGCTGGATTCCTTTTGTCAAAAATATCGTAAGCGCGAAAACCTAAAACGAAGTGCGTCTGATCAGTCTTTTTATACTTTACCAATGCGTTTGGATGTGATTGTTTTTCAATTGTCTTTTTCTTGCCAGTTTTTTTACTTTTTTGAACTTTGCCGAACGCACGATGCACTTCTTTCATAATTTCTTTTTCTGGCACGGGCCCAGCAATAATGACAGTCGTAGCGCTCGGCACATAATGCTCTTTTTTATATTTTACAAAGTCCCCTCGCTTCATAGCCTTTATATTTTTTATCGGTCCAGCGATATTCCAACCGGCCGGCTGATCTCCATACATCACCTGCATTATCATATCCTGCACGTGACGCATCGGCAGGTCTTCATACATATTTATCTCTTCAATAATCACCCCTTTTTCTTTCTGCATTTCAGCTTCAGGAAAAGTGGAATTTAGATAGATATCAGAAACTACATCAAAGATTTTCTTAAAGTGCTTTGCATCGCTTTTGGCATAGTACCCTGTATATTCCTGAGCGGTAAAAGCATTGTACTGCGCACCCATAGTGTCTAGCTCAGTAGAAATATCTCTCGCTGTCGGCCTTTTTACCGTCCCTTTGAAGCACATATGCTCCAAAAAATGCGATAGTCCATTTATTTTCTTGGTTTCATATTTTGAGCCAGTTTCCACCAACACCAACGCCGTTACCGTCGGATTGTCCTTCATCGGAACAGTTATAACTCGTAATCCGTTTTTTAGAATTGTTTTCTTAGCGCGCATGGGTCTTATATTAACACAAAGAGCACCCCACCCCAACCCTCCCCTTGGCTAATGGGAGGGAGAATTCAATTCCGTAACAATTTTCTGTAATACTACATTTATGTTCTTATTTACTTCATTATTCCAAAATCGCAAAGTTTTTATTTCAAAACCTAAAAGGTAATTATTTCTTTCGTTATCATATTCTTTATTATCTAAATGCTGGGAACCGTCTAGTTCAATTGCTAACTTTTTGTCAGGACAATAGAAATCTAAAATATACGGGCCAATTGAATGCTGGCGTTTGAATTTAAAGCTTAATTGGCCTCCCCTCAACCGAGCCCAAAGTAAAACTTCCTGTGGAGTCTGATTCTTTCTTAACTCAATCCGTCTAGGTTTAAGAATTGGATGATTGTGGGTAATGGTCATTTGTATTCCCCTCTCCCTTCGCCAAGGGGGAGGCCGGGAAGGGGTGCCTCTTTTTCGCAAGAACCGTTTTCATTAATTCAATTTCTCTTTTATATAATTAACCAATTCTGAAACTTTCACTCTCTCCTGCTCTCCTGTATCGCGGTCGCGGACGGTGACAGTTTCATCCGTCAAAGTATCAAAATCAACCACGATGCAAAATGGCGTGCCGATTTCGTCTTGCCGGCGGTAGCGCTTGCCTATATTGCCGTTGTCGTCCCAAGCAACCCTGCCAAATTCAGATTTGAGCCGTTTAAAGACCTTATTTTCAGCATATTCTACAAGTTCTGGCTTATTCTTCAGCAGTGGTGAAACAGCGCAAATTACCGGCGCAATGTTAGGCTTTAATTTCAAAAACGGCCGTTCTGGGTCATCTTCATTGTAAGCAGAAAGGAGTATTGCGAGCACAGCCCTGTCCACACCAAAAGACGGCTCAATCACGTGCGGAGTCATTTTTTCACCTTCCTCTTCATCAATATATTCAAGTTTGTGATTTTTTAAATCAAAATCCGTGCGGTAAGCAAGACCGAAAAGCTCTTTGCGCCCGAAAGGATAATCAAATTCAAAATCAATCGTGCGAGCGGAATAATGCGCGCGGTCTTTTTCTTCTACCTCAAGCTCGTGCACCTTGTGCATATCAAAGCCCACTTCATCCATCCAGGAAAGCATCTCGTCTTTCCACGCTTCAAAATATTTTTTCCAGTCAGTGGAACGAATGAAGTATTCTATTTCCATCTGTTCAAATTCGCGCTGGCGGAAAATAAAATCTCGCGGAGCGATTTCATTCCTAAAAGCTTTACCAATCTGTGCAATACCAAAAGGAAGCTTTGGATGATAGGCATCAACTGTATTTTTAAAATTCACAAAAATTCCCTGCGCTGTTTCCGGGCGGAGGTACGACACTGCGGATTCTTCCCCGGCGCCAATTTGTGTCTTAAACATCACATTGAATTTCTTGCCGTCTTCGGTCGGATCCGTAAATCCGGCCACATGGCCGGATGCTTCCCAGACTTTTGCATTCATCAGTATTGCCGCGTCAATGCCGTACATATCGCGCCGATTATCTACAAACTTTTTCCACCAAGAGTTTTTTATATTATTTTTTAGGGCTACGCCGAAATGTCCCCAATCATAAGTGCCAGATAGTCCCCCGTAAATCTCTGAACCTGAGAAAACAAAACCGCGCCTTTTGCAAAGCGATACTATTTTTTCCATTAACTCATTCTTTTTTTGTTCTTCTATTTCTTTTTTCATTTTATTCTATTACTCTCTCCGCACCATTTGGGAAAGCTGGGTCGCCTGAAAGCTTGGTGGAAAGTGATGCCTTATTCACTCGCACATCCACATTAGCAAAATCATCATGCCCGGTCAAAATCGCATCGTTGATAATGGTCGGCGCAGTGCCTACTTGGGAAAGAGAAGGTGTAAAAGCTATTTGAAAAGAAACTTCTTTATTGCCCCCAGTGATGCCAGTGCCTTTCGCAATCGTACCTATATTCCAAACGATTTCTTTGGTAGAAGGATTATATTTTAAGTCTTCTGACGCAGGCGATACAGGCCCGACAAAGCGGACGAGCGCTGGCAGGGTCGAGCTTATTTGAGCATTTGATATACTATTTGCCGTATTAGAGACAGACCATACTACTGTATAAGTCGTTTCTTGTTCTACTTTGGCAGGGATAGGGCCCGTGTTTGGAAATGCGCCAGAATAGTAGAGGGCTTTGGCGGCAAACCCTACGTCAGAAATTATTTTAATTGTTTTGGACTCGGAATCAGTGAGCGAGTTCGTGGCATTGCCTTCAATAGGCTGCTTGCCGCTGATAGATATATCGATATTAATAGTGGGATCTGAAATTAATCCGCTAGAGGTAAAAAGAGCGAGCGGAGAAAAAGAGAAACTCACCGAACCGCTCCCGCTAGGCTCCACTTTTACAAAGTTAGGATCTGAGTTTCTATCCCAAGTTATCGTATCATCGGCCGAATTGTAAAAGCCGTTTTGCGGCACTATCTTTCGGCGATCCAGCGCATTGCCGGAGAGCTTCGCCACAATGGTCACATCCTGAAGTTCGGTCGTCAGATTATTTGTCCAGTCGATCTGCCCGGTAATATTATTTTTCGCATCAGTGGCATATTCGTTTTGATACACCCCATTTACCAAAAGTCTGGCTTGGATGAACGGCTTCTTGATTAAGACAGTGTGCCCGATAGAATTGAATACTACTCCTACTACAGATTTATCCGAGTCGCTTTGTGAGCCCACAAAAAAGTGAAAAGTTTTTTCTTCGCCATCTTCGGCTCCAACCATTACTCCATTTATCGTAAAGTTTCGCTCAGCGCCTGGAGAAAGGTCCCCCAAGTTCCAGACATTGTTTCCGATAGAAGCGGAGGGACTGGCAGATTTAAATTGAAAGCCTGGCGGATAGTCCGCCCTTAACAATAATCCGGAGGTCGCTTTGGTAGCATTCAGGGTCGTTTTGACTACAAAAGTAAGATTTTGATTTGGGCTGATGTTATCCGGCGCCACGACAGAGAGGTTTATTGGGGCAGAGCTGATAGAAACAGCGTAATCTTTTTCTTTTACAAAAATAGCGTTGGAGCCCTCCACTCTGTACTCAAGGGTAATTTTGATCGGTTTGACACTGCCTTGTTCTCCAAAAAGGGTGACTTTCAAGTTATCCGTGCGCACTCGGCCGGATGGAATGGTGCCGAGGGAATCCCGCAAGCGTTCGGTATCTTGGGAGAGATCACTTGAGGACCCTTTTGGATACTCCACCACCAGATCAGCGAGCTCGAGCGCCGCAGCGTTTTTATTTGTAATTTCAATTTGCAGCGGCAGCTCTTCTCCGCCGGCAGTAAAGGTGTTGCCGAGGACTGCTATGTCTATGTTTTCATTGGATACAGTGTTCCCGCCAGAGAAAAGAATATAAGCGGCAAAGGTCGCGGCTAAAATGAAAAAAGCTACCGAAATAATAAAAAATTTCTTGAACATTGAGGTTTTCATAAAAAGTTTTTGCACCGGGGCTTCTTGCTTATCTTCCTCTTGCCAGTTGTCTGGCACATCATAATTCTTCCGGTGCAAAATACCGGAACGCATAGCTCGGAGTGATTTATAATCTCTGCTGAAAAGTTTCGTTTTTATATCCTCCAGCCGATGAAGTTTCTCTTTTTCTTCCCCATTCACCATAGAGGATAATTATACCATAAATCACATCTGTGTTTCACCGAGCGCTTTGTTTATTTCCGCTAAAATTAGAGGCCTGCTGGAGCCGGCGACCGGAAGCATGTCATCTCCCCAAGAAGAGCCGACTAGGGACACAAGGCGTGCGTCGCCACTGAAATATCCAAGGTGATGGAGCGCTCTTAAAACCAAGATCATTTCCGCATTGAGTAAATCTTCTTTATTATCAGCTTTTTGTTCCAGTAAATAAAATCCACCTAAAAGATCATTAAAAAGTGGCTCATTTTGCTCTTCGCCGTGAAGTAGTCGCACTAAAAGACGGGAAACATTTGAAATAATTTTATATGTTTCATATGACTTTAAAATATCCGATAGCTCCCCTGTAGAAGACGCGCTCGTCACCCGCCAGAAATCTTTTCCGCGCACCAAATCCACTTTTATATAAGAATAATCCTGCATAACATAACGAAGCTTTGAAGAGAGCTTCCTCACCCCTTGTGCCGATGCGTGAATCATCCCCAATTCTTTGGTAAAAATTGAATAATATCTCCCCGCTTCGCCAAAATTCCGGCTACCCAATATTATCCCCTCTGTATGGTAAATGTGATGCATGTCTAAAGTTCTTCTTCTTTGCCTATTTCTAATTTTTTAAAATCTATACCGACTTTTGAAAGAAAGTACTCCGGTATTTTGTGTATGAAAGTAGCAAACGGCTTCAGCGGTCCGTCATGGACAGGAAAGCAAACTCTTGGTTTCATTTCTATAGCAAAATCAATTGCATCTTTCATTCGCATCCATGGACCAAGAACTGGTAGTGCTAATATATCAGGCTGCGCTTTTGGTTTATTGAAAGAGTCGCCTGGATAACAAAGAGAATTAATCATGTACCCAGTATTTTGAACCTGTCCATAATCCTCATAAATATTGGCGTGCGTGTCGCCAAAACCAGAAATTTTTATTCCATTAAAATCATAACTTTCCCCGTCTTCCACCTTTATATATTTTATTCCGGCCCCATCTAACAATTTACCCACTGCAGTATTTGTAATCACAATTGCGTTTTGATTATTCCCTAGAATTTGCTTGAGAGTTTCAATATGTAAATGATCTGCATGTTCATGGGTAATTAGAATCAAAGAAATATCTCTCTCCAAAGTGGACTCTCCTCCGTAATCAAAGTTACTGGGATCCGTCATAATCCTTTTCCCACTCTCTTCTATTACCAAACAGCAGTGCCCTAGTTTTTTTATTTTCATAATATTATTTTATCACAAATTAAGAAATAGTGTACAGAACTATGAAAGGTACTAAACTCTGCCATGGCAATATTTAGTACCTTTTAAACTTTACCACTAATTACTTTTTGATATTTTAAGAATTTTTAAGTTTTCCCAAAGTCCTATTTTTTTCACATAATCAAGAAACTCTTTCGGTAGTGGCGAAGGTCCGCGCCAGACGCTTTTCTGGATCATTACGTAGTTAAACTTTTTAAGATGCCACCTAAACCATTCCCTTTCAGCTTTTTTAGTCTGCGGTATATCAAACATAACTAAAAGATTTTTCGGGTCATTTTTTGAAAAGGGAGAGTTAAATTGTAACAAGGAATCATACTTTTTTCTAAGATATTCTTTTCCCTTCAAAGTTAAAGACCACCCAGAATCTGCTTTTGTTATATATTGTTTCTTTTTTAACTGGCTAATCCCAGACTTGAGAGAACCATACTTATAAGAAGAAAATTTTGGTAAACCCAACAAGTTTACTCGCACACCTTTATAGTTGAGAGTACTACGACTAAGCTCTTCCAAAATATCTAATATTATAGACATAAGTAAATTATATAGAAAAATAACTTAGGTAGCAAACTCTGCCATGGCAGAAAATAGTACCTTTTTTATCTTATCATTTCCTCTAAAGCTTTCAGAGCTTCTGGAAGCTCATACCAGCCAGATGACCCATTTAAATGTCCTCCATTTGGAATAGAAATTGGATTGCAGAATAAATTACTTGAAAGCTCCTCAGCGTGCGCAAAAGGAACAGTGACGTCGTTGTCTCCGTGAATAACACTAAATTTTTTACAAACGTTATTTATTTTTTTAAAATCAAATGGTGTATCCATAAAGTGATCAATTGCTCTATACCTATCTCCGGGCAAAACATGTATCGGACCAGAAACAAGAACTGCCCCGCTAATACCCCCTGCGGGCAAGCTCTCTAAATAGTGCAAAATAGCCGGCACACCAAGAGAATGACCGACAAGAAAAGTATCTTCATCAGGTTTTCCAACCATCCTTGTAATTTCTTTTATCCATTCTTCCTTTTTAGGACTGTCGGCCATTGGCATTGCAAGTGCACATGCCCAAATACCTTCTCTGGCCAGCTTTCCCATGAGCCATGGTCGCCAACCACCGTTTGGTTCGCCTCCAAAACCATGTATCATAAAAACTTTTTTCATACCACTAATTTTACCACAAAAAGGACTTGATTTTAATAAATAAGGTAATATAATGTATTTATATAAACTAACCTCGTCAACTATGAATAAAAATTTTGAACAAACAAAAGAAATAGAATTTCCACCACATCCGACAATTATAGGTAAAAAATACAACGAAATCCCAGACGACAAACAAGAAGATTTACGGAAAAGTATAATTCAAAAAGGAGGCCAAAATCTAACCCCTGAAGAAAAATACTTTTACGATCTAGAAACTGCCTGGATGAAAGATGATCCTGCTTCTGGATACATACACTAAGGTGGATTTTCTCTTAATGCTTCGTACTAAACATACGAAGCATTTTTTTGTGGGTGCACTAGGACTCGAACCTAGGACCACCGAGGTATAAGCTCGGCGCTCTACCAACTGAGCTATGCACCCAAACAACTAACGTTACCTACCAAAACAGCTATGCACCCAAACAACTAACGTTACCTACCAAAACAGCTATGCACCCAAAAAAATTTAAACTTTAACTTCCTCTTTCTTTTTAGGCATTATACCATTGGCGACGATTATTTTTTCATATTCAGCCTGCTCCAAGGTCTCCACCTCAATGAGCTTGTGGGCGATAGCATCCAGCGCTTTTCTGTGTTCGCTGAGCACTTGCTCGGCTGATTTTATACCGTCATTTATTATTCTCAATATTTCCGAGTCCACTTTAGCAGACACTGCCTCGGAGTATCCCTTCTCTTCCACCCGGCCCCATTGTGGCGCACCGCCTTCATCACCGAGAGCTATCGGTCCGATAAGGTCAGACATTCCAAAACGCGTCACCATCGCTTTGGCTAAGTTTGTAGCGACTTGCAAATCAGAAGATGGCCCAGTAGTAATATCTCCGAAAATCATTTTCTCGGCCACATAGCCACCGAGGGACATTGCGATGTCATCTATGAATTCTTTTTTAGATTGAAGTCGGCGATCTTCCAGTGGAAGTTTCAAAGTGTATCCACCAGCGCGCCCACGAGCGACAATAGAAACTTTATGCACTGGGTCAGCATATGGCAAAACGGAAGCGACCAATGCATGCCCTGCTTCGTGATATGCGGTAATTTCTTTTTCTTTTTTGGAAAGCAAATGGCTCTTTCTTTCAGGGCCGAGCATTACTTTTTCAATCGCCCGAATTAAATCAAATTGAAATACTTTTTTCCTATTCTCTCGCGCTGCTAGAATCGCGCCCTCGTTCATTAAGGAAAAAAGATCAGCTCCAGAAAAACCAGGGGTACGCTCGGCGATCAATTTCAAATTCACATCTTCGGCGAGCGGCTTTTTCACTGCATGAATTTTTAAAATCTCTTCCCGGTCTGCGCGATCAGGCAAATCTAGAATTACTTTCCGATCAAATCTTCCTGGGCGGACGAGGGCTGGGTCCAACACATCTGGCCTATTGGTCGCCGCGGTCACTATCACTTTATCTGTCGGCTCAAAGCCATCCATCTCTACGAGTATTTGATTGAGTGTCTGCTCGCGCTCGTCATTGCCCCCGCCAAATCCCCCTCCGCGAGTGCGCCCGATAGCATCCAGCTCATCAATAAAGATAATGGCTGGTGCCGCTTTCTTGGCCATTTTGAAAAGGTCTCGCACGCGTGAGGCGCCAACGCCGACAAACATTTCCACGAATTCAGAACCGGATAAATGGAAAAACGGAACGCCAGCTTCACCGGCGACTGCGCGAGCGAGCAATGTCTTTCCTGTGCCCGGCGCGCCAGTCAAAATCACTCCTTTCGGAATACGCGCGCCGATATCTAGGAATTTTTTTGGTGCCTTGAGAAAGTCCACGATCTCCGAGAGCTCTTGTTTGGCTTCTTTGTTTCCGGCGACATCTTTAAAGGTCACTTTATTATTTTTATCATCCGGGTCGGTGATGCGCGCCTTGGATTGGCCGAAAGAAAATGCCTGCATCCCCGCGCCTTTCACTTGGCGAGATAAATACCAAAAGAAA
>JBGQKV010000004.1:0-23634 GCA_041499755.1 Minisyncoccia bacterium
AAATGAATCAGTTCTAAATCGAATTGATTCTAATTTTTGTTCGTTGGTGATTTTAGGAGGGTTATTTTTTTCTCCTTTCTGTTTTTTCTTTTTTTTCATGACGAAAAACATTTTAGAAATGGTTAGACAACAACTCTAACTCAAGTATATTAACCTTTTTTAGACAATGCAAGGGCGTTTTTCCCTATATCCCGCCTATATTGTTTGCCCTTAAAGGTGATTTTATCCACAGCCTCATAGGCTGTCCTAAGAGCTTCTTCTAAAGTGTTTCCTATTGCCGATACCCCTAAAACCCGCCCGCCGCTAGTAGCAAGTTTTCCATTATCCAATTTAGTCCCCGCATGAAAGACAACAATGTCTTTATTTTTTTCTGCCTCAGTAATTCCGGAAATTATTTTTCCTTTTTCATAATCCCCTGGGTAGCCACCTGAAGCTAAGACAATGTTGCAGGCAAACATTTTATTCCATTTTATTTCAATATCAGAAAGTCTTTGATCAAGGCAAGACTCTATAATATCAATCAGATCAGTTTCCAGTAGTCGCATATAACTCTGGGTTTCCGGGTCGCCAAAACGAGCGTTGAATTCCAAAATCTTTGGGCCGTCTTCTGTGAGCATGAGCCCTGGAAAAAGTACGCCTTCAAAGGTATTGCCATCTTTTGTCATACCAGAAAGTGCTGGGGAGATTATTTCATTTTCAATTCTTTTCATTAGATCAGCTGAAATAAAAGGCGCGGGGGCAATACTCCCCATCCCGCCCGTATTAGGGCCTGTATCATTTTCCCCTACCCGCTTGTGATCCTGCGCCGGTGGAAATAAAGAATAAGATACACCGTCAGAAAATGCGTGAGCAGAAATTTCCGGACCAGTGAGAAATTCTTCTACCACTACAGTACTACCCGCTTCACTAAATACCTTTTTTACCAATGCATTTTCAAGCGCTTCAATAGTTTGACCAAGTGTCTCACAAATAACTACGCCTTTTCCAAAAGCCAAACCACTGGCTTTAACAACAAGAGGTAATGGATGATTCTCCACATAATTTTTTGCTTCAATAAAATCAGTGAAAGTTTTAAATTTCGCCGTTGGCAAATTATGACGCTGCATAAAATCTTTAGCAAATGCTTTTGAAGATTCAAGTGCTGCAGCATCTTTCGTAGGTCCCCAGATTTTTAATCCTTCGCGCCTGAATTCATCCACAATACCAAGAGCTAATGGGTCATCAGGTAATGCTAGCGTCAGATCTATCTTTTCTTTTTTCACAAAACTAATAAGTGCCGGGATGTCCGTCGCTTTTATATCTACATTTGTACCAAGCTCTATTGTCCCACCATTCCCTGGCGCAAAAAAAAGCTCTCCTGCTCTTGGTGACTGAGCTACTTTCCATCCCACAGCATGCTCCCTGCCCCCCGAACCAATTATTAAGATTTTCTGCTTATTTTCCATGTTTTGATCAGCCATGTGGATATAATTTTTTTGCTTCTTCTTTGCATTCTAATAAAATAGCTTCTTCCTCTGGAAGGACCAGGGGTGCTTCACGATGAAATTCGGAAACAGTATTGTTGGCAAAATCTTGGAGTGTTTCAATTTGAACTTCATGCTCAACCGCCAACACTCTTCGTTGCAAAACTTCAACTGTATCATGTGGGACTATCGGTACACGTTTATGTTTTAAAATCGTACCTTCATCAAAGTTTGTCGTGACAAGATGCGTTGTTGCCTCAGTCCAGAAATCTCTTTTAGTTTTTTGTAAAAAACAAAGCCTAGCTTGATGAACACGCATACCATACATCCATGGTCCTCCAAAGTCCGGCCGGCTATTATCCAATGGTCCAGGATGTTGATTTACAATTCTTCCCTCAAACGCTTTTATCACATTATTGGGGGTTCTTACCATCCAGCCATATTGCCCGATTAAATTTACCTCACGCTTTTTGCATTCGCTAATTACTCTTTCTCCAAACTCTTCAGGACTTGGAAAATCCTTTGGATTAATTACCAAAATATTTTCGAGCGACATACCACAGTCCAGCGCTTTTTTAAAACCTCCCGCATCAACATTGCTCGAAATTACTAAAACTGGTTCCACGCCTTTAAGTTTGCCGCTCTGGCAGGCCTTTATTATCGCTTCCATCGTCGTCCCGCCGCCAGAGATCAAAAGAGCGATACGCATGACTTTAATCTTTGGGCACATTATGATTTACTTCTCCTGCGCGCTCAAGGAGAGAAATTGGATATTCTCCAGTAAAAGCTGAGAGAGAAAGAAGTTCAGGGTCTACCCCTGTCGCCCGCACCATACCTTCGACTGAAAGAAAGTGGAGTGAGGTCGCACCGAGAAATTTTGCGATTTCTGGCACGCTCATTTTTGCTGCGATTAAATCTTCCTGTTTTGGAGTATCAATACCGTAAAAATCAGGGAAACGTACAGGCGGAGAAGCCACTAGAAAATGCACTTCTTTTGCGCCAGCGTCAAAGAGTAGTTTTACAATGCCTCGTGATGTAGTGCCACGTACTATTGAATCATCCATTATGATTATTCTTTTTCCTGTGATAATTTCACGCAAAGGGGTCAATTTTAATTTGACTCCAAGAGCGCGAGTATGCTGATCAGGCTCTATAAAAGTACGATGAATGTAACGATTTTTTGTCAGAGCCATTTCAATGGGAATGCCAGAATCTCTAGAAAAGTTAATAGCAGAAGGAATGGCAGTCTCGGGCACTGGTATCACTATATCAGCTTCAATTTTCACCTCTTTTGCCAGCTCACTGCCAAAGTTAGAGCGTACTCTGTAAACTGATTTACCTAAAAGCATTGAATCGGGTCTGGCAAAATAAACAAGTTCAAAAATATCAAATTTTGGAGAAGGTGGAGCAAGTTTTTTACTTTCCATTTTCCCATCCTTTACTATCATCATCTCACCCGGACCAACATCAAAATAAACTTCCGCGCCTACGGTCTCCAAAGCGCAAGTTTCTGAAGCAAAAATAAAAGTATGACTTCCAATCGTGCCTACGGAAAACGGCCTCATGCCATATTTGTCGCGCACTGCCACTAACGTGTCTTTATCCATTACTAACAGAGAAAAAGCGCCGGTAAAAAGCGGGAATGCTTTTTCTACTGCTTCTGGTAAAGTTAACCCTTCGTCAAGATAGCTCTCAATAGCAAGATGCATGAGTTTGGAATCGTTGGCATTTTCGGTAGAAATATTTTTGGCAGAAAGAAATTCTTTGAGGGCCAAGACAGATGGGAGATTTCCATTGTGCGCGAGAGAAGTTCGGCCTGTTTTTGAAATAAAAGGTTGAACATCTTCAAGATCAGTCTGTCCGCCTCTAAAAGTGGAATATCTGTTGTGTCCGATAGCAATATACCCAAAGAGATCTTTCATGTCTTTCTCATTATATATTTGTGATACCAGTCCTGTGCCTTTGTGAATGTGCAGGGTCGCACCATCAGAAACACAAATACCTGAACCTTCCTGCCCTCTGTGCTGTAACGCAAAAAGACCATAGAACGCAGTATGTGCGACTTCTATACTCTTGCTGTAAATACCAAATATGCCGCATTTTTCGCGAAGTTCATCACTCATTACTTTTTAAAATAATTAACGGCGTTCTTAAAAATTTGTAAACCTGCTCCTTCTTCGGGAATCTTGCCTTTGAGCTTTCTATTCTGCCAAAGAGGACTTTGATGAGAAAACATTGCCCTCTCCGGGTGAGGCATCAGCCCTAACACACGTCCATTATACGCTAAGACGCCAGCAATGTCATAATTCGCCCCGTTTGGATTCTTTTCTAAATTTTGGAATCTGCATACCTCCCCTTTTTCGTATTTGAAAGCAATTTGCTTGTTTTTTTGTAAGTTTTTGTATTCTTTCTGGCTTATTATATATCGCCCTTCACCATGCGCTATAGGGACTGAGATTTTTTTAATACCATTGAGCCATGGGCTCTTGCCTTCTACTTTTAAATCTACCCAGCGATCAATATATTTTCCGTTTTTATTGAAAGTCAAAGCTCCAGGCAGAACTCTTAAAGAAGTAATGATTTGAAATCCATTGCAAATTCCTATCATCAATGTGTCACGAGATAAAAATTCTGCTAGCTCTTTGGATAAATGATTTTTAAATTTATTGGCATATGCTTTTCCAGATCCCGTATCATCTCCATAAGAAAACCCACCTGGGAAAGCTAAGATGTTATATTCTGAAAGGATTTTGGGTTTAGCAATTAAATCATTGATGTGCATAATGTCCGCCGAGGCGCCCGCCCACTCAAAGGCAAACTTTGTCTCCTCCTCGCAATTGAGTCCATACCCGCTCATCACAATCACTTTTGGTTTTTTATTATTTTTTTTAGCTATTATTCTTTTTTTGTTTTTCATTTCATTTTTTCGCTAAAGCTGTGATAAGCAGTAAATAATTTTTTAACATGACTCTGGATTATTTTTTTGCCTTTACTACCAGCGATGATGACTTTCCCATCTTTAGAAACCTTGCCTAGAACCACACGCGGTATAGGCATCATTATTTTTTCAAATAGCTTTACATTTTTTGGGGAGACGGATACTATCACCCTGCCCTGGCTTTCAGAATATAGTTTTGCATCATCAGATGATGTGAGCCCTGGGATATCGGTAATTGAAATTTTACATCCGAGCATACCACCGACTGCCGCTTTGGAAAGTGCGACGGCGAGTCCACCGGAATTAACAGAAATGGCTGAAGAGATTAATTCTTTATCTATCACCTTTTCAAGTGCATTGTAAGTCTTTAAATTTTTTTTCCAGTCAACTTTTGGCACATTAGACCCAATATTATTGCTCTTTTCTTTTTTTGCCAGAAGTTTGAAATACTCACTGGCGCCGAGTTCATCATATGTATCGCCCAATAAATAAATAAAGTCGCCAGGATTCTTGAATTCCGGTGAGACAGTTTTATTTATATCTTTCATTACCCCAATGGCAGAAATAAGGAGAGTTGGAGGAATAGAGATTGCCACTGGTCTGCCCTTTTCGTCGTATCCTTTAAAATCATTGAACATACTATCCTTACCAGAAATAAATGGTGTGCCATAACCCACAGCGTATTCGTAGCAAGCCTTTATAGCATCCACTAGCTCCGCTAATCGAGTCTTGTCATTTGAAGAGCACCAGCAGAAATTATCCAAGATTGCTAAATGTGAGAGAGATGCGCCAGCTGATATAGCATTCCGGATTGCCGTATCAATGGCCGATGCTGACATATGATATGTGGAAATATCAGAGTATGAAGGATAAACCCCAGTGGAGACTACTGCTCCTTTTTTAGAAGTAAGTACTGGCTTAAAAACCTGCGCGTCAGTATTTATCCGTCCACGACCGGAAAGAGGTTTTAAAACAGAAGAAGCTTGCACTTCGTGATCGTATTGCTCTGAAATAAAGGCGAGCCCACCCAAATTTGGATTGGCCAATAATTCTTCCAAAATTTTTACCCGATTTACTTTTTGGTTTTTCGGTTCTGGATATGAGCGGACAATTGGAGCAATTTCTAAATGCCTCTGTGGCAAACCATTGTGCAAGAATTCTAACGGGATATCCATAATTTTTTTGCCATTGTAATTCACAACACAATTTCCAGAATCAATAAACTCCCCGATCACTGTCGCTTCTACTCCTCGGCTCTGCATTAATTTCTCAAATACTTTCCATTTTTCTTTCGGCACGGACAAAGTCATCCGCTCTTGAGATTCTGAAATCCAGATTTCCCACGGCTGAAGCCCAGGATATTTGAGCGGGACTTTTTCCAAATAAACTTCCGCTCCTCCGCATTCCTTTGCCATCTCCGCCACTGAGCAAGAAATCCCACCGGCACCATTGTCTGTGATGCTATTGTATAAATCCATCCCACGTGCTTCTTTTACTATCGCATCACTCATTTTTTTCTGAGTAATCGGGTCACCTATCTGCACAGCTGTCGCGGGAGACGCCGAGTCCATCACCACAGATGAAAAGGTAGCTCCGTGAATACCATCCGCGCCCACTCGCCCGCCTGCCATCACAATATAATCCCCGGGCATAGCTTTCTTCTCGTGAGAGAATTTCCCATTTATTTTACGAGGAATTATACCGACAGTGCCGGCAAAGACCAGCGGTTTGCCACGAAACCGTTCATCATATCTAGTAAATCCAGAGAGCGTCGGAATACCGGAGCAATTCCCTCCGACATTTATGCCTTTTATCACGCCATCTATAATACGCTTGGGCGGGAGCATTTTCTGCTTTAAGTCTTTATCTTTAAACAAAGCTCGGGTATCCTCTGGATAGGCAAAACAAAAGCCGTAAGCATTTGCCACCGGCTTGGCACCAAGACCAAAGCCTAATGTGTCGCGATTGACGCCGACAATGCCGGTAATCGCTCCGCCGAATGGATCCAAGGCTGAAGGACTATTGTGTGTCTCCACTTTATGAGTGATTAAAAATTCATCGTCAAATGCAATACCTCCAGAATTGTCCGAGAAAACTGAAACGCAAAAATCTTTGTTGCCCTTCTGCCGCCTTATTAAATTTGTCGCGCCTTTTATATAAGTTTTATACAAACCGTCTTTTATGCCATCTATCGGATTGGCAAAAATAGTGTGCTTGCAATGTTCACTCCAAGTCTGAGCTAGAGATTCCACCTCAATGTCGCTCGGATCCCGTCCAACTTTGTAAAAATATTCTTGAATGGCTTTCATTGAAAGTAAATCCAGAGCAAGTGGTCCGCGGCGCTCGCCATTTTCGTCCACTATTCCAAGGTTTCCAATTTTTACGAGTTCTTCGTCAGGAAGCCTAAGCGAAACCTGGATAACATCTTTTTTCTTTGGCAAAAGAACTTTCGGTACGGACATAGGTAGACCATTTTGTTTTTTTATTTCTTGTGCACTGCCTATATATGCACGCTCTATGAGCGGATTGTAAAGAGACCCTGCGAATGTTTGCACATCTTTTTTAGATCTAGGGCCTGAAATTAAAAAAACTCGCGAAGTATAAACTGCGAGATTTTTTTCGTTCTCTAAATGCAGTAAATCAGAAATGGTTTCCTTTGTAGTGTGCCCGACATTGTCCGTTACTCCCGGCAAATACCCAATCTCAAGAGCAAATGAATACCTTTGGACTTCTGGCATAATATTCACTGAGAATTTTTCAAGTATTGGATTTGTCAGAGCCTCACCTACTTTAAGTAAATCTTTTTTTGATAGATTTGAATCAATGGTGTAAGAGTCTAGTAAAGATATGTCAGTGACTTTACTAGTTAGTCCTAACGCCCGCCAAGATTTTAGTAATACCACTGCCCGACTATCCTTACTTTTGGGCATTACATAAATCCTTGAAATCATATTCTGATTTTAAAGTATTCGCCCAATAATTGCAATAAAAAGATTCACTTAGTTGCTTGGCTTGGAAGCATGCTTTCCCATTTTATTCCAAAAGTAGGCAAACAGGTTGCCGATGATGTTGCCCATAATAAAGGCGATGACTATTAGGAGAATGCCACGACCCAGCTCAAAAGGCATCAAAGTCATCGTATTATTCATAAAGTGCATCCTATGCACAAAGTCCGAAAGGGGTTGTGCCCATTTTAGGGCAACCAAAACTACCCACACCAAATGCAAAAAAGCCGCAAACGAGCCCAAAGTTAAACCCAATCTTTTACCATTTATATTGTTCATATATTTATAGGTTAAACTAATAATACTTAATTATACACTATAACGTGATTTCCTCTTTCCAGTCCGGTGGGGTTCGTCCTTTTTCAAAACGATTTATAGAGATTTTCTTTGGTATTGCCATATACATTCGGCGCAGGCTTGGCGTTAAAAATTCACTTGTTGGAGCGGGTGTTTTGTTTTTCCTTTCGTAAAAAATTTTAATCGCGTCTTCTAGATAGACATCAAAAAGCACTCCTTTAAATACCCTTTTGGCATTATCCGGGATGGGCTGTTTTGATTTCGGCCGCTCTATATTCATTTAGAACTTGAAATACTTGGCGAGAGTACCGATGACTGGAAGCATGCTTTCTTTCTTATGCACAACATTCACGATACCAATGATAGTGAGGACAAAGAGGGTAAGATTTATGAGACGTAATAGTGACCACATCTGCCAAAAAAACATCGGGGTAAGAACCCAGAGAATAATGTGTAGGCAAAATAATACTAGACCTTGCTTGACGTGAAATTTTACAAATTGATTATCTTTTGACGAAAGATAAGGAATTATTACCAAGGGTCCAAGATAAGATAGGACACCCATCAATGTGCTATTATCATGAGTTCGCTTTGCACCCATATTATGTGAAGTATTTTTATCTTCTGGTTTACTATTGTTATTTTGATTATCCATATATTTTTATTTTATAAGCTAATAATGACTATATTTTAGCATTTTTGGGGAGTTTTTGGTATACTCGAATTGTTTTGGGGGATCGTCTAACGGTAGGACAGAGGCCTTTGAAGCCTTTAATTGGGGTTCGATTCCCTATCCCCCAGCAGTCTAGTAATTATCAAAATGTGTAACTTGTAAATGAATGTTATAATTACCTTATACCTTAAGGATCTAAAAACGGGGGTGTTTATTTTTTATTCTTGCTGATAAAAAAATGGGTCATCTTTCGATGACCCATTTGCTTTTACTAAGACACTTTAAACGTAGCATAATGAAGCTTTGATATGTGCAATTTCTCCAGCAGTTTTTTCATCGGATTGAATGCAATTTTTTATTTCATCATACCAAGCCATGATAGTGTCGTCTGTCCTTCCGCCCAGTTTCCTGCCTATGTCTTCAGTCGGAAGTTTAAACATGTCTTTAAAAATATAACTTACAACATGTCTAACCTTTAACACCTCCGCATCTTCTACTCCATTGTAAACAAAGTGTTCCTTTACGCCATAAAACTTTGCTATTCTCCTTATTATTTCAAGTGGGGAGGCAAAATTTCGTGGCGCTGGGTTAGAAGTCAATGCGGGTGGTGGTTCATACTTTTGAATAGGTTCAAGAACTTCTTCCTCGCTTAACAGATGAGAAATTGATTTCGGAATCTCCAGTTTAGATTTCTCAAACATCTTTCTTATGCTTTTTACTTCATTAAAAAGAGTCTGACTTTCCTTTAAATCTTTTTCTATCTTTCGGCAAGCATGCAGTACGGTTGTATGGTCTCTTTCACCGAGCTCCAAGGCAATCTTAACTAAAGGAACCTTGCAGTCTTTGTTTAAAAGATACATAGCTACATGGCGAGGTTTTACGAAATTTAACTTTCTACTAAAACCCCGCAGAGAACTTTCCTCGATTCCATAGAAATCAGAAACTTTTTTAACCATCTCTTTTACAGATGCTTTGTAGGTTTCTGATTTATAGTCTGTAGGCGGAATGCTCCAGGTAAGAGTAGGGAATGCTTTGGCTTTAGCTTCTTCGTGAATTTCCTTGCTAACTTTGATGCCGTTTGTAAAAGCAAGTTGGATAAACTTTAAATTTGATTTAAGCTTATCAAACGCTTTGGCCTCAATTTGCCTTATTCTTTCACGAGTAACCCCGTACTTCTCTCCTATTTTCTCCAGAGTAAGCTTTGCACTTCCGTTTAAGCCGTGCCGCATGACGAAGATTTCGTACTCCTTGATGTTAAGAGCTGTTTTCAAAACCACATTTAAGGATCTTTTAAGCTCTTTTTCATGAAGGATTTCATCGGGCGACTTTTCTTGGCTAGGAATTTGGAAATAATAGGAACGATTCTCTTTTCCATCGTCATCGTACTGGTTTTTAATCCTTGCCATGGAAGTTTGCCGTAAAATCTTTTGGAAGACTAGCACCTGATCTGATTGCAGATTAGTTTCTTGCGCAATCTCATTAATACTAGGTTCTCGTAAAAGCATCACGTTAAGCCTTTGAACTGCCTTATCAAAGGCTCTTAACTTTTCAGAAATATTTACTGGCAAGTCAATTGTTCTGCCTTTTTCGTCCAAAGACCTGTGGATAAACTGCCTGATCCACCAGAAAGCATAAGTGCTGAACTTGCATCCAAAGGAAGGATCGAATCTTTTTACAGCTTTCATTACAAGCCCAAGGTTGCCTTCTTGAATTAGGTCCATAAGTTCCATGCCGTGGCTGGCGTAAAGCCTTCCGCGAAATTTCATGGCTGCCCATACGACTAAGCGCAAATTGTAGTGAACCATTTTTTCCAGCGCCTTTTCGTCACCCTGCTTAATAAGTCCTGCAAGCTTCGCCTCTTCTTCTCTTGAGAGAAGTTTTATTCTGGCAATTTTTTCCAAGTAGCTTTTAAAATGGTCCGAGCTTTCTTCGTAAAGATTATCAACCCAATGGTTGTCGTTAACTGCATTTTCAATGTTCCCAGAAGACATCTCTTTTGGGGTAGGCCCTTCGGCTGTCAGGATAAACATATCCTGAGAAGACAAAGTAGCGGTCGGGGGTGTTTTTTGTTGAGGTATCATTTTCTGGGGGATTTTAGAGGTTAGACAATATTTGATTTTTTCAAAAATCTGTTTTCCTATATATTACTATAAAATAAACAAAAGTCAATACATATAAAAATAAAAGGCTGTCTTGACCTGTTAATTAAAGTATGCTATTGTTTAGTGATAAATTGTCCTTTTACAAACACTATAAAACCTAAACTCATGAAAGAAACTATAGTCAAAAACGTGAAAGAGGCAATCCAAAGCATGCTCTCTTTTGTAAATGAAAAAAACAAACGGGCTGCTGAAATAATAGCGCTGCGTTTCGGTTTAAAAACCGCTAAAAAGAATACTTTGGAAAAAATAGGCAAAAAGTACGACATTACCCGCGAACGCATCAGGCAAATTGAACAGGAAGCAATAAGTATTTTAAGAAGACTTGAAACTGCGGAAAGCATGGCAGTACTTGAGGAAATAAAAAAAGAAGTTTTTCTTTTAGGCAGAATTGTGCCTGAAGACACCCTTCTTGGTATTTTTTCTCAAGACCCTATAGACCAAAACCATATCTCTTTCCTCTTATCTTTAAGAAAGGATTTTATTTATATGGAAGAGAAAGGAAGATTTTACGCTTGCTGGGCTGTGGATAAGAATTATGCTTTAACAGTTCAAAAGTCCATTGACAACTTGGAATCACTCCTTGAAGAACGAGATGTTTTAACTGAAGAGAGGATTATATCTATTTTTTCAGGTTTTCTTGGAGAAATTTCTGCATCTGCGACCAAAGAAGGAGTTTTAACCTGGCTGTCGATTTCAAAGAGAATTGGCAAAAATTCTCAAGGAGAATGGGGTAAAAAAAGTTCCTGTCTTATTTTTCCGAAAGTCCTAGCTGATTATGCGTATCTTGTAATGCGGAAACATGGTAAAACAATGCATTTTAAGGAAGTTGCAGAAGCAATTGAGAAAGTTTCTGGGAAAAAAGTAAATACTGCAACTTGCCATAACGAGCTTGGCAAAAACAAACTTTTTGCGCTTGTAGGCCGAGGTCAATACGCTCTTGTCGAGTTAGGTTATGAGACTGCAACAGCCGCTGACGCGATTAAGAAAGTATTAAAAGATTTTCCTCAGGGTGCTTACAGAGATGTAATAATAGATAAAGTTCTTGAAAAATACTCTTTCAAGAAAAATACAGTGCTTGTTAATCTCCAGAGCAACGAAGATTTATTTGAGAAGGTTGGTGGAAGAAGTATCTACACAGTGTATAAGTTAGTCAGTAAAAAGTAAAAACGGGGGCCAGATTTAATCTGCCCCCTTTTTTTATTTTCACTTACCAATAAAAAAAATCATCCAACAGGTCATGTTGGATGATTGAGATAATTACAGGAAATCTGCTA
Source organism: Minisyncoccia bacterium (assembly GCA_041499755.1). Classification (GTDB taxonomy): domain Bacteria; phylum Patescibacteriota; class Minisyncoccia; order Phycocordibacterales; family UBA9973; genus UBA9973. The sequence goes on from JBGQKV010000004.1 coordinate 11,813, forward strand.
AGCAAAAGATTCAAAATCTTCTTTGCTGATGGGTATCAGCTTCTCGGCTCTCTTTGAACGCACTCTAACGAGAAGTTCAAAGTCCGGGCCGTGCTTTTTCTGTATATTTTCCCAGATTTTTTCAGCTGAACCGGAATTTGCTTCTGAAAGATGCTTGGAAATATAATCAAAGGCTTCCTGTAAGCCTTTGAATCCACTCTTTTTCTGAAGAACTTTTTTACTAGGCTCTTTCTTCGCTTGTGGTGTTGCTTTAGATTTTAATTTAGCAATCGGCACCCTTTCGAAGAAACGAACTGATTTAGTGCCCGGTTTCATAAAAACTAAACCTTCTTCTCCGAAAGAGAGACGGTTATTAAAAAGTTCTTCTGCAAATTTTTTGCTTTTGCAATTTACTACTTCCTTCGGTACACCTTTTGATTCTGTAGAAACAATATTGGTGTAGTGAATACCGCTTTTAAATTTGCATGATTGTAAAAAATTTCTTACTTTTTCTTTCAATTGATCTTCGTTTTTCATTGTTGGTTGGGTTTTGAGGGTTTGAATTGGGTTTTGTTTTACTTCCGGCTCCACAACTTCTGAGGCTTCCGGCAATACATAATTGGAATCAATGCTTAAAGGAGTAAAGCTAAAGCCATCCTCCACATTTGAAAGCGCTATCGACACTTTAAATGAATAAGCAGTAATAGCATTTAAAAGAAATCTTCCTGAGGAAAAAATTTTCCTCTTTGTTTCCGTTAGCAAAACATCATTTGCTTTACCGTCAACAGGAAGCCGGACAATAAAATACGAATCCAAAGTTGTTGGCTGCGTAAGCACTGGCTCTACGCTAACCCCCATTTTATTTAGTTCTTTTGCGAAATTGGGTTGAACTTTATTCGTAAGTAAATCTGTCCGTTTATTTTTTGATGCTATTTCTTTGGAATTAAGGGCGGGGAGTGCTGACATGTTATTTTGTTTTAGGCAAACTGGCTGAATTGCCAATTTGGGACGTTTCCCGTATACTACCACTTTATAACTTTATGTCAAATAGAGGAAAAATATATTAATTATTTCCCCCCTCTTGTACTACAAGATTACCTGAATCTAATTTTCATTTCCCAAAATTTTTATGAGCGCAAGTTCGAGTGGTAATTCGGCCACAAATGCCCTATCAATATTTTGATACGCTTCGAGTAGTATGGAAAGCGCTGGCGAGCGAAGCATTCCTGCTTTGTCTTCTTTTACGAGGCCTTTCAAGAATTCCATATCTTCGCCCGATAAATCTCCGGCCATCTCGTCCGCAATCTTGGGCGCGTATTTTAAAATTATAGCCAAACGGAATTTTTGAATTATCAATTTGGTAAATAGTTTCATATCTAAATTTTCCCCCGCCGCTTTGCGCACAGCACTAATACCCTCTTCTAATTTTTTCTCCGCAATAGAAGAAATAAAATCATTTACGAGTGTCGTTTTTGGCGCGCCGGTTATTTTTTCTACATCTTCACGCTTTATATTTTTTCCTTCCGCAAAATTTAAAACTTTCTGCAATGTTCCGAGTGCATCGCGAAAAGAACCGTCTCCTAAAATAGCCATAAGTTCTGCCGAACCGTTGTCTAGCTTGAAGCCTTCCTGCTTAGCCACATCCACTATCATATTTTTTAAAATTAAGTCAGTCGGCTTTTTGAAAGTAAAAACCTGACAGCGGGAAATTATCGTCTCTGGTACTTTGTGTAGTTCCGTCGTCGCCAAGACAAATATCACATGCGCTGGTGGCTCTTCCAAAGTTTTGAGGAGCGCCCCCCAAGCATCTTTTGAAAGCATATGCACCTCGTCAATAATATAAACTTTGTATTTTGAATCAAAAGGCAATACTCGCACGCCATCCCGAAGCTCTCGAATATCATCAATCCCTCGGTTTGAAGCTGCATCTATCTCATACATATCGTTCACCGATACCCCAAGCCCGCTCGCAAAAATCCGAGCCGCAGTAGTCTTGCCTGTCCCCCGCGAGCCGACAAAAAGGTAAGCGTGGGAGACCTTGCCTGTATCAATAGAGCTTTCCAGCACTTTTGCCACATGGTCTTGCCCTAAGATTTCATCCCATTTTTTCGGCCTGTATTTTCTGTATAAAGCCAGTTCTTGCATAGGCAAAGTATAGCAAAATTTGGAAATAAAAAAACTCCCTCGAAAATGAGAGAGTTTTTAACACGCAGAAATACTTTTTTAAATCAGAGATATAACCCGCCTCCGATTGTAAGGTACCATCCTTCCTGACTCCTATTTTGGGAGTAAATACCCCTTTGATCTTTACCGAGCAAAAGAACAGTATAATTCGGGCGAATGTGCGGATAAAAAGAAATTTTTTTGCCGATCGGGATTTCATAGGATATATTCAAGAAAGCGCTAATATCAAAAGGTGGAAAGCTGTTGTCATATCCTTTATTTGAAGAACCCAAACCTCCGGAAGCACCTACCCCGGAATTTTTGAAATGACGAAAAAATTTGTTTTCCGTATTTACTAATCCTACTCCTCCGATAAGATTAAACATCAGTAGCTGAGCCGGGCTGGCGTCAGGAATTGGAACTTCAAAATCCCCTATTAACTGGAGTCCTAAATACCACGGCCCCCATTGGCGCATTACCTCGATGCTTTTAAGCGAAGGAATAGTCGCTCCTGATTTAATGGAAAATGTTTCTTCTTTGCGCTGGGCAAAAACCTGGGTTGCTACGAGCAACAAGCAGGCAAATAGGATCTTTGTCTTCATAAAAATAGAATTTAGAAGGTTAGGGAAGGAAAATGTCAGACAACAAGTTCTTCTATAACTCTATACCTTGCGTGGGCATTGTCAATAAAAAGTTATTCACAATTTTTTCCACTTGTTCGGCATTCTCGGCATCCATTAGTTTCACGCGTAATTCTTTTGCCCCGTCGAAACCATTAACATACGCCTTGTAGTGCTTTTTCATAATGGCGAAATTTTTAACGCCACCGAGCATTTTCTCAAAAAGTTTTGTGTGTTCCACCATGACTTTCAACTTTTCTCTCAAAGACGGGATGTGACTATTCTCTAATTCGCTCGAATAGGAGAACAGCCAAGGATTGCCGAAAATAGCCCGGCCGAGCATCACTCCATCGCAACCAGTCTCCTTGCATTTCCTCCTAGCGTCGTCAATGTCTACGACATCACCATTGCCGATAATGAGCGTATCTTTTTTCATTTCATCTCTTAATTTCACAATACTCGGCATCAAATCCCAATGCGCCGGAACTAAAGACATTTCTTTGCGAGTTCGCAAATGAACTATTAATGCCGCCAGATCCTCTTTTAGCAATTCCCGAATCCAAGTATCAATCTCATTTTTATTGTAGCCAATGCGAGTCTTCACAGAAATCGGCAAATTTGGCGCACCTTCTTTTGCCGCGCGGATTATCTCTCGTGCCAGTTTCGGGTTTTTAATACAGCCTGCACCGGCAAGCTGTTTCTCCACTGCCCTGTCTGGGCAACCCATATTTATATCGATACCGTCAAAGCCGAGCTCTGCGCAAAGCGCCGTAGCTTTTTTTATATTCTCCGGCTTCCCGCCGAAAATCTGCGCCACGATAGGTCTTTCTTGTTCTGAATATTTAAAATTAATGAGAAGTTTGTCTTTTCCAATACTTGCTAAGCCATCGGCTGAAGTAAATTCAGTGTAAACCACATCGGGTTTTCCATATTTAACTATTACCTTTCTAAACGCACAATCTGTCACATCCGCCATCGGCGCAAGGATAAATATGGGTTTGGGTAAAGTTTTCCAGAAATTTTTCACTTCGCTGCATTATTGAATTTATAATAAACTTTATTTCCAAAACGCAGGTCAATGTAAAGCAAAGAATTATATTTCTTATCGAAATCCGTATGGAGAGGTTCCGTGGCAAGAGCAGACTGCAGATTCTCTGCTAATTTTGTAAGATCATCGCTAGATTTGAAAATGATTGAAGCGCCGGAAGAAAGATAAGCATACATATCGCCATCCTCTTTTGCCTCGAGCGCCATGACTTTCAAATTCATTTTTTCCATCATATTTTTAAAAGAGGCGACCTTCTTGAAATTGTCCGGCAAAAAATAATAGCCGATAGGGCCGGACGGATGCGGGTTTTTCCCGTAAAACTTGAAATAAACGCTCCCTGAAAAATATGGGGCAGTGTCAAAAATATATCCATCAGAATCCAAGAAAAAACAATTTGGAATGCTTCCCTCATCGATCGAGGGCAGTATATTATCGCACCAAATATATTTTTCTCCCCTTTCTTTAACTGAAATCTCCAGTACTTTCGTATCTGCTACCGAAAGAGACACTCCTAGTAGATTTTTAAATTTTTGCATTAAATCTCGCTTTACTTCTTTTGCCGGATAAATAAAAGAGTTCGCCCGTGAGAAAAGGTGAAGGTATTTACCACTCAAGTCCTGTCTGACTAAATTTTCAATATCTTTATTTTCTACTATCCTATTGCCCGAGATATTTATTTGACTAATTTTTAACTTCTCGGAGCTGGAAGCAAATGAAAGGCCTGCGACTATTAGAAAAAAAAGAATAACAAAAACAACTACTTTATATCTTATGGCTGTGCGCCGCTTTTTCCTATATTCGTCTAGACGATTCATATTACTTTATAGAATCTCGCCCACCTATATATTTTCGTAGTACCTCTGGTATTTTTATGCTTCCATCCGCCTGCTGGAAATTTTCCACCAAAGAAACCAAGATGCGGGGGGTGGCTATAGCGGTGCAATTAAGGGAGTGAGTGTAGTTTGTTTTACCATTTTCATCCTTATATCGTATCTGCAACCTCCTCGTCTGAAAATCATGAAAGTAAGAGGCGGAAGAAATCTCGCGATATTTTTCTTCTTTAGGCACCCAGAGCTCGATATCGTATTTTTTTACCTGTCCGAGCCCTAAATCTCCCCCGCAATTTATGACTGTGTGATAAGGAATCCCGAGAGATTCAATAAATTCTTCTGCGTTCCTATTTATTTCTTCGTGAAATTTTACAGATGTTTCATGGCTTGCTTCACAAAGCACTACTTGTTCCAGTTTATAAAATTCATGGACACGAATTAAACCTTTTATGTCTTTGCCATGGCTTCCTGCTTCGCGCCGGAAACACGGTGAAAAACCAAGGTACTTGATGGGCAACATTTTTTGGTCTAAGATTTCCCCGGCATGGAGCCCCATAATAGGCACCTCTGAAGTGCCAGCCAGGTATTCCATATCCTGGGTTCTGTACAAGTCCTCTTCGCCTTGAGGGAGAAACCCTGTTCCCAAAAATGATTCTTTGCGATCAAGGATGGGCGGAATAATCGGCATAAATCCTTTATCTCCAAAAAAATCCATCGCATAATTCCAAATCGCAAAACATAACCGGGTTCCCTCACCGGTAAGAAAATATCCGCGAAAACCATGCACCTTGGTGCCTCTTTCAAAGTCCGCCATTTTTAACGCAGTCATTATCTCAATGTGATCTTTAGGTGAGAATGAAAAATTTGGCTTCTCTCCCCAAACTTTTATTTCTTTGTTCTCTGCATCAGTCGCGCCCTCGGGTACGGACATATCTGGAACATTAGGCACCTGGAGCATCATCCTCTGCCAATCTTCCATTATGAGTTTCAAATCTTCTTCTTCTTCTTTGAGCTCCTCTTTCATTCCGCGCATTTCTTCAATGAGCTGCACTTTGAGTGTTGGCTCTTGATTTCGTCCTATGTCATTGGAAATCCTGTTATGTTCACTGCGGAGCTCTTCCACTTCCTTCAGTTTTTTTAAGCGGCTGTCATCCACTTGGAGGAGCCTTTCCACGTCAAAATCTATGTGTTTTTTCTTGGCGCCCTCTTGCACTATCTCTTTATTTTCGCGGATGAATTTTATATCAAGCATTTCTATATTATATATGAAGTTGATATAATTACAAATACTATGTTTGATTTGAAAATCCTGGAAAAAGAAAATATACCGGAAGTTTTGCAAGAGATTCCGCAGCCGCCAAAAAAGCTTTTTATCGCGGGAAATCTCCCGCCCAAAGATACGATTTATCTTTGCGTCGTAGGCTCGCGCAAAGCGACAAATTATGGCAAGGACGCTTGCAAAAAACTAATCGCTGGATTAAAAGGCTACCCTATTGCAATAGTTTCCGGGCTTGCTATCGGTATTGACTCCATCGCACATGAGAGTGCGCTTGAAAATGGTCTTTTTGCGGTTGCCTTCCCGGGCTCCGGAATTTCGGAGAAAGTGCTTTATCCAGTTTCGAATTTAAACCTGGCAGAAAAAATCGTGGACTCCGGCGGATGCGTCATATCGGAATTTCCACCGGAGATGAAGGCAGAACTTTACACTTTTCCTATGAGGAATCGCTTGATGGCGGGCCTCTCCAAGGCCTCGCTCATTATAGAAGCGCAAGAAAAATCCGGCACCCTCATCACTGCGCGTTTGGCACTTGATTACAATCGGGAGGTGCTCGCCGTGCCCGGGCCGATAAATTCAGAAAATTCAAAAGGGACAAATAAATTAATAAGGCAAGGGGCGACACCGATAACCTGTTCCGAAGATATTTTGGAAGCGCTTGGTTTTAAAATTGACAAGGCCGAGAAGCAAATTAAACTAATTGCGGATATAAGCAAAGAAGAAGAAACTGTATTAAAGCTCTTGGCGGATCCACAGCCTCGTGATGAGCTAATAAGGATGATGAAAACCTCTACCGCAGAGGCCAATACTCTCCTTTCCATAATGGAAATCAAAGGGCTAATAAAAGAAGAACTTGGTGAAATCCGCGCGAGCTTTTAGACTACTAATTTGCAAAAATTTTCGCTTTCGTGTAATACTTGGGGTTAGGTTCTAGTTGCTAGTTGCTAGGGTCTAGAAAATTTCATGAAACTTCTAATAGTGGAATCACCGTCGAAAGCAAAGACGATTGAAAAATATTTAGACAATGGATCCGGGAACTCTGCGGACAGATTTACCGTGCGCGCATCTGTGGGGCATATTCGCGATTTACCGAAATCAAATAAAAAAGCGATAGATATAGAAGCCGGCTTCGTTCCTCATTATGAAATTTCCAAAGGCAAAGAAAAAGTGGTGCACGAATTGCAAAGTTTGGCTGAGAAAGCAAAAGAAATAATGCTCGCGACGGACCCCGACCGCGAAGGAGAAGCGATTGCTTGGCATATTGAGGAATTACTAAAAGAGGATAAAAAAGTGACAGCTCCTGTAAAACGAGTAGCCTTTCATGAAATCACAAAGGAGGCAGTTAGCGAAGCATTGCAAAATCCCCGCGAAATAGACACCAATCTGCGCAAAGCTCAGGAGGCTCGCCGAGTATTAGACCGCCTCGTCGGTTATGATTTATCTGGTCTCATTTGGAAAAAGGTGCGCTACGGCCTTTCAGCAGGACGCGTACAATCCCCCGCGCTCCGCATCATTATGGAACGCGAGCGCGAAATCCGCGCTTTTATTCCAGAAAAATATTGGGTACTAGAAGGAATCTTTGATACGTTAAAAAAGGAAAGGGTCACACTTACTTGCGCTGAAGAACCTCGTGATGAGAAAGTGGTAGAAAATATCTTAGAAGAAGGGGAAAAGGGAAACTGGATAGTAAAAGATGTAAAAGAGAGCGAGCAAAAGAGAGTACCTCGCGCACCATTCACTACTTCCACATTGCAGCAGACCGCAAGTTCACGTTTAGGTTTTTCTCCTTCTCGCACTATGCAGGTAGCGCAGAAACTTTACGAAGCCGGACATATCACATATATGCGTACAGACTCTACAAATCTCTCCGTGGCAGCGCAAGGACAAATACTTGCTCTAGTAGAAAAAAAATATGGCAAAGAATATGCCGAAGCGCACATATATAAGACAAAAAGCAAAAACGCACAGGAGGCACACGAAGCGATAAGGCCCACCCATATAGATAATCTCTCGGAAGGTGCAAACGACGAGCAAGCCCGACTTTACAAGCTCATCTGGGAGCGCGCAATATCTTCTCAGATGTCTGACGCAAAACTCTTAAAGACAAAAGTATCCGCTAATTTAAAAGAAGAAGGGAAAATTCCGGATTTCAACGCCACAGGCTCACGAGTGCTCTTCCCCGGCTGGCTCAAAGTAGACCAAGACGCCCGCGGAGAAGATGTGGAGCTTCCGGAAGTAAAAAAAGGAGAGAAACTCACGCTCATAGATTTAAATAGTATCGCCAAAGAAACTCAACCGCCAAGCCGTTACACCGAAGCTGGACTCGTAAAAGAGCTCGAGGCGCGAGGCATCGGTCGGCCTTCAACTTATGCTTCCATAATGAGAACCTTGGAGGAGCGCGAATATGTCCACAAAGAAGGCCGCACGCTCTTTCCTACGGATGTCGGTGAAGTGGTATCGGATTTCTTGGAAAAAAACTTTGCAAATTATATATCTGACACTTTCACCGCCGAGATGGAAGACGAGTTAGACGAAATTTCTCGTGGCGAACGCGAATATGTCAAAACCTTGAAAGATTTTTACGGGCCATTTTCCAAAGAGGTTAAATCAAAAGAAAAGTTGGAAAAGGCTACCAATTTGGGCGATGCGCCGGAGAATATAAAGTGCCCGAAATGCGGAAGTAAAATGATAATCAAGTTATCAAAGAATGGAAAATTTTATTCTTGCTCACGATATCCAGAGTGTGATGGCGCCCTAAAACTCGACGGTACAGAGATGGCCGGACCGAAAGAAACCGGAGAAATGTGTCCGCTTTGCGGAGACAAGAAAGGAAAGGCGGGTGGAGGAAAACTTGTCGTGCGCGAAGGGCGCTTTGGCACCTTCATTTCCTGCTCGCGCTATCCGAAATGCAAGTTTATAAAACAAGATGAAGAAGAAATGAAAAGAAAGATGACCGACGTCACCTGCCCGACTTGTGGAAAAGGCAAAATGATGGAGCGCCGTGGACGCTTTGGCATTTTTTACTCTTGTTCAAATTATCCTGACTGTAAAAATGCTATCAAGGCAAAGCCAACTGGTCGCGTCTGCGACCTCTGCGGTTCCTTGATGATGGAAGGCACCAAGACAATACCAGAAAGATGCTCACTAAAAACGTGTCCTAATCACAACCCTCACAAATTAGAGAAAAAATAAAAAATGCTATAATAGCGAAATGCCAACGGACGTAAAAGAAATCCTCGAACTCTCCGGTGATTTGAGCCAAAAAGATAAAGATCTCATAGAAAAAGCTTATTTTTTTGCCGAAGGGGCACACGAAGGGCAGCTGCGCAAAAGTGAAGAGCCATATTTTATCCACCCGTTTGAAACGGCAAAAATATTAGCCAAGTTGGGAATGGATACCAAGACGATTGTGGCCGGGTTGCTCCACGACGTATTAGAAGACGCAAATATAACCGAGAGAAAGCTCGAAGAAGAGTTTGGCAAAGACGTAATTTTTTTAGTGAAAGGCGTCACAAAACTTGGAAAATTAAAATACCACGGACACGAAAGACATGTAGAGAGCTTGCGTAAATTTTTCGTAGCGATGGCAAATGATTTACGTGTGGTCATCATCAAGCTCGCTGATCGATTACACAACTTGCAGACACTAGAGTATGTACGCGAAGATAAAAGAAAAAGAATCGCGCTCGAATCGATTGAAGTATTTGCTCCGCTCGCAAACCGTCTTGGTATGGGAAAATTAAAAGGTGAAATTGAGGATGCCGCTTTTCCATATGCCTATCCTAAAGAATATGCGCAAGTAGAAGAAATAATGAAAGAAAAAAAAGATACTTATCAAAAACACTTGGACGAAGTAAAAGCAGATCTTGAGAAAGAATTAAGAAAAAATAAAATAAAAATAATAGAGATGGATTATCGGTTGAAACATAAATACAGTCTCTATAAAAAACTTCTCCGATATAATATGGAGCTTGATAGAATAAACGACATCGTAGCCCTACGCGTTGTGGTAGAAACTGTTGAGGATTGCTATAGGATTTTAGGCATAGTGCACTCTATTTGGAAACCGGTTCCCGGCAGAATAAAAGATTATATAGCCATACCAAAACCAAATGGCTACCGGAGCTTGCACACTAGTATTTTCACAGGCTCGGGCGGCATTGCGGAAATCCAAATTAGGACAGCAGAAATGCACGCAGAAGCAGCTTATGGTATCGCCGCGCATTTTGCCTATAAAGAACACAAGGAGAAAAAAGCAAAAGATGAGAAATCTAAATTTGAGTGGATTGAGGAATTGAAAGATTTGAAAACAATTGTAAATAAGCCAAAAAAATTTATAGAGCACTTAAAGATGGATTTTTTCAACGACCGTATTTTTATTTTTACTCCGGATGGAGACGTGGTAGACCTGCCTCAAGATTCCAGTCCTATTGATTTTGCTTATGTAATACACTCTGATGTTGGAGACCATGTCTTTTCCGCAAAGATAAATGGCAAGATGTCTCCCCTTTCCGCAAAATTAAAAAATAGCGATATTGTAGAAATAGCGACCAAAGAAAATGCTCACCCATCAAGTAAATGGTTAGATTATACTAAAACCACTTTAGCTAAAAAGCATATTAAAGCATATCTAGAGAAACATAGTTTGTTTTCTAGACTAAAATCTTTTAGAAAATTTAAACGCTAAAGTTTGAAATGTCATAAAGTTCGGTTTCGTCCTCTTGTTTTGTTTCTTCTGGGGCGCGGTCATCAACTAGATTTTCTGTTGAAACTGTGTCTACTTCCACATTTTTTGAAATAAAATTATCCAACATTTCTGTAGTTTCCTTTTTTATTTCCCCTTTTCCGAGCATCTCCAAGATTGAACGTAAATCATCCGATGAAAAAAAATCTATTTTTATCTGCCCGCCACTTTCTTTTTTCTCGATATGCACCCTGGTGCCAAGTTTTTCTTGAAATTCCTCTTCCAAGTCTGTAATTTCTGGGTCCGGCATATATTCTTTTTTGCGTACTCTATCGTAGGCGATTTTGCGAGATATTTTTTCCGCTTCTCGTACCGTCATCTTTTTATATAAAATTTCTTTAAAGAGCACTATTTGCTCTTCGGGTCTGTCTGCAAGCATTAAAATCGGACGTGTATGCCCTTCTGATATTTTTCCGGCTGAAAGGGCATTTAATACCTCTTCCGGAAGCGATAATAAGCGTAAGGTATTAGAAACATGTTCGCGGCTCTTGCCGATTTTCTGCCCCACTTGGGCATGAGTGAATTTAAATTCCTCAATCAGCCGAAAAAATGCTCGGGCTCGGTCAACCGCGTTCAAATCTTCCCTTTGCAGATTTTCAATGATGGCAAGCTCGAGCTTCATCATGGAAGTATCGCCCACGCGGATGATCGCCGGCACTTGGGAAACACTGGCGAGGCGCGCGGCGCGAAGCCGGCGTTCGCCGGCGATCAATTCATACTCGGTCACAAGCCCGCCGTCTTCTTTTTCCACCTCAAGGCGGGAAAGAACAAGGGGTTGGAGCACGCCGTACTGGCGGATTGAGTCCGCTAAGTCGCGAAGTCGGGCTTCGTCAAAATCCCTGCGAGGTTGGTATGGATTGGGTTTTATTTTATCGGTATCAACCCAGAAAATAGAATTGGAATACAAGTTGGGCATTGATTGATTTTAACATAATTTTAAAGTAAAATGCCAATTACTGCCCGGGTGGCGGAATTGGTAGACGCGCACGACTCAAAATCGTGTCTCGTAAGGGGTGTGGGTTCGATTCCCACCCCGGGCACCAGAAATAAAAAATGAAAAAAGGAAACGGCACAGACAATTTTGAAATAGAAGGTGGGAAAAAGCTTCACGGCTCAATTTCTACAAACACCTCAAAAAATGGCTCGGTAGGCCTTTTGTGCG
>JBGQKV010000005.1:0-22203 GCA_041499755.1 Minisyncoccia bacterium
AACCACATAATCCACTGCTTGTGCAAGTCCCCGTCTATTCCTTTGAGTTTTAGCCTTGCGGCCGTACTTCCCAGGCGGATCTCTTAACGCGTTAGCTAAGCCACTCAGAGGGTCGATACTCCGAATAGCGAGAGATCATCGTTTAGGGCGTGGACTACTGGGGTATCTAATCCCATTCGCTACCCACGCTTTCGTGCTTCAGTGTCAAATATGCGCCAGTATATTGCCTTCGCCTTCGGTGTTCCCCATGATATCAACGGATTTCACCCCTACACCATGAGTTCCATATACCTCTCGCACTTTCAAGCTATGCCGTTTCTTTCGCGATCCCCAGGTTAAGCCCGGGTCTTTGACAAAAGACTAACATTGCAACCTACGCACCCTTTACGCCCAATAATTCCGGATAACGCTCGAGGCTCTCGTATTACCGCTCCTGCTGGCACGAGATTAGGAGCCTCTTATTCATGAGGTACCGTCAATAAACTTCTTCCCTCATAAAAGATCTTTACGTCCCAGAGGGACTTCATCAATCACGCGGCGTCGCTCCATCAGACTTTCGTCCATTGTGGAAGATTCTCGACTGCAGCCACCCGTAGGTGTATGGTCCGTGTCTCAGTACCATCGGTGGGGGTCAGCCTCTCAGCTCCCCTAGGCGTCATAGCCTTGGTAGTCTTTTACACTGCCAACTAGCTGATACCGCACAGGCCTTTCCTTTAGCGTTAAAACTTTACTCGGAGATGTTAATCTCAGAGACCATCGTGTATTAGTCTACCTTTCGATAGATTATTCACGACTAAAGGGGAAGTTCCTGCGTATTACTACCTCGTTCGCCACTAATCTTTCACGACCTTTGACTTGATGTAATCGCATCTCAGAATATGAAAGATCCGTTCGACTTGCATGCCTTATCCACGCCGCCAGCGTTCATCCTGAGCTAGGATCAAACTCTAATTAAAAGTTATTAGAACGAAACAAAACAAAAAACAGCACGTTTTGTGTTTGCATTTTTCTGCATAACCCTAGCTCTGAAATTATTATCTTTAGAAACAAATTGAGACTTGCGTCCCGGCCCTGCCCCGCCGTGGCGGGGTGAAAAAAACCGGGGTTCTCATTTCCCCGCCACCCGGCGGGGAAATCTTAAATAATTCATCCCATTAGAAAAGGTTCAATTTCTAACGGGATTCATTTGATTTTCAAGGTGTTTGGTTGACTCTGTCAAACAAAAACGCCCTATCCCCTTTAAGCTAAAGCAGGAAAGACGTTATTTAGATATTATACTAAGCCCGGAGCTAAGTCAACCCCGTTAGAGATAGCGACCCTCTAATGGGGTCAACCACATAAAAAGCCTGTTTTTACAGGCTTTTTATGTGCTATTTCTTCTTGTCCTTTTTCGGCTTTTTCTTCTCTTTTCTAGCCCCTTGTCCTTTTGCCATATGTGTATATTTTTAGGTTATTGATAATAGAACTATTATAGCATTTTATTTCTTGGTTATTCTCTTTAAAGGAGTCTAAATGTGACATTCTTATTATAGATCTATTACCTTCCATTATTTTAATAATGTTGTAAAATATTTAACTATATTGTATATTCAAGATATGTCATTTGAAGATTCAATCCAAAGCCATTTATCAAAAATAAACCTAGATATACGCAAAAAATCTAAAGGTTATTCTCGTTTTATGGATCAGAAAGTTACACCTGACGTACTTCGATTTGTAGCAGATTGCATTATTGCACAAACAAGCTTAAGAAAAGATACTGTCTTTACTACGCCAGAAATTGAACATTCTCAGTATTTTATTAAAAATGTAGCACGAGAATTTAGTAAACCAGTTCCCGGTGAAAAAAGTACAGAAAGTGAGTATGACAAGTGGCCAGCACAAATAATTCAAACTTTGCGCTTTGCAGGCATTGTTAAAGAAAAAGGTAAAGTTGGTAGTGCAGTTGGTTATGTAATAGTTAAACCAGACTTACTAGAACAAATAGCTCTTGGTTCACAGTATGCTTATACGTTTCTTTTTCACTATGTAACTAAACTACTTATTAACAGTGGTTTTTATAAATATATCGAACAATATCGCGACCACTACCTAAATGGATCTCTAGATAAAACTCATTTTCACGAACTTAAAAAACATTTTGAAAACTTTATAATTGGACACACCCCAATTAAAGGGAAAGATGAACCTCGTAGAATATTCCCTAAAGTATTTAACATACTAGCTTCTGAATATAGGATGCCCGGTAGTGTTGGAGGGCATATGAGTAAATTTCCTTTTATGACTAGCGATCTAGTTTATAATAGAGTTAACTTTCGTGATAAAAAGAAACCTAAAAGTATTTCTAGGCAGAAACAAAAAGAATTGCTTGCTGTTCGTAAAGATCCAGTACAAAGGGTGAGTGCGGCAAAAAAAAGAATTAAAGAATTACACTCACAATCAGAAGTTCAAGACCAATGGTCAACAGGAGAAGCAACACAGATCCATCACATATTTCCAGAAAAGGAGTTCCCACAGTTAGCTGATCGTTTAGAAAATTTAATACGTCTTACCCCTACACAACATAATACGAAAGCACACCCCAACAACAAAACATCTATTATTGATCGAGAATATCAGTGCCTTTGCTTATTAGAGAAATCACATAGTATTGAAAATTCAATAAGAAAAGGAGAATTTGATTATTCTCGTGAATCTTTTATAGGGGTAATAAATACTGGTCTCAAGACAAAATTCGCCTATAATCTTTCGTTTGATGAAATACGTACTTCAATAAAAAAAGCTTATAGAAATTAATGTTTGACTCCAAAAAAAAATACTGAATTATTATCTATATTAAGCGAGCGAGTACCAAGATTTCTTGCAACTCTATAGAACTCGGTAAATTCCTCCGTTCCAAAATAGTCTAAATCTTTTTCAGTTATTTTATTCTCACCTAATTTAGGAGTTAATATCGCAACAGAACCATCGACAATAGCGTTATCGGGTAAGAAAGACGCGCGTGGCGCATAAGTTAGATTTGGTACTAAAACACTGTTTTCTTTATTCAAGAATTTTGATATTGAAAGACCATCTAATGAATCAACATACGAATCGTATTCTGGAATATTAACAATCTGATTTCTTCCTATATTTCTTGATTTTAATACTCTGATTTTCCCATTATTCTTTGTTATCTTCTTTGTGATTTGTCTATCACGATAAGAAGTAAATATATTAAATCGAAGCTTTTTTGCTACAGAATCGAAAAACTCATTTCTATAAACAAGCCAGTAAGGGAATTCTTCTGAACATATATAAGACTGATCTTTATATCCAACTTCGTTTTTTACATAAGACTCAACTAACGTCCTATGGCCCTTTATTCTAGTATCAATAGTTAAACTTATGGTTTCTATCTTCACACCTTTAAAACCTTTTTCACCATAATCCATTATTTTCTCTACAGCAAAAGAAGAAACCAATTTTCTTGTTTTATTAAATTCAGGTGCAGATAAAAAGCTTTTTGGAATAATCATTCCTACTATATCACCTAATTGAATGGCTTTTTCAAGAAAGAAAGAAAACAAATTATTTGTTTCGGTATTATATTTATCTTTTTTATATAGATTAAGTAGTTCTTTGTTTTCAGATATATCACCAAAAGGTGGGTTACCGATTACAATATCGTAACGCCTTGACTGATTAAAAAGATTTGTTTCACCATACAAAAGAAAGTCAGCATTGATAATATTAATTTTTACATTCTTTGGTATGCTGAGTTTCTTAAGTAAGAGCTTTAGAACATCTATGGCGTTCTTGTCTATGTCGATAACATCTATTTCCACGTCTTTAACAGTTTTATATTTCTCTAAAAGAAGAGGTATAAAATTTCCAGCACCAACTGATGGCTCTAGAATTGCCAGCTTTTCAAATTTTGAAGCGTCAGGTAAGTCTTTGATAAGAGTAAAACATATGTCTTGTCTAGTGTAATAGGCAGCATGCTTGAGACGTTGAGCATTTGAAAGTTCAACTATTTTTGCTAGCTCAACATAACTTAAATCTCCCTTAATATTTTCTTTTATGAAACCTTTAAGGTTTTCTTCTATATCTAATTTTTTATTGTCTATTATTTTTTTAATTTTATTCTCTTTTATTTCAATTAATTTAAATTTAGACTTAAAATTCTTAGCAATACAGTTAAAAATAATAGTAGGAACTGCCTCGCCAAGAGACTGACGTATATTTATTTCCTCTTTCTTAAGAATTTTCCTCTTTTCTTCTTCTGAAAGTTTATTAAGGTCATTCAACGACATTGATACCCAGCTAAATGACTCTGGCACAGACATCATTCGCATTAATTCTCTAATACTAAAAACCCTATTATCTTTTGGATGAATGGTCGATTGGCTCGCAAAAATGTCATTTCGGGTGTGGACACAAGGAGCTACTTTATCCCAATAACATCTAGAATATTTATCGCCGTTCTTATTTTCATTATATATTAATTTGCCATTTTTAATTTGATGAGGTCTTCGTTTAGGATCATCATTATCAAAAGCCGATTGTCCTTCCTTTGTGTGTTCGATCCAAGGAAGCATATGTTCTGAGTATGGTCTAAAATTATGATAGATATCATTCTTCGATACTTCTCCCATTTTCTTTAGAGGGGGTAAGGAACCAATGGCATCTCTTAATGTTCTTCCCTCTTTTAGATTAGGCATTAAGTCTAGAGGGGTAATTTCAAGGATATCTTTTCTAATACCAATTACGAGTGTTCGTGTTCTACTTGATGGGTTACCATAATCTTTAAAATTTATTACTTGATAGTGAATATTATATTTTCCGCCGAGATTAGTTTCAATTGCTTTACGAATAGTCTTTGGGGTTTTATCAATATCAGTACAAGCACTAGAGAGAAATGCTCTGACGTTTTCAAAAAGAAATACTCTAGGCTGAATTTTATCGACAAGATTAATTGATTCAACAACAAGAGAGTTACGAGCTAGCTCGTCGCCCTTTTTATGATTAGCAACTGACATACCCTGACATGGTGGGGTCGCTAAAAGCATATCAACCTCTTTTATTCCTTGCTTTGATTTCCAGAGATCAATCTCAGAGAATATTTTTTCTTGAGTAGATCTTTTTGTTAGATCATCAGCAATGTATCCACTTGGATAAAAACATTTGTTATTATGTTTTTGAACTTCCAAACGTCTATTAATTAATTCAACAGTCGCGATACAATCAAATCCTTCTTGAGAGAAACCATAGCATCCAACACCAGCACTACTAAATAGGCTAATATATGTTAATTTTTTCTCTTTATTCTTCATTAATTCTATTATAGCTTTTATAATTATTCTTGGGAAGGGTTACTGAAGTTAATAACTAAAAACGTAAACAGGTCATTTAAGGACGATTTTATTACTATTTTAAGATTTTCTTGATATAATTGATCTTGTGAGAAACTCTATATTTCCCAACAAATCATTTATAGATAAACTTTCTATAGTAATGTTGGTATTGACATTGACACTTACTGGAGGTAAAATCGCCATAGCGATTTTACCTCCAGTATAAGTATTAATAATAAAAGTTTTTGTACTAAAACATACAATCTCCTACCCCACCAATTGCGTACAATGAGAACAACGCTTTGCGGAGAGAGGGATTTCGCTTTGGCACTCGGGGCATTTTTTGGTCGTTGGGTCGGCAGGTGGGCCTTTGCGGGAACGCTCTACGAGCAGATTCATCGGCTTTACTATAAAGAAAAATACCGCGGCCGCTACGAGGACAAAGGAAATGAGAGCATTGATAAAGTGGCCGATCATAAACTTGCTCCCGTTAATGACAAAAAACCAACCAGAAAAATCTGGCACTTTGGCAATGGCGGAAATAAAAGGAGTGAGCAGGTCGGAAACGAGCGCGCTGACAATGGTGCCAAAAGCTGCCCCGATGACCACGCCGACGGCCAAATCCACCACATTCCCCCTTAGTAAAAATTGTTTGAATTCCTTAAGCATACCCATATATTATCATATAAAGCTGTAATAACAGTATCCACTTTACGTCATAATATGGTAGGTGTAAAATACCAGTATAGTGTCTTCTGTCGAGGAGATACTCTAGTTATTATCAATTTTAATATTAGAAATAATGAATCCCGTTAGAAATTAACCTAATAGGATTCTATTATCAATATAATTAAAGTTATCTATCGTTATTTATAAATTAAGTAAAGTTAGTATAACTTCTAACGGGATGAATAAAACAATTGGAGTTATCATAGTACTTTTAGTTATCGTCGGCGGCATATATCTTTGGGGGAAAATGCCGAAAAACAATTACCAAACAAACACTCCTGGCACGACCCAAAATGCAGGTGCTACGGGTAGAGTAGTGTTTTCCGTCACTGACGCTACGATGGATATGAGTTCCATAAGCGAGATAGATATGATTGTGAGCGGAGCAAGTGTGCACAGCGATGCAAGCGGCTGGGTCAGCGCTTCAAGCGCCCCGCACACTTACAACTTGCTTGACTTGAATGCCAAGAACGAAAGCAAAGTCTTTGCGGACGCATCAGTAGCTGCCGGCACTTATGACATGGTACGTCTATCAGTCGATAAGATTATCGTAAAGACAAAAGCTGGAGCAATAAGTGAGGCAAAATTGCCATCAGGTGAGTTAAAAATAAATACGACTCTGGTAGTCAAAAGCGATATGACCTCGAGCGTTAATTTTGATTTCATGGCCGACAAATCACTACACATGACTGGTAATGGAGGTTATATCTTTGCTCCTGTGGTAAAGACAGAAACTAAGAGCCAAGCAACTGTGACTGTGAATGCCGATAGCACTGTGAATATTTCCGGTGGCCACACCGACTCTGATGATACAGAAGGGATGGATATTGATGGCAGTGTAAAAGCAAATTTTGAGCTTAAGGCCGACGAAAAACTTGATATAGGTGATGATGGCGTTATCTCAATTCACGGTCTACTAAATACCGGCACCATTAAAACAGCCAGTGTTGGAATAAAAAATTTCTTATTCAATCCGGTAACACTGACCGTAAAAACTGGAACAAAAGTCACCTGGGTCAATGACGACGTTGTTTCTCATACCGTCACCTCTGATTCAGGTAATGTCCTTAATTCAGGAACTCTTTCCCCTGGACAATCTTACAGTTTCACTTTTACCAGTGAAGGTACTTTCAACTATTACTGTACCCTTCACCCAATGATGAAAGGTAAAATTATTGTTAAAGATTAATTTAAATAAAAAACACCCCTGACTCACGTTTGGGGTGTTTTTTATTATGGATAATTCCTACCATCGCCGGTAATAGATATAATATCCCCCAAGAACTTGGGCTTGCGGTGAAGTATTAGATTCATTACGGCTTTTTCGTTGGCAAAAACTTCGCGAATATAATTCTTAAAAAGAATATGGCCAGAGTCAGCAGAGATACCATAGGCGGTCATACCGAGAGAGTGCGCTATAAATAGCGAACGAGGTAAATGAAAAGACTGCGTGGAAATAATCATAGATTCAACTTTAAAAATATCCCGCGCGCGGTACATCGTACTATAAGTATCAAAACCAGCATGATCCAGGAAAATGTCTGCATCCGGCACGCCCTGCTGTAAAAGATAATTGCGCACAGGATTTACTTCATTATGCGAGACCGTGCTATTATCCCCTGACACCAAAATCTTTGAGACTTTTCCCGTCTTATACACTTCAATTGCTTTATCTACCCTATCTTTAAAAATGGAAGACAGCGCGCCGTTTGGAAATATCGCCGCTCCGGGAATAATTACCGTTTGCGCTTTTGGAGTGTCTTCAATATTTTTATAAATATGCGATTTCGTAGAAAAATAAATAACTAAATTAGTGAGAATAATAAAAGCAGCAAGTATCTCGACACCGAGAAGGAGAAAATGTAAATAGCGTTTCATATTATCTGATACCTGTATCTATATCAAAATCAACTGTCGTAGTTTTGTAAGACACTACAGTAAATGCTTTTTTCTCGCCAGGCCCAATCCCGGCTGGCACTATTTGCACGAAATAATTTCCCGGCCCAATAGCTATTTTATAATTCCCTTGTGTATCTAAATGAACTCTTTCTTTTACAGTTGTTTGATCACTAGCATACACTACTGCTTCACGCGAAGTGTACGCTTCTGGTGGAACAGTACACGGATGCCCAACCTGCTCCACTGGGCAAAATGGCCCGATAGTCACATGCCCTGCTACAAAGCCGGCAGATGCTATCGGCTCTGGTATTGGTCCTGGAGCTATACTATTATTGGGTTTAAAAATCAAAAACCCTGCACCTGCTAAGACAATTATTAGTATTAATAGGGCTAGCTTTCCCAAATTAGTCATAACTTAATTATATCACTTTATTTGCCAATTTTTTAAAAAATATTCTTCCCCAAATTATCAGGAGAGCTGAGTAATTTATCAACATATACCACTGATTGCTCCATGGCACGCCATATGGGAAATGATAATTTGAAATCGGGAAAAGAAAAGGCGTTGGGTAAAATGCTAGAGCGTGAGATGGAATATCTATCAGTATATGGAGCGCCCAGCCGAGGAGCTCATACCTCGGACGTTTAAAAATAGCCCAAACAATTAAAAATACTATTGCCCAGATTATGAGTGAATGACTGTATTGATAAAGATCGTGGGCAAGGCTAAATCCGTTATGCAGACTTTCTTCTGAGAGTGACGGACGTTGGAAAAAATTAGAAAGCATTGTGCCACCAGTTAAAATAGAAATTATTCGTATTGCAGATGGAATAGTAAAAGCAAATAAGTCCGGAAAAACTCCCCAGAATGCTGTCCAGCCGACGTTCAAGTGAAACTGTTTATTCCCGCCCTGTTCTCCAGTTCGGGTAAATTTTTTATCTGCAACAGAATTTGCCCCGCGGGCCACTGCATTCGTCCAAAGTGTATGCGCAAAAATATCCATCGTTAATTTTTTTATTTTTTAAGAGAATCTATTTTCGCTTCTAGCTTTTCAAGCTTTCTAGCAAGCATTGCCAGAGTGACTTCTTCTTCTTTCACTTCTTTTTCTGTTTTTTGCTCGGCTTGTTTTTCTTTCTCCACACTCTTGATGATGATAGCATTACCGACGAAGGTCTGAATAAATAGTCCGATGCCGCCGAGCATAAGGCACCCTATTATGACTGAAGCCAGCGGTCCGATATTTGCCATATCGGCAATCTCCCACGCCCCGCGCCAAAAAAGTATCACGCCGAAGCCCGCTAAAAACGCGTGAATGAACGGATACTTCTCAAAATACTTGCGAGCCTTCTCTTCAATTCTTAAAAAGACATTCGTTAAATAACTCATTACTACGAGAGATGCTTTGAGACGAGCTTCGTCATTTCAAACATATTCACCACTGCTTTTCCACCAAATACTTTCTTTAAGTTGTCATCAGCGACGATATTGCGCTTGTTCTTTGGATCCTGAAGGTTATTCTTTTTAATGTATACCCACAAAGCTTTCACCACTTCAGAGCGAGGCATAGGACCTTTACCGACCACAGCGGCTAGATCAGCGCTTATATTCATCGGCTTCATAAATGCGGAAACTTTTTTATCTGCCATAAATTTTTATTTCTACTAAATTATTAAAACTTATAATAAACCCATTATACCACTATTTTCCCTGTAAAGCGATCTTGACCCCCTCAGCGCGGAGCTTCCTCAGCTTTTCCGCTTTGCCACGATTGTACTCCCCTATATCACCATCAGACTTGATGACTCGATGGCAAGGGATTTTTGGGTCAAAATTTTTCGATAATATCGTGCCCACAGCGCGATAAGCATTGTGGTTGCCGGCTTTCCAAGCCACTTCACTATAAGTCAAAACCTGCCCGCGCGGAATGGTCTTTACGACAGCCAATACTTTTTCGGTAAATGTCTTTTCATGTCTTCTGGGTTGCATAGATATATTATAGCATAAATAAAAAACCCGGACCTTTCGATCCGGGGAATTAAAACATAACACCTGTGCCGAGGTCAGCTTTTTAGCGCCTCAACGCTCTTTTCAATTTCTGTCTCTTTTTCTTTCCCGCTCACGTTGTGAGAATTAATAAACTGCTTTCGGCCATACTTCGTCTGCTGGCAAAATGTGAAGAAAGAAAATTCGGAACTTTTTAAATTGCGTAGCTGGTCAGGCAAAACTGGATGCATATCTCTTCTAGCCCGCCTATTGCCAAAATAGCAGAGGTTCCGAAGATTGTCTAATCCTGGAGGCAAGCTGAGATAGGTAGCGATACCCTGAGCGGAAGACTGTCCAATCGGAGAGACAAAGTATTCCGGTTGATATTTAATCTTCTTGACCGGCTTGCGATTGTCGCTCTCTAAGGTGTGAGAGGATGTGCTTCTGACGTATTCACCACTAAAAGGTCGTGGTTTTAAGTCTGGAATTTGTTTTGGTCGTAGATTCAAGTGCCCTCCTTCTTTTTTAAATTGTTTTGTGAATAACTAAATTAAGTATCACAATAACATATTGAGGCAACTATTTCAAGTGATTTTTACTCCTTCTCATCTCCGGCATTTGCCCATCAAAAATACTCCTGGCTACGAGCGTCTTGTCAGTCAAAATCCCTCGCGCCATGATCGTATCCCCTACGGCAATATCTGAAACCTTGATGACAATTGTCGGTGTGCCTAAGGATGCCGAAGATTTCATGATAGTCTTCACATTGGTCGCATCCACACTATAGATAGAGCTGTCTTTGGCTGTGACACTGATAATAGACCCGCTTATCGCAGAGACTGTGCCTGAAACACCCTGGCTTTTGCCTTTTCCTCGCTTTCTTTTAACATTTTCACCTAATGAAAATTTGTTAGCCTTTGAAAGATTTTTAATGCTAAAACCAGACCTTGGACCATGCGTCCCTTCCATGTTGGAAGCATAGGCTGTAAAACCGGCAGTACCGGCGAAGAGCATAATAGCCGCTAACGATAACATTGCTTTTTTCTTTGACATATAAGTATATACGCCAAGAAAAACAAAATGGTGCATTGCTACTTTACCTCATTCTTTCTTTTCTTCTGGGGTTTCCATAATTATATACCTAACTAGGAGAATAGCTACTACTCTGAGTATAAGAAAAGCCCGCGGTTTGCACGCGGGCTTAAAAAAATCCCATTAAACATTTCTAAACAGCCAGTAGCGGGCTAACAATCCCTCAATCATTAAAATGACTCCGCTTCGTTTACGACCCAGGATTCTAAAAATTTGCAGGTTGGTAAGGGATTTCAACTGCCCCAAAGTTTCAATTCCGGCATTGAGTAGGTCTCGTTGAGCAAATACCGAGAACTCAATATCTCTAATGTCTGCGATCTTTATTTTGAGCGCACTTTGGTATTCAGCGGGATGTGCCACCGCGCCTACGAAACTCAATCTTTGTTTCAAGATATTAACTTCATCTTGGAACTGATCTCTTTCAGCTAAAATGGAAGGAATTTTCTTTATAAAATTTTCCATTTTTATCATAGTTTCATAAGAAATATGATTGTCCTCACCCAGCCTATTGAGTTCTTGTTCATTTGAATTTTTCTTTAGGTTGTCAAGCGGTGTATCTTTTATAATTTTTAAAAGAAGTTCTCTTTCTTCTTTTTTGATATTTGGTATATTAACTGCCAGCAATTCAAGTAGAGTTAAATACCTAGCTTTTCTTTTTTGGCTTATCATTGTTGTAAGGTTTTAAAGGTTAAACATATACTTTAAATGTTATCAAAAAACATCCTTGTTATGATAATATCATAAATAAACATTTTAGTCAAACAAAAATACCCCTTTTTAATGAGAGGTATTTTTGTTCTTCATTTATCTCGGCTATTATGCGCGAGATACTTGCGTTGCCGCAGGGCCTTTGTCAGTCTGAACGAGGGTAAAAGAGACGGTGTCGCCCACTTTCAATTCGTCAAAAGTGACGCCAACGAGTTCTTTTGAATGGAAGAAAAGGTCTTTTGCTTCGCCTTCGCGAGCAATGAATCCAAATCCTTTATCCGTAAGAGTCTTGATTGTTCCGGTCATCATATGATTTTATTTTGATTAGTTTTGTTGCTTGAAACCTCGACGTTTGTTTCTGTGCCTGAGCACAGTTTTCACTATACATCATATATGAGAAAATAGCTATCTTTTGACCACTTTATAGATTACGCCTGCTTTATCGTCTGAAATAAATATGGTACCTCCAGGCTGTACTAAGATGTCCACCGGCCGGCCATAAACCTTGCCATCTTTAATCCAGCCAGTAATAAAATCTTCTTGGCCGAGGTAATTGCCCTTGGAGTCCAACTTAAATCTCACCACTTTATAGCCAGTCGGCACAGTCCTATTCCAAGAGCCGTGATAAGAGACGAGCATATTATACCAATAATCTTCCGGCCAGCCTTCCTCTGGAATAAAAGCAAGGCCGAGCGGAGCGGAGTGCGCCTGTAGATCAATGTGTGCCGGCGTTTCAAAAGGCTCCATGCACGGGTTCCGGATATAAGTATTTTTATCAAAATTATCATCGTGAATATTCTGGCCATAGCAATTTGGCCAGCCATAATTTTTCCCCTTCTCAATTATATTTATTTCATCCGGCGGAATATCGTCGCCCAGCAGATCGCGGCCCATCTCGGTCGCCCAGATTTTACCGGAGACCGGATGAATCGCCATAAAAACTGAATTGCGTAGCCCTTTAGCAAATGTTTCAACCTTGCCAGTGTCAAAATCATATTCTAAAATCTTGGCTCGTCTCTGATCAGCTTCGTTGCAAACATTACAAGATGAACCAATCGATACTAGCATCTTGTTTTGATTTGGATATGGTTCAAAAATTATCGTCCTAGTGGAATGAGTGCCACCCGCTGGCAAGTCAAATAATTTCTTTTTATTCGTAAGTTTGAATGGATGTTCAGCATCGGTGTCGGCTAGCCAATCACGATCAAATTCAGAAACTTGACTGGTCTCAGCAACATAAAATTTGCACACTAAAGGATTTTTTGGAGTATCATCGCCTGTACATCTCTCAGCAAGGCCGTGCGGTTTGTTTAAATTTTCCGCTAGTGTCACATGAGTTTCTGCAAAGCCATCTCCATCAAGATCTTTTAACTCAACAACCTTTCCTTCGCTTGGAATACTGACGATCAAATTAGAATTATAGTTTAGCATAACCCTCGGGTTCACTAAATCCTTTGCATAGGTAGAAATAGAAAAACCCTTCGGTAATGTCAGAGGTATACCCGTCGTATTTGTATCTGTAATTGCTTGATCTCCCTTTGCGGGACTCTGCACAGCTGGTAACGCGCCTCGAAGATTATGCCAATAAAAATTACCTGCCCAGATCAGCAAGACAAACAAAGCTACTATAAATATCGCTTGAACAGTTCTTTTCATTTTTATAAAAGAATTACAACTAGATTATTTGAGGCTTATTGCGTACCGATCCAGTACTGCCTCAAATATAAGTGGTGCGACGATAGTGGCATCCGACTCAATGACAAACATTGGGGTATCTTTGGTCAATTTATCCCAAGTGATTTTTTCGTTGGGTGTGGCGCCGGAATATGAGCCGTAAGAAGTGGTGGAATCTGAAATCTGGCAGAAATATCCCCACGGACGCACCGGCTTTTTCAAATCATATTTAATGGAAGGCACGACGCAGATCGGGAAATCCCCGGAAATGCCGCCGCCAATTTGGAAAAAGCCAAGCCCCGGGCCATTTTTTGCAAGTTCTGGGTATTTTTCATAAAGATATATCATATATTCAATCCCCGTTTTCACAACTCTGGGGTCTTTCACCAAGCCGTCATTGCAACAAGAGGAAAAAACGTTTCCCAAAGTGGAATCTTCCCAGCCAGGCACGACGATAGGCAAATTTTTCTTGGCCGCCTCCAAGAGCCAGCAATGCTCCGGGTTTCCTTCGTACTTGCCCTTCAAATCGTCCGAAAGAAGCATCTGGTAAAAATATTCATGCGGAAAATAACGCTCTCCCTTTTTCTCCGCCTCCTGCCACTTTTTTAAGATTATCGGCTCTATGACCCGGAAAGCTTCTTCTTCCGGAATAGTGGTGTCTGTCACCCGGCGCTCTCCCCTGTTTAAAATAGCTTCATCGTCTTCTTTGGTGAGATAGCGGTAGTCCGGATAATCTTTATAGCTATTATGCGCCACCAGCCGAAAAACTGATTCTTCCAAATTTGCTCCGGTGCAGGATATGGCATGAATCTTGCCCTGCTTGATCATCGGCGCAAGGGTGACGCCGAGCTGCGCGGAAGACATCGCCCCGCCCATCGCCAACAACATTTTCCCTCCATCATTTAAATGTTTCTTGAAAGCCACCGTCGCATCCTTCATGGCTCGGGCATTAAAATTATGAAATAGTTTTTTAAATAAATCTAAGATTGAAATGTTATTGGTTTGCATATCATAGAATTATACCCCCTGTTTTTTTCATTTGCAATATAGGATCCAATGTGCAATAATGGGGAAATGCAGATTATTACTAGAATACTTCCATATGCCCAGATTATCGTCTCGGTCATTTTAGTAGCGTCAATACTACTCCAACAATCCGGCGCGGGGGTAGGCGGGGCTCTCGGTGGCGGAGACGGCGGATCTTTTCACCACACCCGCCGAGGGTTTGAAAAATTCCTTTTTTACCTTTCGATCGTTTTAGGAATCTTACTTGCAGTTTTGGCATTTTTGGCTATACTTATAAAAGCAAAAAGCTAGATAACGCATCGAGGCTTTATCTCTTATTTTAATTTATGGAAAATGAATCCAGTCGTAAAAGCCGCTTTAAATTGCCGTCTAAAAATGAAATAAGGACGGCTATTTCTTCTTTCTCCAATAAAGAACGAGCGGTCTTTGTAGCTCTTTGCTTGGTACTCGTCGTAACGACCATTACTATTCTCCAAAATATTAATCAGGCCTTTATGGTTCTAGCGCCAATGCGCGGAGGCAGCCTTTCTGAAGGGATAATAGGCACACCTAGATTTATCAATCCAGTGCTGGCATTATCAGATGCCGACAGAGATCTGACCTCGCTCATCTATTCCGGACTTATGAGAAAATCCCCAGATGGATCTATCATCCCAGACTTGGCAGAAAGCTACAGCGTTTCGAAAGACGGGCTTTCTTACACTTTTGTTTTAAAAGATAACATTTATTTTCACAATAGCTCTCCGGTCACCGCGGACGATGTAATATTTACTATAAATGAAGCCAAGGACCCGGTAATAAAAAGTCCTCGTAAGGGCAACTGGGACGGGATAACTGTCGAGAAAAAAGACGAAAAGACTTTGGTTTTTACCTTAAAACAGCCGTATGCGTCATTTTTGGAAAATGCCACCCTCGGCATCATGCCCGCCTTGCTCTGGAGCAAATCGCCAATAGAACTCTCTAATTATAATATCAACCCTATCGGCTCAGGCCCTTATATGGTCTCAAAAAGAAGCTCACAATCTTCCGGTATTGTAGACTCTTATAAATTGATATTGTTCAAAAAATTCACCTTGGGCAGGCCTTATATATCGGATATAACTTTGAGATTTTACTCAAACGAAGCTGATTTATTGTCCGCTCTGGAGAAAAATGAGATAGAACAAGTAAGCTCTATCACGCCGGAGAATGCCAATCTATTAAAAGAAAAAGGATACCAGGTGGAATCTTCCGTGCTTCCCCGAGTCTTCGGCCTTTTTTTCAATCAAAGCCAAGCACAAATCTTTACCGACAAGCACATAATCGAAGCGATCGATCAAGCGGTAGATAAAGACAGAATTATTCGCGAAGTACTCGCTGGCTATGGGGTGGCGATAGACGGGCCAATACCTCCAAATCTAATCGCTTATCAGAAACTAAGTAAAAGTATTAACCCGACACGGGAGGAAAGCTTGCAAAAAGCCAAAGACATTTTGGCGAAAGACGGATGGACCACGGACGCAAACGGATTTTTACAAAAAACTGTGATTGATAAGAAAAAAAAGAAAACAGCTCTCGCTTTGGAATTTTCAATATCGACGGGAAACGCTCCGGAGCTTTCAAAAACTGCTGAGCTTATAAAGGAAGATTTGGCAGCAATCGGCATAAGGGTAGATATAAAAACTTTTGAGATCGGAAATCTGAATCAATCTGTGATCCGCCCTAGAAAATACGACGCCTTGCTCTTTGGCGAGATTATAAGCCACGAGTCTGACCTTTTCGCTTTCTGGCACTCTTCCCAGCGCAAGGATCCGGGGCTCAATGTCGCAATGTATACAAATGCCAAGGTAGATAAAATACTAGAGGATGCCTTGGTGACTGTAGACGAAAAAAGCCGAATAAAAAAATATTCCCAATTTGAAGATGAGATAAATAAGGATATGCCTGCAGTATTCCTTTATAGCCCTAAATTCATTTACATAGTTTCAAAAGACTTAACAAACCTTTCCATCGATCATATTACTTCCCCTTCTGACCGTTTTTTAAACGTTTACGACTGGTCTGTGGCAAAAGATAAAATCTGGAAAATATTTGCCCATTAAACTATAGGGAAAAATAGATAAAAAATTATGAGAAAAAAAACAAGACTGTCATTCAGCGCTATAAGCAAAGATACTCCTCCGGCTAATTTTATGCACGCTGATCATAAAAGCAAGAAGGTGGAGAGAAGGGTGCCAAAAAGTTCTACTTTTCAATACTCTAAATTTGGCCGTGGGCGCAAGAGCATGCACGGCAGCGCTAGACCGGAGCATAAGACTTCGGCCTTTAGAATCTCATCTCCTAAAATACCGCCACCGGCAGACGGGGTAATCCGCATAATCCCTCTCGGGGGGGTGGAGGAAATAGGTAAGAATATGACCGCTATTGAAATAGGAGAAGATATAATCGTAATAGACGCTGGCATGCATTTTTCCACCGAGGACACCCCTGGCGTAGACTATGTCATACCGAACACTACCTACCTTGAAGAGCGCAAGGATAAAATCCGCGCGCTTTTTATAACGCATGGCCACCTTGACCATATTGGAGGAGTGCCGTTGGTCCTTTCTCGCATAGGCAACCCGCCAGTATATTCCAGAAACCTATCCATCCTCATGATGAAAAAGCGTCAAGCTGAATTCCCTCATTTGCCGGCAATGAATACTGTCACAGTGGAACGTGATGAAACTGTAACCTGTGGAAAATTGAAAATAAAAATTTTTGGCGTCACCCATACCATACCGGATTCTATGGGTATAATCATAGATACCCCCCACGGTTGGATTGTCACTCCGGGAGACTACAAGCTCGACCAAGTGGATGGAGTAGTATCCGAGCAAGAAGAAAAGGAATATTCTATTTTCGACAAAGCAAAGGTGCTCCTTTTAATGACCGACTCCACTAACATTGAAAATGAGGGCTTCTCACTGCCTGAAGTAAAAGTGCATCAAGGACTGGAGAATTTGATAAAAAGAATAAATGGACGGATAATCATCGCGGCTTTCGCTTCGCATATTACTCGGCTCGCTTATGTCGTAAAATTTGCCGAGTCACTAGGAAAGAAAATTGCTTTAGAAGGGCGTTCAATGAAAACAAATATCGAGGTGGCCATAGAGGCAAAATTATTCGAACCAAAAAAAGGAACTGTCATATCAATAGAGGAAGCAAATAACTATCCGCCGAACAAAGTGGTGATTCTGATGACTGGGGCTCAAGGAGAGGAATTCTCCGCGCTTAATCGTGCCGCTAATCGTACCCACACAAAATTTTCTCTGCATAAAGGAGACACGATAATACTCTCCGCTTCCATTGTTCCGGGCAACGAACTCCATGTTCAAAAAATGAAGGACGGATTGACTAGGCAAGGGGTGCGGATTATAAGCTATCGTACTTCTGGCGAAGACTTTGTTCATGCTACCGGCCACGGCAACCAAGAAGATATAAAGTGGCTGCACCGAAAAACTCATCCGAAATTTTTTATCCCGATTCACGGCTGGCACTCAATGCTCGTACGGCACAAAGAACTCGCTATAGAATTGGGTATGAGCGAGGAGAATATTGTGGTTCCAGACAATGGCTCCATCATTGAAATATCCCCGGACGGAAACAAAATACAAATACGGAAGGAGCGTGCTCCCTCCGCCCCGATGATGGTAGATGGTATGTCTGTCGGCGATACCCAAGATGTCGTTATCCGTGATCGGGTCATGCTCGCCCAAGACGGGATGTTTGTCATTATAGCGGTAGTGGATAACAATACGGGAAAACTGAGAAAATCCCCGGATCTGATATCCCGCGGTTTCGTTTATCTGAAAGAAAATCAGGAGTTGCTTCGCGCTTGCCGGATGATTATTAAAAAAACAGTGGAGGATGGCACAGCCAATATGCGCCCCACAGATTTTGACGTTATCAAAAACAGCCTGGGAGACAATGTCTCAAAATTCCTTTATCAAAAGACCGCCAAACGCCCGCTGGTGATACCGGTTATTCTAAGCGTTTAAAATGGCACACAGCAGAAAAATAATATATCTTGCCGGATTCCTATTTTCCATCAGTTTTGCGCTGACTGCTTATATAAACTCCAGCTTTCTCGAAAATTTTATAAATAAAGATTATATCGGCCTTGTGTATGCGATCTCATCCATTCTTACGATTTGGGGGCTTTTCAAGATGTCCGAGCTCCTCTCCCGCCTCGGAAACCGCAGGGCTACTTTGTGTTTTTCCGCCATAAGCTTTATCTCTCTTCTTCTGCTTTCTTTCACCGGAAACAGCGTGCTAGCTATACTTGCTTTCGCGGTTTATTTCATCTCCACGAATTTCATCATTGCCACACTGGATATTTTTATAGAAGATTTATCGCAAAGCACTTCTATCGGCAAATTCCGCGGGCTATATCTCTTTTTCATAAATTCCGCCTGGGTTGTAGCGCAGATGATCTCCGGATCGGTCATAGCCAAAAGCTCTTTCCAGGGCATTTATCTTCTTTCAGCCGGCTTTATGACCCTAGTTGCCGGAATTTTTGTGATATTCATGCGCGATTTTCAGGATCCGATCTATGAGAGGATATCAATACGTAAGACTTTTAAAATATTTCTCCGCAGAAAAAACTTGAGAAATATTTACCTTGTAAATTTTATCTTAAAATTCTTTTTTGCCTGGATGGTCATTTACACGCCGATCTACCTGCACGAGAACCTCGGCTTCGGCTGGGACAAGATAGGGATAATATTTACCATAATGCTCTTGCCTTTTGTCATTTTAGACTATCCCCTTGGGAAACTTTCAGATAAAATGGGCGAAAAGAAAATGATTACTGCCGGATTTGTAATAATCACAATTTTCACTTTTTTAATACCTTTAATACCGGACGGTATTTTGATTCTTTGGGCACTCATCCTTTTCGGTACCCGCGTGGGAGCCGCAACGATCGAAGTAATGTCCGAGAGCTATTTCTTCAAAGAAGTCACCGCCGGGGAAGCGGACGAAATCAGCTTCTTCCGAAACAATTATCCTCTTTCATATTTGATAGCTCCCCTGCTTGCTGTCCCTATTCTTTTCCTACTTCCCTCTTTCAGATATATCTTCTTTGTCCTTTCCGCGATTCTTCTTTTAGGATTATTCTTATCGCTAAAGTTGAGAGATATAAAATAATTTACTCTTTTGCCGCTTCGAGGGTTACCTGCACCGTTTTTTCTTCTCCTTTGTGAAGAATTTTTAGAGTAATGACATCACCGACAGATTTTTGCCGAATGATTGAAGAAAGACTTGTCTTGTCGTCTAATTTCACTCCATCAATCTCTAAGATAATATCATTTTCCACAATACCAGCTTTATCCGCAGGAGACCCTGGAATGACCGCAAGGTCGCTAACACCCGCTCCTTGTTTCACGAGAACTCCATAATCAACCGTTAAGTTGTTTTTATCTTTGAGCTCCGGGGTAACAGCCACATATCTGACTCCTAAATAAGGGCGGACGATCTTCCCGGTTTTTTTGACAGACTCAATCGCGCCTTTAACGGAATTTATAGGGAGCGCAAAACCGATAGACTGTGACCCTTGCGCTACAGCCACATTTACTCCAATCACTCTCCCATTAAGATCAAGCAGCGGTCCGCCAGAGTTCCCAGGATTGATGGCAGCGTCTGTCTGAATAATATTATCAAGCTGTTCGGATGCTCCAAAGTTATCTCCTGCTGTGATAGAACGTGAGAGCCCAGAAATTACACCAACCGAGACAGTGTTGCGAAATTCTCCCAGAGCGTTCCCGATTGCAATCACGCTTTGTCCGACTTGCAATGAATCAGAATTGCCAATTGAAAGATACGGGTATCCAGAACCGTCAATTTGAATAAGCGCAATATCCAGCACCGGATCGCGAGCGACGACTTTCGCCGAATGCTTTTTGCCATCATTGGTAAAGACCGTGTATTCCACATCAGTCTGATCTACCACGTGCTTATTGGTAACGATAAGTCCGCTCTCCGAGACAAAAAATCCGGAACCCCCGCCAATTTCTTTTTTCTCCGTGCCATTTTGGCGCTGCTGTGGAATATTAAAGAGGAAGTTTGGAACCCCGGGGAACATATCGCCAAATGGATTTGTATTTTGATTCGGGTCTATATAAGTCTCGTACTTTGGCACTTCTTTGGTGATGACAATAGAGACCACGGCTGGATTTGTTTTTTTCACTGCATCAATTACAAAATTATCTTGGGAGAAAATATTGGTTTTTTCTATTGCCTTAGTGGATTCATTTGACCCTGTGTTTACTGGGGAATTAATATATTCATCAGCAAAATATTTAAAAATGTCTCCTCGAAAATGCCATATAGTACCCAAGGCTATCGCCATAATAACAACTGCCGAAACTAGGCCAATTAAAAAAGCTGAGATTATGTTCTTATTTGAAAATAAGTTTTTAATATTCATAATTTTATATTATATTTATTTTCTTTTCTTTAGCAAGTGGTTTTTATAAGTTTTTTCCCTATATGGTTTTAGGCGGACAATACTCACTAAAATACCTTTATTTTTCAAGTCTTTTTTTAGATTCTTAACATAAGCTCTTTGGTCATATCCTAGGGCTATGATATCCGGACGCTCTTTTATTACGTGCGGCAGATAATTTTTGGTGCCGCCCAGGACTACCTTATCGGCAAGTTTGTTTTTTTTTATCAGAGCAAGTCGTTTTTTTTCTGAGAAGAAAGGCTTTTTACCTTTTATTTTAAGCACATTCTGATTGCGCGCCACAGAAACTATGAGATATGGGTTCCTGGTCAAAGCTCTGGCTTGTTTGAAAAAGCTCAAATGACCCTGATGTATGCCGTCAAAAGTCCCGAAGACCATTATTTTTGTCCGCTTTACCTTACCGTTCTTCATTTCTTTTAAGCAACTCCGCAAACTGTTTCTGTACTTTTTCAACTTTCGGATTAATAATGAGGCGGCAATATGATTGCTCTGGATTTTTGGCAAAATAATCCCGATGATATTCTTCTGCCGGATAAAATTTTACAAGCGGCACGACCTCGGTCACTACCTTGTCCCCTTCTACGCTTTTGTCTATTTCCTTTATCATATTTTCCGCTTCTTTTTTCTGGTTTGAGTTTGTATAAAAAATAGCTGAACGATATTGTGTACCCACATCATTCCCTTGTCTGTTTAGGGTAGTTGGATCATGAGTGGCAAAAAATACGGTCAGCAAGTCCTTGAAAGAAATTTTGGACGGGTCATACTCTATTTTAGTGACTTCAGCATGGCCAGTTTTTCCAGAACAAACTTCAAGATAAGTTGGGTTGGGTTTTTCTCCCCCCGCGTAACCGGGTTCTACGGAAATAACCCCTTTAAGCATTTTAAAGACCGCTTCGGTACACCAAAAACATCCGCCACCAAATACTGCTGTTTCAATCTTGTTTTCCATTTTTTTATTATAACAAAAAACCCCTCCGCTCGCGAGCGGAGGGGTTAAAAACCTTTAAAAATTTTTTAAATTTTAATGCTGGTGTCTCGGAGTACAGTGGCGTCAATGGTCATATTGGTGTTGACCGTGCCATAAACCTGTATAGAATCTCCTACTTTAAAAGCAGACAGGCCAATTTTAAGCCAAATTGCATTTAAAAGAGATGTATCTACGGCAATATTCACTGTGTAATCTTTATCTCCAGATGTCATGACAAGAGTAGTCAGAGCAGCCGTTCCGGCGGTAGCTGTTTTAACGGTACCTCCCATAACAGTACGGG
>JBGQKV010000006.1:0-21360 GCA_041499755.1 Minisyncoccia bacterium
AATGAAGCGGTAGCGCACAAGAAATGTGAAAAATTGGCAGAAAGATTAAAGAACTTCAAAGTGAAAGTGCATATCACGCGCTCGGTGGCTGAAGCAGGGAAGTATTGGGATATCAGGCGGGAGAGCTTCAATCTTTTAAGAAAACATGTCGCGGGCAAGCGCACTGCGCCGTTTATTGATGATGTGATAGTTCGTCCAGAATTTTTACCGAAATTTATCCCAGAATTAAATCAAATCCTTTCAAAATATGATATTGCTTATACTATTGCCGGGCATGCAGGGGATGGAAATTTTCATATTATCCCGCTTATGGATTTCAATAGGCCGGATACAGCAAAAATTATTTTAGAGCTTTCGGAAAAAGTGTATAATCTTGTAATCCGCTATCACGGCTCTATCACTGCTGAGCACAATGATGGTATTATCCGCACACCTTACTTAGAAAAAATGTATGGTTCAAAAATTTATGACTTATTTAAACAAACAAAGAACATCTTTGACCCGCAAAACATCTTCAACCCCGGTAAAAAAATCGGCGCTACCAAACAGTACATCGAGAATCACCTCGCCATCGAGCATCCAAAACCCCACCACGGCGTATAGCCGCTTGCATTTTTAAGATTTTTATATATAATGGCTTTTATGTTTGCTATTAAAGCTAAGGTAAGAAAAGCAGGGGAGAAGACTGAAGCCCTAAGGAAAACCGGAGAGATTCCGGCTGTTTTTTACGGTATGGGTAAGCCGACGACCCCTATTTCAATTTCCACTATTGAATTCAAAAAAATCTGGCGCAATGCGGGGGAATCTTCCACCGTTACTCTCACCACTCCTACGGGAACTATCGATACCCTTATCCACGAAGTGCAGACTGATCCAGTGACCGATGAGCCGATACATGCGGACTTTCTGGCGATTGACATAAATAAAGCAATCAAAGTAAAAATCCAGCTCGAATTCGTGGGTATTTCAAATGCAGTCAAAACCGGTATCGGTACGCTCGTAAAAGTCTTACACGAAGTGGAAGTGGAGGCACTGCCAAAAAATCTTCCACATAATATTTCAGTGGACATTTCAAAACTTGAAAATCTTGATAGTCAGGTTCTCGTATCAGACCTTGTATTGCCAAATAATGTCACTTTGATTACAAAAATGGGCGATGTCGTAGCATCTATTGCTGAACAGAAAGAAGAAGTGGAAGAAGTTGCCGCCCCAGTTGATCTATCCACTATTGAAGTGGAAAAGAGGGGCAAGAAGGAAGAAGAGGGGGCAGTGGCAGAAGAAGGCACAGCTCAACCTGAAAAGACTGAAAAAACTGAGAAGAAAAAATAATCAAAACATGCTATAATAAGGCTATGATGAAAGAAAAAGTCATAGCTTTTTTTGTTGCAATACTGATATTTTCAGCTTTTTGGGGGCGTGGAGCACAGGCGGATTTTGATTGTCTTACTTTAAGCATAGCTTCCACGCCGGACCAGAAAGCTTTTTGCCAGCAGCAGCTTTCCCAGCTGGAGCAAGACTACGCAAATTTGGTAGCTCAGCGTGATACTCTTTCCAAGCAGACGGGCACTCTAAAAAGCGATATTACTTATCTTACTGCCCAGATAAATGCTCTAAAGACAAAGATAAAAGCGCGGGCCCTCTTGATAGCCCAATTAAAAATAGATATTAGTGAGAAGGTCAGCAGGATCGAAACCCTAACAGAAAAAATAGACCGGGAGCATGAATCCTTGGCACAGCTTTTGCGTAATACCAATGAATTTGATAATGAAAATATATTGCATTTGATTTTATCTGACGACACGATTTCCGGTTTTTATAGCGACTTAGAATCTTATGAAGTAATAAAGCAGTCAATCAAGCTTTCTGTAGAGCAGATAACCGGTGTAAAGATAGAGACTGAGGCTCAAAAAAAAGATCTTGAAGCGAAACGCAACGCAGAATTGGATGCCAAAGCACAGCTTGAAAATGCGCAAAAACAAGTGACGACTTCACAGAAAGAAAAAAAAGATCTTCTTTCGATTAAAAACAATCAGATTGCAGACTACAATAAACTAGCGGCAGAAAAAAAAGCTCAAGCAGATAAAATCCGTGCCAAACTTTTTCCACTCCGTGATACGAATGTGAAGATTCCGTTTAGCACGGCGCTCCAATACGCAAATCAGGCATCGGAGCTCACTGGTGTGCGTCCCGCATTTCTTCTAGCGATTCTTACACAGGAAAGCAATTTGGGGACAGATCAAGGATCCTGTTATTTGACCAACCCAGGCACCGGCGAAGGAGTATCTGCCAAAAGCGGAAACTCTATTAGCAAAGTCATGAACCCTAGTCGTGATGTTCCGCCATTTTTGGATATTGTTCAATCTCTCGGTGGCGATCCATATAAAACTCTCGTCTCATGCCCTTTTGCTTCCATCGGCTGGGGTGGAGCGATGGGGCCGGCGCAATTCATCGCCTCAACCTGGGCTGGCATAAAAGATAGGATTGCCGTCGCTCTCAGTATTGCTACTCCAAATCCCTGGGAACCGAAAGACGCTTTTATGGCCTCGGCTATTTTCTTGGCAGATTTAGGGGCTCATACTGGCAGCTATTCTTCAGAACTTAGAGCGGCTTGCAAATATTATGGCTCTGGCGGGTCAACCTGTTCTTATGGCAGAAATGTTATGTGCTTGGCGGATGGATGTAATGGCAAGACCGGCATTCAGGATAATATAGATTTCCTTTCTAGCAACTAATGAATAATTTCATTAAAAATTTTATATTTTCATTTATGTTTGTGCCGATATTGGTTTACCATTCTTTTGGTCCTGCTAAAAGTGTAAATGAAAGCACAATGCAGAAGTATTACCGGGTGACAGCGAGCGCTTTTGAAGCGCAGATGAAGTATTTGGCAGATAATAAATATCACCCGATTAAATTTTCTACTTATGTAGATAGTTTGAAAAATAATACTAAATTCCCAGATAAAGCAATAGTACTTACTTTTGATGATGGGTGGGCTAGTCAGTATAAATACGCTGTTCCAATTTTAGAAAAATATCATTTTACCGGTACATTTTTTATTATCACTGGCTATGCCAATTCAAAATATAAAGCATATATGAGCTGGGATCAGATTAAAGAATTAGATAAAAAAGGTATGGATATAGAATCACACTCAGTGCATCATTTTAACCCTTTAAAACTTAGTACCCCACAATTAAATAAGGAACTTGTAGATAGTAAAAAAACTCTAGAAGAAAAGCTAAGCCACCCTATAACGACTTACGCCTATCCAGACTATATCCAAAATCAAGCTATTCGGGATGCTGTAAAATCAGCGGGTTATATTGGCGCTCGCGCCGGCTGGGGTTTGTATAAAAATTCTGTCGATAATATTTTTAGATTGCATTCATTGGAGGTTGTAAACAATCTAAATCCTTTTTCAGAAAAAAGGTTACCCGATTAGAATTAAATTTGCTACATATTTGTTTTTATGCTATCATATTTAAACAAATGAAAACCGATATTCATCCAAAATATCATATAAATACAAAGGCTACCTGCGCTTGCGGGGCTGTTTTTACTGTCGGCTCCACCTTGCCGGAAATCTCTGTTGAAATCTGTAGTAATTGCCACCCTTTCTATACAGGAAATGAAAAAGTCCTAGACACTGCCGGACGTGTAGATCGCTTCAAAAAGCGCGCAGTAGCCTCTGCTGCTAAAGCGAAGAAGTAAATATCTTTTGCCGAAGATCCTTTTGAAAAGGCGGATATTTTTTTGGTAAAAAATTCCTTGTGCTCGTCCCGCCACGGCGGGACTCGCAAAACTTTTGAAACATTCTTCGACATTACTCTATGGAATTAAATCTAGACGAACTAAAGAAAAATCACAATACAAGCTACTTGGCCGAGATTTTAGAGCGCCTGAATCGCGAAGAAGGAGAAGTGCGGGAGATGCTCGCGGGAGATGATACCTTGCATGAAATGGCGCAAGCGGAGCTTAAATCAATCCAAGAACAGCGAGAGGCGACAGAGAAGCAGATACAAGATATTTTAGATAAAGATAAAGAAGAGGAAGAGATGGCAAATGAAATAATCTTGGAAGTGCGGGCGGGCGCTGGCGGGGACGAAGCGTCTCTTTTTGCCTGGGAGCTGGCGCATATGTATGAAAAGTTTTCCGAGATAGAGGGCTGGCAGTGGAAGACAAACTATGAATCCAAAAATGATTTGGGTGGATATAAAGAGGCGAGCTTTGAAGTGAAAGGTAATAATATTTATGAAATGATGCGTTATGAGACTGGCGTGCATCGGGTACAACGCATTCCCGCGACGGAGAAGAATGGTAGAGTGCATACTTCGACTGCCTCGGTGGCGATTTTGCCTATTCGCAAAAAAGTAAATTTTGAAGTAAATCCAGCGGACATAGAGATGGAATATTCTCGCTCTGGTGGAAAAGGCGGGCAGAATGTAAACAAGGTGGAGACCGCCGTGCGATTGATTCACAAGCCGACGGGTATTGATGTGCGCTCTACAAACCAGCGCTCGCAACTTGCGAACCGTGAGAAAGCGATGACCATATTGATGGCAAAGCTTCAACAGCTCAAAGAAGAAGAGGAGGCTAAAAAGTATTCCGGCGAACGCAAATCCCAAATCGGCAGTGGCGATCGCTCGGAAAAAATCCGCACCTATAATTTCCCGCAGGATAGAGTGACCGACCACCGCATCAAAAAATCTTGGCACAATTTGCCGAAAATAATGGAGGGCTATTTCGGCGACATAATCTCTGCTCTGCAATCTGGCGAGACGGGGACAGAGGAAGAGTAAAATTGCTAATAACCCCACTTTGTGCTATACTAGCCCTCGTAGTTTCTCCAAGAGCTTTTTTGTGCGAATTGTGAACCAATGAGACCAATAGCGGTAAGAGCATCTACGTTCCGGCACGAGCTGGAGCATTATAAATAGTTTTTGCCCGATTTATTAAAACGGGAGAAAAAAGAAGTATGGCAACTAAGCTATATGTGGGTGGACTTCCTTACAGCACCCAAGAAGACGCTCTTCGTGAGCTCTTCGCGCAGGCAGGTAGCGTAACATCTGCAACTATTATCATGGACAAGATGTCCGGTCGCTCAAAAGGTTTCGGATTCGTGGAAATGGGTTCTGACGAGGATGCTCAAAAGGCAATCTCACAGTTCAACGGCCAAGAATTTGAAGGACGCAAGCTCACAGTCAACGAAGCTCGTCCTATGGAGGCTCGTCCGCCAAGAACAGGAGGTTCAGGTGGATACGGTGGTGGTAATAGCGGTTACGGCGGTGGAAACCGCGGTGGACGCCGAGAATACTAACTCTATTAGATATTCTTAAACAAGAGACCGCTCGCAAGGGCGGTTTTTTGTTTGCTAATTTATTAAATGTGTGATATTGTTTATTTGAAATAATTTTCTTCTTAACCTATAAAAATAAACCACATGAAAAAAATCCTCTTATTAGTAGTTGTTGCAATGGCAATTACAGTGCTTAATTTCCATGAAGTTAATGCACAAAACAAGAAATCTGATCAAGAGAAGGAAGCTTTAAAAAAGGAAATTCAAGCTTCACTTGATGCAGACACTACTTTTAATGCTTATGTTCAAGCTGCAAGCAATTCAGCAAATGCACTAAAAGAAAGAGCTTCTGCAATGCAAAAACTCTCGACAGAAAGAATGAAGTTAGATTCGCTGATATCTACTTCTGCCTCCTCCAGTAAAATTGAGGTTCAAAAAAAGTATGTTTTGAATGCGGAAAAAAATGTCGAATTTGCAAAAAAAGCATCAGATGCTGCATTTGAAAAATTAGACGTAGCAACAAAAGCGTACGAAGCGAAACATAAGAAAAAATAACAAAGAAACCCTATTAGACAAAAGTCCTGTGCAATCGTGCAGGACTTTTCTTTTTCATCATTTTTTGTTATATTCTATAAGCTCCTTTGATTAAAGGGCGTTTTTGTATGAGCGTGTAGTTCAGTGGTAGAACGCTGTCCTGATAAGACAGAGGTCGATGGTCCGATTCCATCCACGCTCACAAAGTAAAGGAAATTAAACTGCTTTAATTTTCTTTACATTTGTGAGGGCCGGAGCATTGTTTTGCGAGCTCGCAAAACTGCGAGGCAGGGTCGTGAAAATTTTTTTGTGACGACAAAAAAATTATTCCTGACCACCATATTATATGGAAAACAAAGAAGTAAATAAAAATTCAATATGGCGGCCGGTATTATTTTTCTATGCGCGGACGACGGGCTGGATTGTCATTCCTTTGGTTTTAGCGATGCTTTTAGGGAATTTTGTACAAAAGTCTGTCGGCAGCCAAGTTTTATTTTTCATTATCATCGCGCTCGGCTTCGCAGTCACTTGCTACGGCATTTATAAAGAGATAAAAGATTATAAGAAAACGCTACAAGAAAAAATAAAGCCAAATGGAAAATAGTGAAATAGAATTAAATCAGAATAGTGAAGCAAGTCCGAGCCACGAAGTGACTATTTTTGCTGAGCCGATTTTTCACATTGGGAATTTCCAGATCACAAACTCTCTCATCACGTCTGTGCTCGCGCTCATCGTCATCTCCGTCTTCGCGCTCGCCATCCGTATTAAGCTCAAAAAAATCCCCGGCAAATTGCAGAACTTTTTTGAAATAATGCTCGAGGGTGCGCTTTCTCTTTGCGATCAGGTGACGGGGGATAGGAAAATAACAAACAAGGTTTTCCCATTATCTTTCTCACTTTTTATGTTTATTTTAGTCTCCAACTGGCTCGGGCTTATTCCTGGACTCGGCGCACTCGGCTTCACCGCGATGGAAGGCGGGCATGCATCTTTTATTCCGCTTTTTCGCTCGGCGACAGCAGACATAAACACTACTTTGGCGCTTGCTATTTCCATAGTTATCGCTTCAAATATCTTTGGTATTTTCATCGTCGGCTTATGGAAAACTTTCAACAAATATGTTAATATACTTGCGCTGGGTTCAATATTTAAGAAAGTGCGCAAGGATCCAGCCGTGCTCATAGTAGCCCCCATCCAGTTCTTTGTGGGCATTCTTGAGTTTATAGGGGAATTGGCAAAAGTGGCCTCGCTCTCGTTCCGTCTTTTCGGAAACGTCTTTGCGGGGGAAGTGCTGCTCGTTTCAATATCCGCCATCTTTGCCTACTTGGTGCCAGCGCCATTTCTTTTCTTGGAAGTGTTTGTTGGATTGATCCAGGCATTGATATTCAGCTTGCTCGCGACGGTGTACTTTGCCATTGCGGCGCAAGATCATTCGGCCCATGAAGAACACCCAAAGGAAGCGCACGCATAAAATTATTAATTAAGTCGAAATATTATAAATTAAGAAGAAAAAATTAAAATGGAAAATCAAGTTGCAAATACATTAGTAAACGTCGCCCCTATTGGTAAAGGTCTCGCAATCGGTCTTTCTGCCGTCGGTGCAGGTATCGGTATCGGCCTTATCGGCGGAAAAGCGATGGAAGCTATCGGCAGGAATCCTGAAGCTACAGGCAAGGTCTTGGTGCCGATGCTTATCGCTTCTGCTTTCGCAGAAGCTGTGGCTATTTACGGTCTCGTTATCGCCTTTTCAATTAAGTAATAAATGACAAAGTAGTAGATGAATGAATTAATTTCCACATTTCACATAGATTTGAAGTTGATGCTTGCCCAGCTCTTTAATTTCGCGCTGGTTTTTACGGCGCTTTATTTTATCGCAGCCAAGCCACTTTCAAAGCTTATGAAAGATAGAAAGGGGGAAATTGAAACAGGGCTAGAAAATGCCAAAGAAGCACAGACGAGTCTTTTAAACGCAAACCTCAAGAAAGAAGAAATTGAAAAAGAAGCAAAGAATAATGCCAAGGAAATAGTTGCCAAATCCCAAATGGACGGAAAAGAGATAATCAAAGAAGCGAAAGACAAGGCAACACTTGAAAAGGAAGGCATAATCAAAGAAGCTAAAATGGACGCGGAGAAAGAAAAAAAATTAGCCGAAGAAGCAGTGCGAAAAGAAACTGCCGAGCTTGTAAAATCCGGCGTAAAGAAAATGATTGAAGGGTATGTAGCGGACGGCAAGGGAGATGAGATTATCAAAGGCATGCTAAGTTAAAGACACTCCGTGTCCTACTTGGACACGGAGTGTCCAAGTCAAACATGATAAAGTCAAAAGATATTGCAAAAGCATTATATGAATTAGAAGAAAGTAAGATGCCACAGCTTGCAGATAAGTTTTTTGAATTTATGGAAAAGAGAAATTTGAAAGCGCAAATGCCTTCCGTCCTTTACCACTTGGAAAAAATTGTAGAAGCCGAGCAGGAGAAAAAGGGGATTGTGATAGAGACTGCGCATGAGATAAAGCACGAAACTGCAAACCATATCCGGAAATTCCTCAATGCAGATCATTTACCTGAAACAATGAAAGTAAAAAAAGAATTGATCGGCGGATTTAGGGCAAAATGGGGAGGGCAAGTATATGACGCGAGTATCTTGACAGGTTTGAAAAAATTAGAAGAAGCGATTATACGATAAGATTATTAAATTAAGAAACAAATTTTTATAAATTATGAGTGCGAATGCAACAATAGAAAATTTAAAAAAGAGAATTGCCGGTTTTGAGGCGGGAGCAGAGAGCTATGAATACGGCACAGTGATGTCCATTGCAGACGGTATCGCCAAGATTTCGGGACTCGCCAAATGTCAGTATTCAGAAATGGTCTCTTTTGAATCCGGGGCTACCGGCCTTGCGCTCAACTTGGAAGAAGATTTTGTCGGCGTTATCGTGCTCGGAGATTTTTCAAAAATTAAAGAAGGGGAGACAGTAAAGCGAACTAATACAATCCTTTCAGTGCCGGTTGGAGAGAATTTTATCGGCCGTGTGGTGAACCCTCTTTGCATGCCGATTGACGAAATGGGCGCCATAAAAGAAACAGCCTTTTACCCGGTAGAAAAAATTGCTCCGGGCGTGATGACTCGCGAACCGGTGAAGACTCCAGTGCAGACAGGTATTAAATCAATTGATGCGATGATTCCCGTCGGCCGAGGCCAGCGCGAGCTCATCATCGGAGACAGGCAGACCGGAAAAACAGCTATCGCAATTGATACTATTTTAAACCAAAAAGGGGAGAATATGATTTGCATTTATGTGGCGATCTCGCAGAAGCAATCAAAGATTGCCCGCATCGTCTCCCGATTAAAAGAAGCAGGCGCGATGGATTACACAATCGTCGTCTCCGCAGGATCATCTGACGGCCCGGCCTTTTCATATCTTGCTCCGTATTCCGGCACAGCGCTCGGCGAATATTTTTTGGACAAAGGAAAAGATGTTTTAATAATTTACGATGATCTTTCCAAGCACGCTGTGGCCTACCGCGAAATCTCGCTCCTTCTCCGCCGTCCGCCAGGCCGTGAAGCTTATCCGGGAGATGTTTTTTATTTGCATTCACGTTTGCTCGAGCGCGCTTGCCGACTCAATAAAAATTATGGCGGAGGCAGTATCACCGCGCTCCCTATCATCGAGACGCAAGCTGGAGATATTTCTGCTTACATTCCTACGAACGTCATCTCTATCACTGATGGGCAGATTTTCCTTGAGACTTCACTTTTCTACAAAGGTATCCGCCCGGCCATCAACGTCGGCTTCTCGGTTTCTCGCGTGGGTTCATCCGCTCAGATAAAATCTATGAAAAAAGTGGCGGGAAAAATGAAGCTCGCTATGGCACAGTATCGCGAATTGGAATCTTTCGCGCAGTTTGATTCCGATTTGGATGCGGAAACAAATAAGACTATCAATCGCGGAAAGAGGGTGACGGAGCTTTTGAAGCAGAATCAATATTCTCCTGTACCTGTCGCCAAACAAGCGGCTTCTATCTACGCCGTGAACGAAGGATATTTGGATGAGTTTGAGCTTACGGAAATCAAAGCCTGGGAATAAAGATTTTATGCATTCTTGGAACGTTCCAAAAAACCATTGTTGGAAAAGCTTAAAACCGATTGGAGTGAGGTAATAGAAAATGAATTAAAGTCCACAATTAAGGAATTTATGGGGATGTAAATATTATGGAAGAAAATAATTTACCAAAAAAAAATATTGCAAAAATTATCCCGATATTGGAAATTGTTTTCATTATATTTGGTATTTATTCATTCATAATTACCACAGGTTGGATGGGTAGTGTTCCCGGCAGTCTTGGTTTTGTCATTCAAATGGGTATTTTAATATTTTTATTTAAATATACAGGAATACTCCTAGCTATAGGCGGTTTTATTTTAGTTTTTTCAAAAAAAATTGTGAATAAAAAAATTCTAATTATATTATCCTCCATCTTACTATTAATGACAGTTCTACTTTTTTATACAGAATTTCGTGTCAGTCATTTTGTAGAGGAAGGGAAATTTTTTGGTAGTTATAATCAAGGTTTTAGATATTATTTAAATACCTTGAAAGGTATAGATTTAAATACATCAAATGACATATTTAATCGGGCTAATGGATTTAAAAATTAATTAATTCTATGCCATCAACTAAAGAAATAAAACAAAAGATTAAATCAACAGGGAACATCAAGAAAATCGCCAAGACGATGGAGATGGTTTCGGTTTCCAAGA
Organism: Minisyncoccia bacterium; assembly: GCA_041499755.1. Lineage (GTDB taxonomy): Bacteria > Patescibacteriota > Minisyncoccia > Phycocordibacterales > UBA9973 > UBA9973. Next base: position 10,593 of record JBGQKV010000006.1, read on the forward strand.
TGCGGAGGGCGGTGGACAAAGCGCTCTCTTCTCGCGCTTATGCACGGCTTTCGCTCGAGCTTCTTGTTAATTTATCTAAGGATATGGATATTGAGCATCCGCTAATGCTTGCCCCGCAGAAAGCGGGGAAGGCAGGTAAAGAAGCGCAAGGCGAACTTTTGATCGTCGTAGCAGGCAATAAAGGCCTTTGCGGGGGCTACCATACAAATTTGACCCGTTCTTTAAATCTTTATTTTAAGAAAAAAAATGGGGAAACAATCAAGGCAATTACCGTAGGAAAATATGCAGAAAAAATCTGTAGAAAATTAGGAGTCCCGATAGTGGCGAGCTTTATAAATTTCTCTGAATATTCTACGACTGAAGAAGTAAAAATCCTTTCTGACTTGGCAAAAAGAGAATTTGTAGAAAATAATTATGCGAGCGCCAAGATTTTATATACAGAATTTTTAAAGTCCACCACTTACAAGCCATCACTCCGCGAGCTTTTCCCGATATCGGTAAATTCTGTAAAGAATGCCTTGGAGCCGGCGGGCATCACTGTGCAGGCCGATGAAAAAAGATTTTTGAGTTATGTCTTTGAGCCGAGCGCATCAGAAGTCATAGAAAATATTTTGCCGGGGCTCGTGGACGTCGTCATTCATCAAACATTGTCCGAATCTTTCGCTTCCGAGCACTCCGCCCGAATGTTTGCGATGAAAAATGCAGGGGACAATGCCACCACGATTTTAGATGCCCTTATGCTATCCTACAATCACGCTCGACAAGATGGTATTACCCGAGAGCTTTCCGAAATAGTCGCCGGAGCCGAAGCATTAAATGCGAATTAATTATTAATTTTTTATAAAGTAAAATGAACAAAGGAAAAATATCGCAAGTTATAGGAGCGGTCGTGGATGTAAGGTTTGAGGGCGCATTGCCGGCGCTTTTAAATGCACTCACGGTGAAGAGAGCGGGGAAGTCGGATTTGACTTTAGAGGTCGCCGGGCACTTGGGTCTTTCTGAAGTGCGCACCATCGCGATGAGCTCTACGGATGGCTTGGCTCGTGGAGACGAAGTGGCGGATACTGGTGCGGCAATTTCTGTGCCAGTCGGTATGGAAACTTTGGGAAGAATGTTTGATGTCACCGGAAATCCGATTGACGAAAAGCCAGCGCCAAAAAATGCCAAGAGGCTCCCTATTCATCGCAGTGCTCCGACATTCGGAGAACAGTCTCCAAAAACGGAAGTACTTGAGACTGGCATAAAAGTGATTGACCTGATGTGTCCATTCTTGAAAGGCGGAAAAGTCGGATTGTTCGGAGGCGCAGGTGTGGGAAAAACTGTCGTCATTCAAGAATTAATTCGTAACATCGCATCGGAGCACGGAGGATATTCCGTTTTCGCCGGAGTGGGAGAGCGAACTCGTGAAGGAAATGATTTATATAGAGAAATGGAAGAGTCCGGCGTGCTTGATAAAACAATGCTCGTCTTCGGACAAATGAATGAACCGCCGGGCGCCCGCGCCCGCGTCGCTCTTTCTGCGCTCACGATGGCCGAGCATTTTCGCGATGAAGAAGGCAAGGACTTGCTTCTTTTCATGGACAATATTTTCCGCTTTACCCAAGCCGGCTCGGAAGTATCCGCGCTCCTCGGCCGTATGCCTTCTGCGGTGGGTTACCAGCCGACTTTAGCCTCTGAAATGGGCAACTTACAGGAACGCATTACGAGTACCGATAAGGGCTCTATAACCTCCGTACAGGCCGTATATGTGCCTGCGGATGACCTGACAGACCCTGCGCCCGCAACGACCTTCTCGCACTTGGATTCCACCGTCACTCTTTCCCGTCCGCTTTCCGAACTCGGTATTTATCCGGCGGTGGATCCACTCGATTCATCTTCCACGATTCTTGATCCGAATATTCTTGGCGAGCGTCATTACAATGTCGCCCGTAATATTCAAAAAGTTTTACAGCGCTATAAAGATTTGCAAGACATCATTGCGATTCTTGGAATGGATGAACTTACCGATGAAGACCGGCTCACTGTCGCTCGCGCGCGCCGAATCCAGAAATTCTTTTCTCAGCCGTTTTTCGTCGCCGAGCAATTTACCGGACGTCCTGGAAAATATGTACCGCTTGAAGAAACAATCCGCGGTTTTGAAGAAATACTTGAAGGCAAACACGATAATATTTCCGAGCAGGCATTTTATCTAAAAGGTGGGATAGAAGATGTGCTAGCCGAAGAAAAAAAATAGAAAAATGGACATACTAAAAATCTCAATCATAGCCAAAGATCACACAGCTTACGAAGGCGAAGCTTCGGCAATTATCGTGCCGACTAAAAGCGGTATAATAGAAGTCTTGCCCGAACACATGCAGCTCGTTTCTGCGCTTTCTTCTGGCGATTTGATAATAAAAAACTCAAACGGCGATAAAACTTTCAAAATCGAAGGTGGAGTGATGGAAGTAAAACCCGGAAGCCAAGTGATAATCCTTTCAGATAGGATTGAGGAAACCACTAGCTAGGACTGTCCTAGCTAGTGATAAAGCTTAAAAAGCAAATTTATGAAAATCAAAAGCATTAAAAGTCATTTAAAGCCGTATTTAATATTTTGGAGAAGAAAAACTACAATAAGTCACGCATTTGCTTCTGCTGTTGCACCTTATGATATTTATGATGAAAAAGTTATTAGAAAAGCAGTTAAAACACTTGGACAGAATCCAGATAAAAATTTACTCTGTGTATATTGTGGGAAATTGGCAGAAACATGGGATCATGTAGTTGGGCTAGTAAAAAATTCTGAATTTTCCGGATATGGTCATGTTATCGGGAATTTAGTGCCCTGTTGTAGGAATTGTAATTTTAAGAAGGGTAATAAAAACTGGAAGATTTTTTTAAATCAAAAATCAAATTCCATTAAACGTATTAAAGTACTTTCTAAATATTTCAGTAAATATCTAAAAGTTGTAAGGATTTATAATCCTAGGAAAGACGTAAATTTTATAAAACTTTCCAGGATTAAAAATGAAATTTTTAGGCTTATGCAAAAAGCAGATGTTATTGCAGTAAAAATAAAGCAGAAAATATAATTTTATAAATAAAGAAGTTAAAAAAATGTATAACTAGCTAGGACTGTCCTAGCTAGTATGATATACTTTAAGGATGTTGCGAAGGGATCCATTTGTCACTGGTGAGTATTATCACCTTTGGAATCGAGGGATTGATAAAAGAAACATATTTAAGTCAAAAACCGATTATGAAAGATTCATGATGCTTTTGTATATTGCAAACAATGAAGATGTTTTAAAACTAGATAATTTAATAAACATACTTCAAAAAGGATACGAGGAAATAATAGTGACGAAAAAAGGGAAACCACTAGTATCTATCGGCGCATGGTGTCTGATGACGAATCATTTTCATTTAGTGATAAGACAGGAAGTGGACGGAGGTATAACAAAATTTATGAGAAAAGTCGGCACGGGCTATTCAATGTTTTTTAATATTAAATACCAAAGACAGGGTGCTTTGTTTGGCGGACCATTTAAATCAAAATGTATTAAAACTGATGATAACTATATGCGACAACTTTTTGCATATGTTCATTTAAATCCACTTGAGATAAATTTTCCAAATTGGGAGAAGGAAATTAAAGGTTCTCCTAGTGGCATGAAGGATTTTCTAGAATCATATAGGTATTCTAGTTATCAGGAATATCTCGGAATAGAAAGAATAGAGAAAAGCATTTTAGCAAAAGAAAGTTTCCCAGATTATTTTGGAGACACGGATTCTTTTAAGGAATTTGTAGAAGGTTATTTTATTGAGACCACTAGCTAGGATTGTCCTAGCTAGTGGTGGAAAACTAAGGTTATATTTTATATAATGAATCTATGGAACAAATAAAAGAAAGAATTGATAGTTTTGATGAAAAGACAATAAATTGGATGAAAAAGTGGTCAATGTCCTCGGCAAGATGGGCGATTTTTATTGTTTACTTTTGGTTTGGAATTCTGAAGATTTTTGCTTTAAGTCCGGCGAATCCATTGGTGGCGAGTCTTTTGGAAAGAACTTTGCCATTTATTTCTTTTGATACTTTCATAATTTCCCTCGGTGTATTTGAAATGGTTATCGGTATAGTATTTTTAGTAAAAGGTCTAGAGCGTCTAGCTTTTCTTTTACTTGTACTTCACCTTGTCACAGTGATAATGCCTTTAATACTTTTACCGGCAATCACTTGGCAGAGCGCATTTGTGCCGACACTTGAAGGCCAATATATAATAAAAAATGTTCTCATAATTGCTTGCGCGATGAGTATTGTTTCTCACTTGCATCCTTGGAAAAAAAATAGCGTATCAAATGTCTAAATTTTACGTTGTAGCGACACCAATAGGAAATATGGGAGACATCACTCTTCGGGCGATTGAGACCTTGAAAGAGGTGGATTTGATTTTATGCGAAGATACGCGAATGACGCAGAAGATTTTAAATAAGTACGATATCAAAAAACCAACGATGAGCTACCATGCCCAAAGTAAACTTTCCAAGACAGATAAAATTTTTGAATTATTAGAAAATGGAAAAAGTCTTGCGTTAGTTTCAGACGCAGGCACACCAGGTATTTCAGACCCGGGCGCAATGCTTATTTCTAAAATTAAAGAAAAAGGTTTTCAAGTAATTCCGATTCCTGGCGCAACGGCAGTAATCACAGCACTTTCAGCCTGCGGACTACCAATTCATGAATTCACCTTTTTAGGATTTCTGCCTCATAAGAAGGGGAGAGAGACGCTTTTTAAAGAAATTACAGACTCAGAGCGAACAATTGTATTTTACGAATCTCCTCATAGAATTTTAAAGACTTTAGAATCTTTGCAAAAATGGATGCCAAAAAGGATTGTTTGTGTCGCCCGCGAATTGACCAAAATCTATGAAGAGTTTAAAAACGGTAAACCAGCAGAACTTATAGAATATTTCTCTAAAAACCCAGATAAAGTAAGAGGGGAGTTCGTGGTGATTGTTGCACCTTAAATCTGTTTCCGCTATAATATGGGGATGAAAAACGCTAGAACAATTTTAATATTAGGAGTTTGGGTAGCGATATTACCTTATCTCGGCTTTCCCTATTCTTGGAAACAGACGCTTTTTACGCTCTCCGGTCTTATCTTTATGTACATGGCTTACCTTCTATATAAAAAAGAAAAGATGGAGCGAAAAGAAGTAAAAAAAGCAGTTTCTTTTGACAATTTCTCTGAAAACAAGGATTTTAATGAAAAGAGTAATTAAAAAGAAACATATAGCCTTGGCCTTGTGCGCCACGTTGTTTTTGTGCTTGGGCGCCTATTTTGTCTTGCCGAATTTTTTTGGCTTTAAATATGTTGCAGAGTCTGACTACAGTCAATCAGTATCATCTGAACCATGGGTTCCAAAAGAGACTGCTTTAGCTTCGGTTGATAATATCGTTTTGCCACCGACTGAAGAAAATGTCGTTGTCACTCATATAACTACACCTCTACCGGTAAAAGCTGTTTACCTCTCTGCTTGGTCCGCCGGTTCTAAATCCGTTAGAAATAAAGTAATGGACTTGATAAATAATACAGAATTGAATGCCGTGGTTATTGACGTGAAAGATTATACAGGAAGGATTTCATTCCCTGTTTCTGATCCGGATCTTATTTCTGTCGGTTCTGCCCAAAAGAAAATTGTCGGGATAAAAAGTTTTATAAAAGAATTGCATGACAATAATATTTATGTCATCGGCCGCATTGCTACCTTCCAAGACCCATATTTAGCAAAAAAATGGTCAGAGTTCGCTGTTAAAAGAAAAACAGATCAAAATGCGCTTTGGCTAGATGATAAGTGCAAAAGGGCAGTATTGCGAGGAAAAGAAAGTGACTGCACTTACTGGCTGGATGCCGGGGCGCAAAAAGTGTGGGACTATGTTGTGGCCATCGGACAGGAAGCCTATGCCGACGGTTTTGACGAGCTAAACTACGATTACATCCGATATCCGGCGGATGGAGATTTAAAAGATATTTACTACCCCATATCAAATGGTAAAAAAAGAGAGATTGTAGTAAAAAGCTTTTTTGAATATCTTCATACAAAATTTGCAAACACTGGGCCAAAAATCTCCGCGGATCTTTTTGGTCTTACGACGACAGAGCCAGGTGATCTAGGCATTGGTCAGGTACTAGAAGACGCACTGCTAAATTTTGATTACGTCGCGCCAATGGTTTACCCATCCCACTTTGCGCCAGATACCTATGGATACAAAAACCCAGCGACCAAACCCTATGAGATTATTTCTTTTGCTATGAAAAAAGCGGTGGAAAGAGCAAAAGCTCTCAACATTGATCCACTAAAGCTTCGTCCTTGGCTTCAAGATTTCAACCTAGGAGCTGTTTATACGCCGGAGATGGTGAAGCTCGAAATGAAAGCCGTATATGACAGTGGGCTGACGTCTTGGATGCTTTGGGATCCGGCGAACACTTATGCTAAAGATAATTTTTTACCGAATTGATTTTTTAACAAATTTTTGGAATAATCATTAAATGTCTTTAAACGTAAAAAACAAGTATATTTTTCTTTTCACCCTGGTTATTCTGGGAGTTTTTTTTCTAGGGCTTTATGTAGGGCATTCCAATAGGCCGGAAATAGAAAAAGTATTTTCGCTTATCAATAAAGACCCACAAGTGGACACAAAAGCCGACTTTGCTCCCTTTTGGAAGGTTTGGAATATCATCAATGAAAAATCCCCAGAAGCTAGTAAAATAAGCGATCAAGCACGAGTATATGGGGCTATTTCAGGGCTTGTGAGCTCTCTAAATGACCCGTATAGCGAGTTTTTCAGCCCTGACGAGGCAAAGATGTTCCAAGATGATATAGCGGGTAATTTTAGCGGTGTGGGCATGGAAGTCGGTATAAAAGATAAAATTTTGACAGTCATTTCACCACTAAAAGATACCCCAGCCTACAACGCGGGTATAAAATCCGGTGACAAAATTTTAAAAATAGATACCAAAGTGACGTCGAATTTGAGTATTGACGAGGCAATAAAATTAATAAGGGGAAAAGAAGGGACGACGGTGACCCTCACAATCTTCCGTTATGGAGAAAGAGAACCTAGAGAAATAAAAATAGTGCGTGGCACTATTGATGTGCCAACACTAGAAACAAAACAGCGAGATGACGGTATTTTTATTATCACCCTTTACAGCTTCTCGGAAAACTCGGCAAATCTTTTCCGTGAGGCAATCCATAAATTTGTCGATTCAAATTCAAATAGATTAATTCTTGACTTGCGAGGCAATCCAGGAGGATATTTGGATGCGGCTGTCGACATTGCTTCCTGGTTTCTACCTGCAGGCAAAACAGTGGTGATAGAAGATTACGGAGGCAATACAAAGCAAAATGTTTACAGGAGCAAAGGGTATAATCTTTTTCATAATAAATTAAAATTTGTCATTTTAATCGATGGCGGATCAGCTTCTGCCTCGGAGATTGTCGCAGGCGCCATGCAAGATAATGGTATTGCAAAATTAGTAGGGGAGCAGAGTTATGGTAAAGGCTCGGTACAAGAAGTAGTGGATGTGACTCCAGATACGATTTTAAAAATTACGATTGCCAAATGGCTCACTCCAAATGGAACTTCAATATCTGAAAAAGGTCTAACGCCGGATTATGTCGTGCCGATGACTCAAAAAGATTTTGATGCGAAGCTGGATCCACAGATGGACAAAGCAGTGCAAGTGATAAATTATTGGAAATAATATGAAAGTTATATTCTTAAAAGATGTACCGAGGGTTGGAAAAAGACACGAAATAAAAGAAGTAAATGATGGCTATGCTATGAATTTTCTCATACCCAAAAAGCTAGCCGAACCAGCGACACCAAAATCCATAAATGAACTTGAGAGGCGACAGAAAGAAGTAATTCTTGAAAGGCAAATGACAGAAGAGGCTCTTTTAAAGAATTTAGCCGAAATTAAGGGCAAAATTATCAAACTCTCAGGCAAAGCCAACGACCAAGGGCATTTATTTTCCTCGATTCATAAAAAAGAAATCGTTGACGCACTCCTGGCACAGCAAAAGATAGAAATGAACGAGGACTTCATAATCCTAGAAAAGCCAATCAAAGAAGTAGGGGAGTTCGAAATCCCAGTTGAAATCAAATCCAAAAAATCCTCGTTTAAACTCATAGTTGAGAAAATATAAAAAAATCCCCGATCTGGGATTTTTTTATATTACTATTTAGATTACGTTTACAACTTTCTTAACGACAGTTTTGCCGTTGAAGGAAGTTTTTCGGCGAGAGCTGAATTTGACGGTACCGGGTTTGAGAGCGAAGAGGGTATGATCCTTGCCTGTGCCTACGTTTGTGCCGGGCATGATGACAGTTCCGCGCTGGCGGATGATAACAGAGCCTGCTTTTGCAGTTTCGCCATCATAAAGCTTGGTACCTAGGTACTGTGGATTGGAATCTCTTAAGTTTTTGGCTGTTCCGCCGGCTTTTCTATGTGCCATATTGGTTTAATTTGATATAATATTAAAGCTAAAACAGTATAATTCATCCTATGGAAAAAATCAAGCATTTTATTGAAAGTCAGATAGGGAAGGACATTTTGACAGTTTTGATTGTAATTTTGGTCGGAGCGAGCTCATTTGGACTAGGCAGACTATCTAAAACAGGCTCAGATACCCAATTAAAGGTCTATAATGCCTCACAAGAGGCAAATGTAGCTACTGGCCTACAAAATGTTGTTTCAACGGTAAAAACTTCTACAACAGGCAATTTTTTCGCATCAACCAGGGGAAGTAAATATTATCCGGTAAATTGTTCTGCCGGCAAAACTATCAAACAAGAAAACAGAGTCTATTTTGAGACAGGGGAAGAAGCGCAAAAGGCTGGCTACGAGCTTTCTAGCTCTTGTTAGTCATTACTATATCGTGTCGCACAATATATGTTTCCGGTATACTAATAAGGCATAGGCGCTTTGGGCGCTAAAAGCTGAAAGTCCGTGGGCAAGCCATTATGAATGCGCTTCATATTGCTTACAAACGCCGCCCATAAGTATGATACAGGCGTCGCAAGGTATTGATTCCAAAAGCCAATAATTCCTCCCTTGGCTTGGCTAATAGCAGTTTGGGTTTGATTGCTTTGAAATTCTGACTTTAAATCCACTTGAAAGTAATTACTGAGTAGTACGACGATAAAAATCGCCAGGATTATAGTTTCTATTATACTCAGAGCTCCGTAGTTTTGCTTTACAGGCATAGTTTTTTAAAGCACGTTGTGCAACATTGTTATGAACCAATTCCAAATGCCGGAAATAGTCAGATGAAAATAGGATAACAAGAACACTACGACAACAATAAAAACTATTAACTCTAAAAATCCTCCTTGTTGATTTTTCATATTTTTAATTTTACCACTAACCCTTATATGGAGGCAAGTAGTACATCGGGTCTAAATAAGCATTTATCGGAGATATCGGTTGAGTTAAATTTTGCCCAGGACATGATTTACTAGGTAGAGTTTTAAGCTCCACAGCGTCGCTCGCATACAGAGATACATGTAAGTGGGGTCCTGTGGAATAGCCTGTATTGCCACTATAGCCGACTATTTGACCTCGCCCTATATTATCTCCAATATTTACTTTTATAAGCGATAAATGGCCATAGGTGCTGGCAAGGCCGTTGTTATATTTAATTAAAATAAAACGGCCGAAAGAAACTCCAGCACACTGCCTATCCGTGTCTCCGGTGCCGGTCACAATCCCGTCTGCCATAGCGTAAATAGGTGTACCCACAGATGCTCTAAAATCCACACCATTGTGAGTACCGTTAGCATATAGTCTTTTCCCTGCTTCTGTCTTTCCAAACAGTTGAGTGATGTAAATATCATCAAGTGGCCAGCTTAAAACTCCGGCATTGGGAAGCTTGGTCGGATCCAATATATACTGGATTTGAGATTCGTAATCTCGCAGTTCTTTTTCAAAGGCCAGTTTTTTTGCCAGTCGATCAACTAAAAGTTTCTGATAAGCTGTCTCATTATTCTTTGTTTGAGATAATAATTTCTTTTTCTCTGCGGTGTTCTGGTCTACTATCTTTTTCTGATCCGCCAGTTGTGACTTTAGAGAAAGGAGTTCGTTTCTCGCATTTGTCGTGGTTTTTTTCGTATCTTCCAATTCATTTTTTACTTTTCTTAATTCTACTATTCTAGCTTTTATCGTAGATAAAGCGGAAGCGATGTTGTCTACATCGTTCCATATATCCCCGAACGTATTTTCAGAGAGCAAGATTTCCGGCACCGACCGGATTTCATACTCGTTAGTTTTTCTCAATTCTAACGCGATTGCGTCGGTATGGTTCCCAATAGAATTTTGCTTATCGCCTATTTGCGAGCTCAATTCTTCAATTTTATTGTTTATATTTTCAATTTTTTTACCAGTGATAGTAATATCCGCTGTTAATTTCTTACGGTTAATATCTAGCTGCTGAATTGATATATTTAGTGAATTTTTCTGTTTACTTAGGTCAATCAGTTGATTTTTATAGGAAGCGATTTCTTTTTCAAGTAAGGCAATGTCCTGATTCCTTTGCTGTATCTTATTATTTAATTCATCTATTGTCTGAGCAGAAGAAAAAAATATAGGCACTGAAAGCAGGGTGCCCAAAATCAATACGCTAAATAGCTTTTTGTATTCTTGAAATAGTTTCATTTTTACCCAATATAAACGCAATAGTAAACGGATCTGGTGATTTTTCTAGACCGGAAAGTGCAAAACGCATC
>JBGQKV010000007.1:0-20853 GCA_041499755.1 Minisyncoccia bacterium
CAAAATGCGAGTCAAAACAGATTGAAATACCAATTCAGCCAGGTTCTTAGCCATTTCGTTCGCCTCCTCAGCCGGCATCTTCTCCAGATTAAAGATTTCTATTAAAGTTTCCTTTATTGTGGCCATTTTTCAATATGATTGTTGATTATAACGTCTTCATCTATCGTCACTCCCTTCAATTTATCTTGTTTATCCGCCTCGGCTAAAGCGCGTTTTATAAAATTATCACATCTTTCTTTGTCCCATGGCTTCACACCGGTTTCTGATTGAAGTCTTTGCAGGTATTCAACGAAAGGCCAGAAAGTATCTGGGGTCATATCTTTTGTCATCCTCATAAAAACACCTGCGTCGCCATCCTTTAAACTTTTATCCCAAACATCAAAATTATTTGGGAAAAGAAGTTTTAGGTTATTCTGGTAAACTTTACTTGCCTTCTTTTCTAAGGCACCTTTCGTAGTGTCTATCGCAGCAGTTCCCGTCTTTTTTTCAGCCATTTTTTTAATGCTTACCTCTGGTTGCGCCGGGACTTTTTTGTCGTTTGCAGAAGAGTAGTTGGACGGTCCGTAATTTCCATAGTCTACCGGGGAGCGGTCGTAGTTGAATCTTCTTATTTCTTCACCATGCGGACCTATGAAGTGACCAAGATTTACCGGGCGGGAACGTTCCATTGGTTTTGGCACTCCCTGTATCAAGTGCAGGCCATTGTCTGGTTCGGCAATGGTGTCCGGCCTGGCTTCAGTTTTAACTGTGTCTTTTGTTATCACTCTATTTTGTTCTGAAGCGTGCACTAGTTTTGTCCATTCGTTTACCTCTTCCTTAGTTTGCTCTGGAGCTGATGTTGGCTGTGGTTTTACAGGCTTCGGCTGTTCTTGGGTTGTTTCCGGCTTTTCCCATTTTTCATGTTTTGTAAAATAAAGTGTAGCTAGACCAAGAACTAGGATGGTAACACCAGATTTTATGAGCATATTCTTTTTTTCGTTTGCTTTTTCTTTCTTTTCGTTTTTTTTCTGCTTGAATTCTCTCTCATATTTTTCTATTTCTATCGCTTCTTGTAGTTTTATTTTTTGAATATCTTCAAAGGTAATCGTATTTCCGTGAGCATCATAATATTCACTCAGTGAGTCTAAATAGACTTTCTCTCGTTTAGCCATATTTTCTTTATAGATATTATATTGTGTTGGATATATTTTTCTTTGATACCACTCCCAATCTTCATTGTTTTTATATTTTAACCAGTCTTCTCTCGCCAAGTTCTTTTTTGTCTTTGCCATGTTTATTTCAGTCTTTCTCTTTTCCTCTGCAATTAGCTCCTCTGTAGCTATTATAGGCGTGGGCTCGGCCGGGGCTGGAGGTGGTTCAGGCGGGACTGCCGCTGGCGGAATTGTTTGTACCCCTTCTTTTTTTGCTTCTTCCTGAAGAGTTTTCCCAACTTTCATATTTTCTTTTTCTTCAGCGCTGAAGGTTTGAGCGTGTTTCTCAAAAGCTTTTGCACCAATGTTTGCTGTCCACGAGTTGGTAAAAGTTTCAGTGCTTTCCCTCAGAGTGTTTAGATCGTTTTTGTTTTTTATTTCTATGCGTCCAAGTTCGCTCTTTGTCGCCGCAAAAGTTTTCTCTTTCTTCTTCTCAACTTCAAGCAGGTCGTCCAGTTTTTTTTGAAGCTCCTCTTTATTTGATTTTTTATTTAATCCTTCCTTCATATCTTTATTCAAATTCAATATTTAACTTTCCGTTTTCAATCTTCATTTTTTTAATTTTCCCGTATTTTTTTTCTAGATGTTTTTTAAAATTCTCGGCTAGCTTTGGGATTAACGGCATTAAGGTTTTTTTCGCACCACCTTTAGCTAAAAAGCCAGCTCCTATTTTGGGGTTTTTGAAATCAATGCCATCTACTTTATTTATCATGTCCATAGACAGTTTGATTACAAGCCCGTAATCAAAACCTAAGCCATCTAAGTTTACAATTACTCCAAGACCGTAAACGTTTTCTTTAAGTTGAACATTGCCTACTTTGTACTTCGCTTTTTTACCCGGCTCCGGCTCCAAGATATTTTCCATTACCTCAGTAAGTCTATTTTTCAAGTCTTCGCTACTCAAATTAATTTTTACCCCCTCTTCTTTTATTTGGGAGATTATTTTTTCGTGCAACTCTTTTACTCTTTTATCGGTCGCAACTTTATTTCTTTCTAGTAACTTTTCAGTAGTATATCGAGTGGGTGAAAGTACTTTTTCTACTTCCTCGTCATAATTTTTACTCCCTTCCATCGCTTCCCCCAGCGCTTTGGCAGTTATATGCTTAGCTCCTTCTGTTTTCTCTTCTTTAGCTATATTCTCAGGGTTTTTATTTGCAGGCTCAGCTTTTTCTTCAGTCCCCAGTAATATTTTTACTTCCTCGATTTCTCTTTTTATTTTTTCTAGCTCCGCTTCCTGTTTAGTGATTTCTTTTCGCTTATTTTTTATTTCTTTTTCCTGTTCCTTGATTCTCACCAAGATGCCTTTAGTTTTTTTCTCGTAAATTTCTCTACCTGGCTTTATTTGCCTTTCTTCAACTTTAAATATTTTATTTTGGAGCGTTCCTATCTCCGCAAATGCTTTAAGTCGTTCCGCGGCATCTTCTCTACTTGCCGGGGAGGCTGTTTTTGATTTTACAACAGCCTGATAATCTTTTTTCCATTCCTTTAGTTTTGTTATATCTTTATCTGGGATTTTTTCTAACAGCTCATTAATTTCATTTTTATACCCCTCTTTTTCTTTCTCTTCAGGTGATTCAGTAGCAGCTACTGGCTCTGGAGATGATGGGGTTTTTACGGTCTTCCCCTTATCTTTTCCATCGTGTATTTCTTGCATCCTACTTCCTTCTGTTTTGTCTAAAAGAGTTGCCTTATCAAGGTTTAAGGTTTTAGTGTTATCTTTTTCGTTTACAAACAAATACTTTCCTCCTTTTAATTCTTTAAATATATAGATACCTCGTTCCGGGTCCTGATCATATCTGTATTTGGCACTATAAAAATACCTTTTCCCAGGCACAAAAGTTGCCTCGAAGGCCATGGGTCTATTTGTTCTGTTGTCTGGTCCTTTTTTAATCACTTGATTTTGGGTTTTTAACTTCTTTTTCTTCTCCTTTTGGGGTTTTATCAAGTCTCGTAACGCTGGCATAGATGTTATTATAGCTTAATTTTGCTTAAAAAACTCTTATAATTATATACTTTTTTAACAATTTGTCAAGGGAGTTTTCCACACCCAGGTTGACTAGGGGTCCCAAAAAGGCTACCCTTAACAGGTACCGTATAGATGGACGAAAGAGTGGCGCCGAAACCCTGAAAATATAGTAACCTTCGCAAGAAACCTTTAGTTTTGCAGTACAATTTGGTCGTCCTGTAACCTTCCGCCTTGTTTTTAAAGGCGAAAAAGGTCATTCTCGCGATATCCAGCTAGGCATATAAAACCCCAATTTAAAACTGTCAGTTCTCTTTTAGCCCTTTTCTTGTTATCTGGGGCTGTTTTTGTGCCTTTAGTGACAAAAGCGAGTTTACTGTCATTTATTGGTTTGGGAAACGAAGCTTCAGCCAATGACAGCCTACCTCCGTCTTCAAGCAGTGCCAACTCTCAAAACATTGCCCTTCTTGAGCCAGCTATCTCTGGGGTGTCTATTATCCAAGATAAAAAAGACCCAGATGCGATAAAAGATGATGCTGGGGTAAATATTGTATCCGAGAATGCTCTACTCCCAGCTACTGGACCACTCGGGGCTAACACAGACAATGCAGACAATTCTCTCGATCAAGTAAGTGTTTACGTAGTAAAGCAGGGAGATTCTATTACCGGCATTGCTAAAATGTTTGAAGTTACCCCCGATACTATTTGGTCTGCTAATGATATGAAAAAAGGGGATAAAGCCAAAGTCGGAGATGTCTTAGTTATTCCTAATTCGTCCGGCGTAGAATACACAATCAAGAAAGGAGATACACTTCCCGCTATTGCCAAGACCTACAAGGTTGATACTAGTGATATTGCTTTTGCGAATGGCATATCTGAGAACACAAAACTTGTTATTGGCAATAAGCTTATGATTCCAGACGCAGTTATGGCGGACGAAGGCGGTGACAAGCCAGCGCCTAACTTAGGGCTAGTACAAAAAAATGATGAGAATTACTATGCTACCCACTTTATTCAAAATCTTATCGGATTTTTTATAAATCCCGTGCCGGCTGGGCGTAAAACTCAAGGACTTCATGGTCCGGGGCATCGGGGGATAGACATAGGAGCCCCAACAGGTACAAATATTTACGCCTCTGCGTCTGGGACAGTAGTCGCAGTTAAAACAGGTTGTGTTGTTGGCAGAAAAAGATGTGGTGGAGGTTATGGAAATTTTGTTAAGATAGAGCATCCGAACGGGACAGCGACATTATATGGTCACATGATAAAAGTTTCGACTAGTGTAGGTGAATATGTAAATCAAGGAGACATTATCGGTCATGTTGGTTCTACTGGTGCTTCTTCCGGTCCACATACTCACTTTGAAGTTTTTAATGCAAAAAACCCAGGAGCGGATTGGTCTTGGAAGATCTAATTTTTAATTAGACTTGTACCTTTGGTCTGTATTGTATCGCTTCCAAAATGTGATTCTTTTCAATCTCCTCCGAATTTTCCAAGTCCGCTATAGTGCGGGCTATTTTTATGACTCGGTGGTAGGCGCGAGCAGAGAGCGCTAGGCGCTGTGAGCTCTCTTCCAAAAGTTGCCTGACTTCGCCGTCAATTTTGACGATATTGGTCAAATCTTTTACATTCATTTCACTATTTGATTTTATATTTCTATCCCACTTTTTAAACCTGACTTTTTGTATTTCTCGCGCTTTTATTACCCGATCTTTTATTTTATAGCTTTCTTCCCCTTCTCCCTTTTCTCCGAGTTTTTTGTAGTCCACATTGCCGACAGTAATCCAAAGATCGATACGGTCCATTATCGGGCCTGAAAGTTTTCTTTTATATCGGTCCAAGTCAACCCCGCGGCAGATGCAAGATTTTATTTTTGAGCCGAGGTTCCCGCAGGGGCATGGGTTCATCGCGGCAACCAGAATAAAGTTTGATGGGAAAACCGCTGTGCCACGGGCTCGTGAGATTGAGACGATATTATCTTCGAGCGGCTGGCGCAAAGATTCAATCACTCTTTTTTCAAACTCTGGGAATTCGTCTAAAAATAAAACTCCGCGGTGCGCGAGTGTTACTTCGCCTGGCTTCGGCAGTGTTCCTCCGCCGATGATCGATACATAAGATGAGGTGTGGTGAGGTGCACGGAATGGCGAAGCAGTGACCAATTCTCCGCGGTTCGCTCCAACGACGGAATGAATACCGGTTATTTCCAGTATTTCTTCAGTGGCTAGGTCTGGCAAAAGAGCGGAGAAAGCCCGAGCGAGCATTGTTTTCCCGGTGCCTGGCGGGCCCGACATGGCAATATTGTGTCCGCCAGCAGCGGCAATTTCCAGTCCTCTTTTGGCGCCCTCTTGCCCGCGGATATCAGAGAAATCTGCATTTTGGAGTATTTTTTCGTAGACGATTTCAGTTTTTGGTTGAAGACTGATTTTTTTTCTATTTTTAATTTCGTTTCCTTCTTTTACTTTAATTTCGTCAATATGCTCTATCACTTCTTTCAAGCTATTTGCTCCGAAAATTTTTATGCCTTCAACTAGTGCCGCCTCAACGGCATTTTCTTTCGGCAGATAAATTTCCTCAAAGCCTTTGCGCTTCGCTTCTTGCACCAATGGCAGTGCCCCACGGATGCTTTGCAATTCTCCGTTCAAGGAGAGTTCTCCTAGAAAAATTTTTCTCTCCGGGGTAAATTTTATCTCGCCAGTTGCAAGCATATAAGCAAGCGCAATACCTAGATCAAAAAATGGACCCTCTTTTTTCAAGTCCGCTGGAGCCAAGGAGACGACTGTTTTTTGGTTTTTGCTTTTTGGAGATTCATAACCGGAATTTTTAAGTGCCGAGCCGACGCGGTCGCGGGATTCGTCCACTGCTTTATCTGGGAGCCCTACGATCGTGAAAGCATTTAGCCCACGCGAAGTATCCACTTCAATTGTTACGATATTACCGGAAAGGAGGTTTATTTGCGCGGAATAAACTCTGGCGAAACTCATTTGTTATACTTCTTCGTTAATGTGTTCTTTACAAGTGCGGGCGGCTGGATTTGCCTCCATGCGAGAAACCTCAATTTCTTTTTTGCAAATTTCACATTTGCCGAAGGATACTCGATCCATTTTTTTTAAAGCAGATAATATGTTATTGAGCCGGAGCTCCAAATCTTTCAGCATTGAGCTCCTGCTTTCAAAGTCTTCAAAGCGGTCAGCGGCGTTGTTCGGGTCCGCTTCTGGAAAATCTTGCGTTTCCGGCACCGCTTCCCATTCATTGGTTTCAGGATTTAGCCTTCCTATATCACTTAGTTCGCCCAGGAGGATATCCCGTTCACTTTCCAGCTTTTCTTTTAGTTTTTTCTTATCGAGTGGCATGCCAGAATGATAGCATTTTTAATCTATATCGCAACAGGCTACTGCCGGTACTCGTTATCTTATTTTTTTAGAGCCTCTGTCTGCAGGCGGAGCATTACTTCGTCTACCGCTTTATCATTTGCTATGACGATTACGGAAGTATCATCCGCAAAGATGTATTCCAAAACAGTTTTTCCCTCTTTGTCATATAATGCTCGAGCGTTTTTATTATTTACAATGCTGTCTTCAAAATCTTTAGTTAAAAGATAGCTTGTATCACCACTTATTTCCATACCAAAAAGTGTGTGCAGATCGTTCCACATCTTATTTTCCCAGCTTTTCATCCCCGGGAAAATATCTGTAAATGAATGGACTTGGAGTAGGATAAACAGCGATTTTGTGTCGCCGTTCCAAGCTCCAATAAGGAAATTGTCGTTCGTATAATTTAACACGTCTTGTGGAACATTTGCTTTTATCAACTCCATAAACCTTTTGAGTCCGATGACTTGTTTGTCTTCAGTTAGGTATATTCCCTCGATGCCTCCTGTTTTTACGTTTAATCCAGCGACTTCGTTTTTTATGCTTTGGATTATTTGTTCTTTAGACAACCTGCTGACCTCTATGAACTGGCTTTTTTCAGTAAATATTATCGGTGTAAATTGCCGGGTTGGTTCCACTGTTGAGACTTTTTTTGTAAAAGTTGGCAAGAAAAAAACAATTCCTACGGCTCCAATGAACAGCAAAGCACTTACTATCATGAGTATTTTGTTTTTCTTTGATTCTGGCGAGATATTTTCTTCCTGTTTTTCTATGCCCTCCTGCTCCTCTATTATTTTTTTTATATCTCCACCAGAAATATTGCCTGTCTTCATGGCTTCTGCCATATCTTCAGAAAAGGTTTGAATTTTTTTGTCTTTATTTTCCATTAGGCTTGAAAAAATCCTTATCGGCTTCTTTAATAGAAAGTCCGATTTTCCCGCGGACTGGGTCCACGCTTATCACTTTTACTGGCACGATCATGCCTTCTTTAATTATATCAGCAACCGCATTCACCCGGAAAGGCGCGAGCTCAGAAATATGTACCATGCCGTCTTGATTTAAGTTTAAACGCACAAATGCTCCGAAATCAGCAATTTTTACCACTTCACCCTTCAGGATTTCGCCCGGTTTGAATTCGTGAGTTAATTCTTCCACGATTTTCTTGGCCGCTTCGGCCGAACCGTTTTTACCAGTCAAATATACTGTGCCATCGTCCTCAATCGTGATTTCCGCGCCGGTTTTTTCTTTTATTTCTTTAATTATTTTTCCGCCCGAGCCGATGACTCCGCCGATCTGGTCCGGTCTTATTTTAATGATTAATATTTTCGGTGCGTTAGGAGAAATATCTGCTCGTGGTTTAGCAATTTCTTTTTCAATTGTTTCTAAGATGTGAATACGTGCTGCTTTTGCCTGGATCATAGCTTCGCTCAATATTTTTATTGGCACGCCATCTACTTTCACATCAAGCTGGATGGCAGTGATGCCTTCACGTGTGCCTGCCACTTTGAAATCCATATCGCCGTGATGATCTTCTGGTCCTTGAATGTCTGTCAGTATTTTATATTTCGCTTCGCTCTCAAACATGAGTCCCATCGCGATGCCGGCGACTGGCGCTTTAATCGGCACTCCGCCGTCCATCAGCGCGATCGTTGATGCGCAGATTGAAGCTTGGGAAGTAGAACCGTTTGATGCCATCGATTCAGAAACTATGCGCATCGTGTATGGAAATTCTTCTTTTGAAGGCAAGACCATGGCGATTGCTTTTTCGGCGAGTGCGCCGTGCCCGATTTCTCGGCGGTTGGTAAAACCTGCGCGTCCGGTTTCTCCGGCGGAAAATGGTGGGAAATTATAGTGATGCATAAATCTTTTTTCCAATTTTATATCCATCCCTTCTATCAGGTGCTTGTCTTCTGGTCCGCCGAGGGTGAGTACAGAAAGCACGTGCGTGCCCCCGCGGTAAAATATTCCGGAGCCGTGAATTATTTTTGAAAGTCCACCGGCTTGCGCATAAAGATCGCGCACTTCATCCATTTTGCGTCCATCGGCGCGTTTATTTTCCGCAATAGCTTTATCATGTAGAATGTCATTCTCTGTGTTATCAAATAAATCATCTTCCAACTCGTAGCTTTTTTGGTCTGGGAATTTTTCTTTGACCATGTTATTCCAAATGGTGTGGAGTTCATCTATTTCTTTTTTGCCTGGGCCTTCAAAAATTGCTGCTTCCATCTTCGGTAATATTTCTTTGCTAAATAATGCCCTAGATTCCTCGCTTAGTTTTTCATGCACGATCACTCTCTTTTCCTTGCCAATTTCGTTCTGTATTTTCTTTTGGAAATCTTCCAAGCGTGTGATTTCTGCGCTAGCGTGCGTGAGGGCTTCTTCGAGTTCCGCTTCTTTTACCTGACGAGCCGATGCCTCAATCATATTAATATGTCCTTCTCTTCCGCAGACTGTGAGGTCAAATTTATAAGGGTATTCTTCCTCACGGAGCTTGGAAGATGGGTTTATTTTTAGTGTATCGTCGTCATATTTACCGACGCGCACACAGCCAATTGGTCCTTTCCAAGGAATGTTTGAGACCATTATCGCGAGTGAGGCCGCATTTACTGCGAGCATTGAAGGGTCGTTATCATCGGCGGAAATGACTGTTATGATGACTTGTACGGCGTGCCTTAGCTGGTGATCAAAAAGCGGGCGGATGGTGCGGTCTATCACGCGCGAAGCGAGGATCGCTTCATTAGATGGCTTGCCTTCACGTCTTGTGAAACGTGAGCCCAAGATTTTCCCTGCGGCGTAGAACTTTTCCATATAGTCCACCGTCAGATTAAAAAATCCTAATCCTGCCTGCTTGTCTTTGGACATACAAGCGGTAGCGAGGACTACCGTCTCGCCATATTTTAGTATCACGGATCCGTGCGCTTGGTCTGCTAAATCGGAAAAGACAGCAGTCAAATTTTTTCCGCCGATTTCCAACGAATACTCTTTCTTTTGCATATTATTATTTGAGCTCCTCTTTAGAATAAAGTATTGTTCCACATACAAATGTGAGACATAGCTCTATCTAAAGACGAACTGATTAACCCCGACGCCAACATTTTGTGTCGGGGCCCCGACTACTACGTCGGGGCTGATAATTTATCCCTCCAACGGCGGGAACTTGCGATTATACTAGCATTTTAGCCCTGAATTGCAAGAATAGCTTTTATTTAGGCACGTAGTATAATTATATGAAACTTAAACTTGTACAAAATGGCCAAAATAAGGAAAATCGAAAGACCCAAAAAGCCCAGAATTTATGCGAGTGAGTACAGGAAGAAGTGGTTATTCCAATTGCTTTTAATTGATACAAAGGGAATGTCTCCTTATCAAAAGAAAAGGCATGCGAAATTACTTGATGAAAGTGCGCAGGATTCTGGTCGCGAGGCGTTCGGATACTGAGAGGTATTTAGGGTCGAGTTAAGGGAGATACTTAGAGTATGTCCCTTTTTCTATTTAACTTATAATCTTATAAATATTTACCAACACACGTATCTCTACACTTCGATTAATCGAAGTGATATGATACTATATAGTTATGACTAGGGTTTCAAGTAAAAAACTTAAGACAAAGACCGGTAAAGGTATTGAGCACAACCTAGCTTTACTTTTAACTAAGTTTAAAACAAAAGAAGAACAGATAAGTTTCTTGGGAGACTTTCTAAGCCCATCCGAAAAAATTATGCTATCTAAAAGGTTAGCGATTATTTTTATGATTTTACAGAACTATTCTTTTCTCCAAATCGCCAAGACTTTGAAGGTTAGTGAATCAACGATATTAAGATATTGGAAAGAGTTAAAACAGGATAAACACAAAGAGCTCAAAAAGATTCTACTTGCTGTAAAAAAAGATAAAGGGTTTTTGAGCGATTTAGAAAAAATACTCAATTTCGGTATGTCCCCTAAGTATCGTATTCGTAGGAAGTGGTTTGATAAGGTAATAAATAAATAATTTAATCACTTCGATTAATCGAAGTGATGAGTAATAAACAATATGAAAGGCCTAACTAAAAGTGAAGAAAAAATTTTTAAGAACTTAAATACTCCGCAAAAGATTCAGGACTACTTGGACAAGATGCCGATTAACCATGAGAAGAGCGGAGAAACGTTAATGTCTCCGCGGAAAGTGATTGATAAACAAAAAGCACATTGCATAGAAGCGGCGCTTTTTGGGGCGACTGCGCTTTGGTTTCACGGACGAAAACCGCTTCTGCTGGATTTAAAAACAATCGGCCCACCGCAAGATTATGATCACGTCGTGGCGCTATTTAAAGAGCGGGGTTATTGGGGGGCAATTTCAAAAACCAATCATGCCATGCTTCGCTATCGCGACCCGATTTATAAAACTGTGCGCGAATTGGCGCTCTCCTTTTTTCACGAATATTTTATAGAGTCTGGCAAAAAAACTTTGCGGAGTTATTCTAAGCCATTTGATTTATCAAAATTGGGCGATAGCTGGGTCACATCAAAAGAAAACTTGTGGAACATTGAAAAAAAATTAGACCAAAGCCCGCACACCCATTTCTTTCCCTCTCTTACTATCAAACATTTGCGAAAAGCTTCCGCTTTTGAAGTAAAAGTTTTAAAGCCTACCGAGTGGGCTAAGAGATAAATGTTTACTTTACCCCAATCAAATACTTTCTAGGATTTTCAGAGAGGTCTAAGAATTCATCTACTGCTTCGCGGAGCTTGGAAGAAGTAGATTTACCGAAAGAGGCAACCTCTACCTGAATGCCGTTTGTCTGCAAGTATTCTACGAGCGGAATAAAATCCCCGTCGCCCGTCACTAAAACCACAGCATCTAACTTAGGAGCCATCTTGATAGCATCCACTGCCATACCAACGTCCCAATCGGCCTTCTTGGCTCCGCCGGCAAAAATCTGCAAGTCCTTTGTTTTTGTTTCAATACCTACTTTGGTCAGCGCTTCAAAAAAGTTTTTTTCATCTCCTGCTTCCGTTGTGATGACATAAGCTACTGCGCGGACAAGCTTTCTTCCTGCGAGCACTTCTTTTAAAACTGCGCCGAAATTCACCCGCGCCTTGTAGAGGTTGCGAGCGCTGTGATAAACATTTTGAGTGTCTATAAAGACAGCGACGCGCTGCTCTTTATGTTTGATGATTGCCATCCTATTAAAAAATTAAAATAATAAACTTCTTCTTTACTTACCGTTAGCAGATTTTCTAACGGGACAAGTATTTAAATTATAACAAATAGAGGAGAATTACACCAAGTCCATTTTCTTGACCAAGGCATCATAGCGAGCTTTATTTTTTCTTTGCAAATATTTCAAATGAGTCCGGCGGTCAGCCACCATCTTGATAAGGCCCCGGCGGGAGTGATTGTCCTTCTTGTGCTTCTTTAAATGTTTTGCCAATTCGTCAATTTTGGTAGACAAAACAGCTACCTGCACTTCTGGGCTTCCTGTATCTTTGTCATGCACTTGATGCGCTTTTATTACTTTTTGCTTCTTTTTCGTTGCGAGCATAGTTGAATACTAGCATAAATGGCCTGAAAATGCAAGGAGGCCATGTCGCACAATATTTTGGT
The DNA here is from genome assembly GCA_041499755.1 of Minisyncoccia bacterium. Classification (GTDB taxonomy): domain Bacteria; phylum Patescibacteriota; class Minisyncoccia; order Phycocordibacterales; family UBA9973; genus UBA9973. The sequence continues at coordinate 12,106 of JBGQKV010000007.1, forward strand.
ATAATAAGTATGTGACCACTGAAATAGATCCCGTTAGAAGAAGGTCGCCCCAGGGTGACCGAAGCACTCGCTTTGCGAGGGCGTCTTCTAACGGGATAGATAAGTTAAAACGCGAATTTTTGGAATACTTGGAGATTGAGAAGGGTTCTAGCGTGAAAACGGTGGAAAATTATGAGCATTACCTCTCCAAGATTTTTGAGCACGGAAAATTTAAGAGTGTGAAAGACATTACGGATGACTCTGTGCGGGAGTTTCGTCTCTGGCTAAACCGCCAAGTTACTGGCAACAACCGTGCTCTCGGCAAGACTATCACCAAGAAAACACAAAATTATTATATGATAGCTCTTCGGATGTTTTTAAAATACTTAGCCAAAAGAGATATTGTGGCGATGGCAGCAGACAAGATAGAGCTTGCAAAAATAGCCGAGCGATCACTCGACCTCATAAGCCAAGGTGAACTTGGCCGCCTGCTCATAGCGCCACAGGGGGATGACCTAAAAACCCTCCGTGATAAAGCTATTTTAGAGCTCCTTTTCTCTACTGGGCTCCGTGTCTCGGAGCTTTGCTCTCTTACGAATGATCTTGATCTCACTGCTGAAGAATTTTCCATTAGAGGCAAAGGCGGAAAAGTGCGAGTCGTTTTTATGTCTCCAGACGCCAGAGACGCATTAAAAAAATACATGAAGGAGAGAAAAGATATGAACGAAGCGCTTTTTGTGCAAGTCGGCAAAGATGTTGAATCTAAAGAGCCGACTCCCCTTACCCGGCGCTCAATCGAAAGAATTGTAAAACAGTATGCCATCAAAGCCGGCATTTCCAAGAAAGTGACCCCGCACGTGATAAGACATTCTTTTGCCACAGACCTACTTTCAAATGGCGCAGACATCCGCTCGGTCCAGATGATGCTGGGGCACTCCAATATTTCTACTACCCAGATTTACACGCATGTTACCGATAAAGCGCTAAAAGAAATACATAAAAAGTTTCACGGCAAGAAATAATATATAATATTAATTATGAAAATCATCAGCTGGAATACAAATGGTCTACGGGCCACCGCGAAGCAAGGGTTTTTTGAGCCCGTTTTCAAGAAAGCGAAACCCGATATTTTATGCTTGCAGGAGACAAAAGCTGAAGCTGAGCAATTACCGGATGAAGTGCGCAATGTCCCTGGCTACCAATCTTTTTTCTCTCACTCAAAAAATAAAAAAGGCTACAGTGGCGTGGCTATTTATATTAAAGTTAAACCGGAGAAAGTGGAATACGGCATCGGCATTAAGAAATTTGACGACGAGGGGCGCATCGTCGTCGCTTATTTTAAAGACTTTGTCCTGTTGAATGTTTACTTTCCAAACGGCGGCGGCGGGCCGGAACGCCTTGCTTACAAGCTGGAGTTTTATGACGCATTCTTGAAATTTATTAAGAAATTAGAAAAGAATGGCAAGAAAGTAATCTTTTGTGGAGATGTAAATACTGCCCATGAAGAGATAGACCTTGCTCGACCCAAAGAAAATGAAGAAAATACGGGCTTTTTGCCCATAGAACGAGCTTGGATTGATGAAGTGGTAAATGCTGGTTTTGTAGATGTATTTAGACATTTTTACCCTACAAAAAAGGACGCGTATACCTATTGGGACATGAAGACGTTTGCGCGGGATCGAAATGTCGGCTGGCGGATAGATTATTTTTTCGCCTCCCCTTCTCTCATTGGCAAAATAAAGAGCACAAAAATACTCACCGATTACTATGGTTCCGACCATTGCCCGATAGAGATAGAGGTGTATAATTAAAGAAAAACCATTCTTTTACATTTATATATATTTTTTCTAAACCCTCTAAAACTTAAAGCCATGAAAAATTCATCGATCAAACCCGGAAACGGGAAACTTCTTATTTCTGAACCATTTATGATGGATTCTTATTTCCAGCGTTCAGTGGTATTGCTTACAGAGCACGGCAACGAAGGAACTATCGGTTTTATCCTTAACAAGCAAACCAATGTTTTGGTTTGTGACGTGTTGAATGGTTTTCCTGAAACAGATATGCCGCTATATTTTGGCGGACCGGTTCAAACAAATACCATCCATTTTCTGCATACCCTTGGGGAGGCATTGGAAGGAAGCAAGGAGGTGATGAAGGGCATTTACTGGGGTGGTAACCTTGAGCAGCTTAGATATATGGTTGCGGACAATGTGGTGACGCAGAACGATATTAAATTCTTTGCAGGATATTCCGGTTGGGACCCAAACCAGCTTCAGAAGGAATTAAAGCACCACACCTGGCTACTTTATGAATGCACAAAAAAGCTGGCATTCATGGAAGAGGCGCAAAAACTTTGGGGCACGGTATTAAGAACTATGGGCAGTGATTATGCGATTATGGCAAATTTCCCAGTAGACCCATCTTTGAATTAGGTTAGTTTTGTTAATTTGTTTTCATTCTTCCGTAGTCACCTTAATTGGACTACGGAAGTTTTTTTATATCTTTACTAAACTTATTTTTGTGTGCTTGCCGAACCATTTGGAAGCGAGGCGTTCGATGTTTTTTGTCTTATCAGTCACGAGAATTTTTGCCTTTCCGTGTTTGGAAAGTTTTTTATCTATTTCTGGATGCCTTTTCAAGTAATCCTTGAATTTTTTAGGGATGATCTCGTCTTGGGAGATTAACTTGATATTTTTCGGCAGGGCTTTTCGGATCTCGCTCTTAAATATCGGGTAATGCGTACAACCTAGGACGAGTGCGTCCAATTTTTTATTTATAAAAGGCTTTAAATATTTTTTTATAAAATGTTTTGCCAGTTCCTGCTCCCCGTTTTCAGCTAGTGGCACGAGCATTGGCGCGGGACTCTGAAATACTTTAGTTCCTTTGCCAAGGAGCGCTATTTGTTCCGGAAAAGTGTTTGAGGCCACGGTGCCGAGAGTTCCCATTATCCCCACTCGGCGATATTTTACACATTCTTCGGCTGCTGGGATAAGCACGCCGACGACTTTCCTATTCGGGAAATTTCTTGGCAGATATTCCCTCTTAATCCTATTGAGCGCTCGCGCTGAGGCGGTGTTGCAGGCCAATAGAACAAGGGAGCAGTTTTCCTTGCGAAAAAGATAGTCCACCGCCTCCCAGGTGAATTCAAAGACGGTCTCGTGCGAGCGGTTGCCATACGGCACTCTTTTTGTGTCGCCCAAGTAAACATAGTCGTATTCCGGCATGGCCTTCCGTATCGCTCTTGCTATCAGGAGCCCGCCGAGCCCTGAATCAAAAATTCCGATTTTCATTTTTTTATCTTAGCACATTTATGATATAATCGAGCTATGAAATCCAGCAGGCTTGAGCAACTTTCAGATGGCATCTTTGCCATCGTCATGACGATACTTGTTTTTGACCTTCGGGTACCTATCTTGCAAAGTTCTGCCACTAATGCCGACGTCTGGCAGGCGCTCGTCTCCATGACTCCTCTTTTTCTTTCTTATATTCTTTCGTTTTCAATGCTTTTTACTTACTGGCGAGCGCACCACTTTTTTGTTTCGGTTTACGCAAAAAATATAGATAGGAATCTAACAAACATTAATGCGCTTTTCTTTCTTTTTGTCGGCTTTGTGCCTTTCTCCACGTCGCTTTTGGGGCGCGAGAGCCATTTAGAACTACCGATAATAATTTTTGCGATCAATGTCATTCTTATCGGGCTTTGCCTATATATGATGCGGGGCTATGTTTTCCGTTCGGCGCATATAAAAAACGCAGAAGTCTCTCACGATGAGATGGTGCGAGGCACTATTCGCATTTTAGTGCCAATCTTATCTGCCTTGATCGCAATCCCGCTTTCATTTTTCCACCGAGAACTCGCTCTCACTCTCCTTACTCTTGCTATTCTTTTCAACTTCTCGCATACCTCGACCCTGCTTTTTATGAAGCTGTTTTCCGGGTTTATAAGACAACCCGAGCAGGATTCTCATAAAGTGGTATAATACCCATAACTAACATATTCGTTCTTTATTACTTTGCCCGTGGAAGCCGGGCATAAATTCCGCGCCAGTGGAATTAGATGAACCTTTTATTACTGTTGTTGATGATAAAAATTACATTAATAGTAAGGTTCGTCAAATCTCTTCCCCGCTCTTGCCTCAAAAAACTAAACGCAGGCAGAGCGGTTTTTTATTGCCTAGTTGGCAAACTGACCTGTCCATGTTAAATTAATAAGGCTATGGATGAAAATAAAAAAATAATATTAGTTGAGCAATCTTCACATGATTACAAGGAAACGATAGAAGAAAAGCTAAAGGAGGCTGGAGTCCCCGTTGGGACTGTTTGGTTTACTACCGATCCAAAGGAAGCGATCAAGCTCCTTCCGGAAAGCGGGCCGTGTCTGATCCTTACCGGTCATGAATTTGACCGAGAGCATTTGACTGGGGAGGATGTTAAGAAAGAGGCAAAAAAGAAAAATACTGATGTTCAAATTTTCCCCATAAATATGGACCATTCTCATGTCATCATTGATGAGATAAGTAGATTTTTTGAAGAGAATAAGGAGAATAAAGAAAATAAGAAAAATGGAGAAGAAAAAAAACACGAAAATAATGGAATAAAAGTGGACAATAAGAGATTTTCTATAACTAGGTTTTTTGGAATGAAATAACAAAATTATTTCTTCACTCCGTGCTTTTGGTGGAGTTTTTCAATTTCTTCTTCTTCAAGTTCTTCTTTTTTTTCTTTTCCGCGTTCGCCGAGAGCTTTGAGGGCTCCGTCTGGAAGTACATTTAGACCTTTTGCAAGTTGATATAGGTGCTCCACAGTATTTTTCTCAGGCCCATCTAGCACTTCTTCAAGGAGGGCGTGTAAAATCCAACCCATCCGTGGTCCGGGTTTGATGCCCATGTCCTTTATCAAGTATTCACCATTTATTTTTAATTGACCAACGGAAATTGGCGCGCGGAGCGCCTCTTCCACCATCGCAAAATACTTGCGTAGGCGGTATGGCGCTTCTTTTTTCTTCATCCCTACCCGGTCGCACTCACGGATTTGCATAAGTTCCCAAATATGCTCGGGGCCGACTTTGACGATAATCCGGCGCACCGCGGATAAAGTAATTTGTTCAGTGTCAGAAAAAAACATATGATTGCGGACAAGGCTTTCAACTAAATCATTATCTTTTTTAGGGAATTTCAGTCGTTCCATTATTTTTCTGGCCATTCTTGCGCCGATGACTTCGTGGCCGTAGAAAGTATACTTCCCTTTTCCGCCAGCTTTCGTGCCGTCAAATCTGCGCGTCCTTGGCTTGCCGATATCGTGAAAAAGCGCAGAAAGCCTTATCTCTTGTGGCCAATTTTTGTCTGCGGCATGCTGGAGGGCGTGAAGCAAGTGCTCCCAGACGTCATAAATATGCTCACCTAATTGCTCGCAACCAATCCCCTCTTCAAGCTCCGGAATTATATTTTTCAACAAGCCAAATTTTTGCAACATCACGATTCCAGATGCTGGATTTTTTGACATAATTATTTTTTCAAATTCATCACGGATTCTTTCGGCCGAGATTTTTTTTATCAGCTCAGAATTTTTAAAAATACTTTCCGTCGTTTCGTGCGAAATTGAGAAATTCAATTGCACCGAAAAACGTACAGCTCGAAGCATTCGTAAAGCGTCTTCTCCAAATCGGTCGCCGGACTCCCCTACTGTCCTCAAGGTCTTATTTTCTATGTCCTTTAAACCGTCAAACATGTCCGTTATATGACCCTTAGAATCAAGCGCTAGGGCATTCACAGTAAAGTCCCGTCTCTTAAGGTCATCTTCTAGCTTGTTACTAAATTTAACCTCATCTGGGTGCCTAAAATCGCTATATTTGGCTTCCAGTCTGTATGGGGTGACTTCGATGGTTTCATATGAAACAGTACCATCGGTTGTTTCACGTGGAACCATAACCCCAACGGTTCCAAACTTGTTCTCATACACAGTTTTCTCAAACAAAGAGATAATTTCTTCTGGCTTAGCGTTGGTAGTGATGTCCCAATCTTTCGGCTCTTTTCCCATCAAAAGATCACGGACACATCCTCCCACTAGGTACGCTTCAAAACCGGCTTTTTCTAGAGCATTTGTTACATGTGAAACCTCTTCGGGTATCTTCGTTATTAAGTTTTTAGTAAGTGTTTCCACTTGGATTCTGTGCGGCTAGGGAGAATCGAACTCCCGTCTCATCCTTGGCAAGGACGTGTTCTACCACTAAACCATAACCGCGTGATTAACTATGTAATAAGGACCACCAAATATAACCGCTATTAATTGCCAAACTTATAAATAACTTTTTTATTATATACTTTTTTTGTGATAATGCAAAAAAGCTGTTTAAAGCTTGAAAAATAAGGATAATTTACTTAATTCTCTTTTTAGCATATAATCTATAAGGATTTTGCGCCTGTAGTTCAACGGATAGAACACTAGTCTTCGGAACTAGTGATGTGGGTTCGATTCCTGCCAGGCGCACAAAAATGATGTCCTTTATAGCCACCTTGAAATACAAGGATTTTATGCAAAACTGGGGATAACCATGTTGGTAAAGTGTATAAAGGACATGGAAAAATCTGTCTTTTACGGGGTATTTTATTAGATTTAGCTTGTATTATAAGGATATTTTGTTAAAGGACATAGAAATAGCTTAAAACGTTTCACGTGAAACACTTTTGATAATGTTATTCGTGAAACCTAACTAAAATGCCAAAAGTTTTTACTTCTCAAAAACAAAAGATAGGAGAAATAGGGGAGAATATTGCCTGTAGGTTTCTCGTGAAACATGGCTTTTCGGTCTTAGACCGTAATTACACCAAGAAGTGGGGAGAGATAGATATTGTAGCTGAGAAGGGAGGCCGTCTGCATTTTATTGAGGTAAAGTCTGTGAAACGGGATTTGAGTATTGTTTCACGGGGAACATTGGATGAATATAAGCCAGAAGATAATATGCATCCTTGGAAGCTGAAAAGGCTTTCAAGGACAATTCAGACTTACCTTGTCTCTAAGAAAGTGCCAGAAGAAAAAGAATGGCAAGTTGATCTAGCGGTTGTCTTTTTAGACCTAAAAGACAAGAAAGCAAAGGTAAAATTGGTGAATGATATTATTTTATGATAGAGTAGGAAAGTTAAAAACGGGCTGTAGTATACCGGTAGTACGTCTGTTTTGGGAACAGATAGACTGGGTTCGATTCCCAGCAGCCCGACAATGAAAGAGCAACCGTCTAACCTAAATAGGAGGGATTTTATCAAAAAGGTTGGCTTGGCGACTGCTGCCGTTTTGGCAGGTGCGGGGATAGAAACCACAGGTCAAATGCAGGAGGGAAATCAAACAAAGATAGAAAACGAAAAACTAATTAATGAACTCTTTAACAAAAGAGAAATACTTCCGCATCAAGGCAGAGAATTTATGCATCGGGTAGATGTTTGGGACAAAAGATATAGTGGAAACGACGTTGGCTACGACCGATTGGATTTAATGTATAAAAAAAGGCACAAATTGCCTCAATCAACAGTGCATCAAGAACTTAAAGAAGCTTGGGAGAGACTGTTGGCAGGAGATTTGGAGACAGTATACAAAATTACCAAAGAGCAAAACGTGCCTTTTGATTTTATATTTCTCGCTTTAGCGGAATCTCATTGGAAAACAAAAGCTAGATCTGGCGCAGGGGCAAAAGGTCCTTGGCAGTTTATTTCTAGTACCGCCAGAAGATATGGTTTGAAAATTAATACGCAGAAAAAAATAGATGAACGTTTGGATGTAAAAAAAAGCACAGAAGCAGCTTGTAAATACCTAAAAGACTTAGAGGCCAAAACTCACACTTTTGAGCTCTCAGATAGCGATAGGTGGGTTTGGGCTTTTTTAGCTTACAACAGGGGAGAAGGTTATGTGTTTGGAAATAAAAATAGGAAAGGAGATTTTCAAAGAGCAAAAGGCAATTTGGAAAGATATTTTTCAATTTGCAGGAATCGGGAATCTTGCAGTTATGCACCAAAAATATTTGGTCTAGCGCAGGCTCTTGAAAGAATGGTTATGAAAAAAGAAGAACCAGCAGAAAAGCCTCCAGAAGAGACTTTTTCTGAGGCGGACGTGATGTTTTCTAGTTTTGGAGAAAAAAGCTTTCCTACTGTAGAGAGCAGGATTGTATTTCTAGAGAAAGCTATTTTAGAATATGAAGAAGAGGGGAGGAAAAGAGTTCACACTTCAGAATACATTGATGCGGCACTAGACATTATTGATAAAGAAATGGCTGAGATTCGGGCAAGGGGCATATTTATTCCGGAACTTCAAGAACCCAAGCACGAATAATTTAAATTGTTTTTTAGCATATTTTTTGCTAGTATTTTTATGCTTTAGCCAGACTAAAGCATATGCGGGATTAGTTTAATGGTAAAACGTCAGTTTTCCAAACTGAGGTTGGGAGTTCGATTCTCCCATCCCGCACAAAAATTTCTACACCTCAAATCTGCCCTTTATCACGCCTTTGGTGACGACTATTTTTTCTGATTTAAAGACTTGCGTATAAGTGCCTTCTGGATTTTTCTTTTCAATCGTAATGTAGAAAGAGCTATTTGGCACGAGGCAGTAGAAGAATCCTTTTTCTGTCGCTATTTTATGGATGACTTCGTTACCGAGCTCGTACGAAAATACTCGAATAATCGCGAAAGAAAGCGGAGTCTTAGTATTTTTATCTACTACCGAGCCGAGCTTTGAAAGGTTAAGACCGACTTCTTTCATAACGAGCAAAATAATGTAAAG
>JBGQKV010000008.1:0-17675 GCA_041499755.1 Minisyncoccia bacterium
TATTACAAAATTATACATCTATATACATAAAAAAAGAAGTGTCAACAAAGGGGATTCTGTGCTAAAATCAGCTGACAGTGGCAGAGAAAGAGCAAAAATCGAAAAGTGAAGCAGCCTTACGCGAAGAGAGGGTTTTGGAGTTTTGGAAAAATAATAACGTTTTTGAAAAATCTTTAGCAAAAGATTCACCGAAGGGAGAATTTGTATTTTTTGAAGGTCCGCCGACAGCCAACGGCAAGCCGGGTATTCACCACCTTGAAGCAAGGTCTTTTAAAGATGCAATTCCACGCTACAAAACAATGCGAGGGTATCATGTGCGCCGAAAAGCGGGCTGGGATACACACGGATTGCCAGTAGAGCTCGAAGTAGAGAAAGAGCTCGGCTTAAAATCAAAAAAAGAAATTGAAAGCTATGGCATTGAAGCTTTTAATAAAAAATGCAAAGAAAGCACATGGAAATATTTAGATCTTTGGAATACTTTTACCGAGCGCATAGGCTACTGGCTTGATCAGAAAAATCCGTATATCACTTATGATAAAAAATATATGGAGTCGCTTTGGAACGTCGTCAAAACCATTGACGACAAGAAACTTCTTTATAAAGATTACAAAGTTCTGCCGTGGTGCCCAAGGTGTGGGACGGCATTGTCCTCGCACGAACTGGCGCAAGGGTATCAGGATGTTAAAGATTTGTCGGTGTATGTGAAATTTAAAGTCTTGGGAAAAGAAAATACTTATTTTATAGCTTGGACTACTACACCATGGACGTTACCAGGCAATGTTGCGTTGGCAGTGGGTAAGGATATTAGATATATAAAAATTAAACCAAAAGATTCTGAAGAAATTTATATTTTAGCAAAAGATTTACTATTAAAATTATTTCCCGAGTTTAATGGTGCCGAATTAGGTTATTTAAATAGTAATGACTTGGTTGGCATGCAATACGAACCGTTGTATCCATTTATGGAAACTTTGGATAAAGGAGATGAGCAATTAAAAAATGCTTACAAGGTTTACCCGGCGGATTTTGTAAATACTACAGAAGGTACTGGCATTGTGCACACGGCAGTGATGTATGGGCAGGATGATTTTGTGCTTGGAAGTAAAGTAGGCCTGCCGAAATATCACCTTGTAGACGACTCAGGGCACTTTGTAAAAGGAACAGGATTTCTTGAAGGGAAATTTGTCCGAGATGAAGAAACAGCAGTAGAAATTATAAAAGATTTAGCCCATCGTGGACTGCTTTTTAAAAAAGAAAAATATGCGCACAGCTACCCGCATTGTTGGCGTTGTAAAACTCCGCTCATTTATTATGCGCGGGATTCTTGGTATATAAAGATGTCTAGCTTGCGCGATGAGCTTGTTTCCGAAAATAAAAAAATAAATTGGGAACCCGAACACATAGAACAAGGGCGTTTTGGCGAATGGCTCCGCGAAGTAAAAGACTGGGCATTTTCGCGAGAGCGTTATTGGGGTACGCCTTTGCCCGTGTGGATCTGCGAAGATTGCGGTGAACGGCATGTCATAGGCAGTGTCGCTGACTTAAAAGAAAAGACAAAAAAATCTGGCAATAAATATTTTGTAATGCGGCATGGAGAAGCTGATCATAATCTCTTAGGAATGGCGAGCGCTGACCCACACGAGCCGGTGCATTTGACGGCCAAAGGCGAAGAGCAGGCTCGAGAACAAATTGAAAAGTTAAAAAAAGAAAAAATAGATCTCATTATATCGTCTCCTTTTGTGCGTACTCGGGAAACATCAGAAGTTATTCGCGAAGGAATCGGTTTAGCAAAAGAAAGTGTGCTTTTTGACGAGCGTCTTCGTGAAATGGACATAGGAAAATATAATAAAGGCAAATGGGCGGATTTTCATAGAGATTTTCCAAAGACTGCAGAAAATTTTGATGAAGCGCCAGAAGGCGGAGAGTCTTATCAGACGGTCAAAAACTGGATGATGAATTTCTTGCACGATGTTGAAATAAAATTTAAGAATAAAAAGATTTTGATCGTCACTCACGGTGGACCAGCCTGGCTCTCTCTTGCTGGAGCGAATGGATTTGACGCGGAAGAATCCCTTAGTATGATTCGAGACAAAGAAGGATTCCATTATTTTAATAATGCAGAAGTAAAAGAAATACCATTTATGCCATTTCCACACAATACTCGCTGGGAGCTCGACCTGCATCGGCCTTTTATTGATGAGATAAAGATTGTCTGTAAATGTGGCGGGCAAACGAATAGAGTAAAAGAAGTCATTGACGTGTGGTTCGATTCCGGCTCAATGCCATTCGCGCAAGACCATTATCCTTTTGAAAATAAAGAATGGGTGGAAGGGGCGGGATATCCGGCGGATTATATCAGTGAAGCGATAGATCAGACGCGTGGCTGGTTTTACACTTTACTTGCAGTGGGCGTGCTAATGGGGCGAGGAACACCATATAAAAATGTTATTTGTTTGGGACATATCCTGGATGCGGAAGGGAAGAAAATGTCCAAATCTATCGGCAATATCGTGGATCCATGGGCTATGATAGAAAAATACGGCGTGGATACTTTGCGTCTTTGGATGTATTCAGTAAATCAGCCAGGTGAATCGAAAAATTTTGATGAGAGGACAGTACTTGAACTGCATCGCCAAGTTTTTGGTTTGCTTTATAATGTGTTGGCATTTTACGAGCTTTATCCGCACCCCCACCCAGCCTCCCCCTTGGCCAAGGGGGAGGTGCCAAAGGCGGAGGGGGTGTTGGATATTTGGATTTTGGCACGATTAAATGAACTTACAAAAACTTGCACGGAGAATCTGGATAATTATAAACTTTTAGAGCCAGTAAGAGCGATAAAAGACTTTATAAACGACCTTTCCACTTGGTATTTACGCCGTTCACGTGAGCGCATCAAAGAAGGGGATAAAGATGCCAGAGCGACTTTATATTTTGTATTAAAAAATCTTGCCAAACTAATGGCCCCTTTTGCCCCTTTTGCAGCGGACGATATTTGGCTCCGACTAAAAAATGAGAAAGATGTTGAAAGTATCCACCTTGCTAGATGGCTCGAAGCACACGAAGTAAATAGCGAAGTTTTAGAAAAAATGGAACAGGTGAGAAAAATAGTCTCGCTTGGATTGGAAGCTCGTCAGAAAGTAGGGATAAAAGTAAGACAGCCACTCAATGAGCTCAAACTAAAAGGCGAAAAACTCGGAGAAGAATACCTGGATTTAATCAAGGACGAAGTAAATGTAAAGAAAGTAATTTTTGATGAAAAAATGGAGGCGGATGTAGATCTTGATGTAGAAATCACTCCAGAACTCAAAGAAGAAGGGGATTATCGAGAATTGGTTCGCTCTATTCAAGACATGCGCAAGAAGCAAGGACTTACTCCATCTAATGTAATAACACTCACAATTCAAACCGACGAAGCTGGTCAAAAAATAATAGAAAAATTTGAAGTTGATTTAAAAAAGACAGTTCTTGTCTCTTCAATAAAATTCTCAGCAAATGACGGGGAGGAGATTAAGATAGACAAACTTCTATTCAAAGTGCAATTCTAAGTGCTTTTTGGAGAGCATTGTTTTGAGTTTTGGATATTGATTTAATTCGGGGTCTTCTGTGACTAGGCGGGTCGCTTCGGCGCGGGCGGCTTCTACCATTTTTATATTTTTTATTGCTTCCATGCCGAGGTCCGTAATCCCCCATTGCTTGGCACCGGAGAGTTCTCCCGCGCCGCGGAGAGTCAAATCAAGTTCGGATAGTTCAAAGCCGTTCTTGGCAGTTTTTAATGCTTTTAATCTCTGGATTGTTTTATCTGATTTTGCTTCCGCAAAAACATAGCAATATGCTTGATGCGTGCTGCGAATGACACGTCCGCGGAGCTGGTGAAGCTGAGCGAGGCCAAAACGCTCCGCGCCTTCAATTATTATTACCGTTGCGTTTGGAACGTTCACGCCGACTTCAACGACAGATGTGGCACACAATATTTGAATTTTATTTGCATAAAAATCACTCATCACATCTTCTTTCTTTTCTTTGGACATTTTAGAATGAAGCACGCCGATTTCGTATTCTGGAAAAATTTCTTTTTTAAGGCGTTTTGCTTCGGCAGTGACGGATTTAACATTTAACGCTAGTTCTTTTTCTGGGTCTGGCTCATCTATACGAGGACAAATGACGTAAAGCTGCCTGCCGTTTTCCATTTCCTTTTTTATTTTTTCGTAGGCTTCTTGTCTTTTATCCGGCGTGATTATCTCCGTGATGATTTCTTTCCTGCCAGCTGGCATTTCGTCTAGCAGGGTCAAATCCAAGTCTCCATAAACTGTGAGCGCCAGGGTTCGGGGGATTGGGGTGGCGGTCATTGATAATAAATGCGGAGCAAAGTTGTCTTTACGTACTAATTTTCTGCGTTGAGCTGTGCCAAAGCGATGCTGTTCGTCTATTATCGCGAGAGCAAGATTTTTAAATTTTACAGTTTTTTGAATGAGGGCGTGGGTGCCGATAAGAATTGGCATCTCTCCATTTGCAGTCCATTTTAAAAGCTGAGCGCGGGAGATATCGGTCCAGCCGAGAGGGTTTACCTTGGATGGAAATTTACGGCAACCGGAGCCAGTGATTAGGCCGACGTTTATAGGCAAATGTTTAAAATATTTTATAAAAGATTCAAAATGCTGAGTGGCTAAAATCTCGGTCGGTGCCATATAGGCGACTTGTAGATTACCAAAAGTTTGTAGCTTCCCGTCTTTACCTTCTGGTCTTTGCATGACCGCTCCATAAGCGGCGGTGGCGGCAACAGCGGTTTTCCCCGAGCCAACATCACCCTCCAAAAGGCGAGACATTGGGTGAATTTGCGCCATGTCGGATAGTACAGTATCAATTGCTTTAGTTTGCGCCTTGGTCGGCTCGAAAGGGAAGCGTTTTACAAATTCGGCAGTGTTTTTCTCGTTTGGTAATACCCGGAAAGATTTATTTGCTTTATATTCGCGCTTGTCTTGCTGTCTTTGCAATTGGATGAAGAAAACTTCTTCAAAGGCAAAGCGCTTGCGGGCGGAAGTCGCATCGTTTTCATTTTTCGGTTTATGAATCCAAACCAAAGCAGATTTTAAAGTAGGCAGGTGATATTGTTTTAAGATATCTTCTGGAATGTAATCCTCAATCTGATCTAGAATGCCAGCTTTGAATGCTTTTTCAATGGTGTGATAGAACCATTTGGAAGTAATACCGCGTGTTTCGCGGTAGACCGGGTAAGAAAATCCCTCGTTTGAAACACCTTTTTTATTAAAAAGAGTCTCATGCGAATCAATCGGCATATTTGGCATTTTTTCAAATTCTGGATTTGCTAAATATAATCCACTTTTACTCTCCGTTACACGACCTGTCAGTTTTATATTCTCCCCGGGCTTTATCATCTTGGCCAAGTATGCCTGATGAAACCAGATTATTTTTATTTTCCCAGTCAGGTCTTCAATTTCCGCTTCACCCATTGGTATTTTTGAGTGAAATCCTTTTTTTGTTTTTAATTTTGAAATTTTTCCGAAGACAGTAGCATTCTCACCCGCTATCAAATCTTTTATAACCCTAATTTGGCTAATGTCCGAATACCTGACAGGGAAGTGAAATAATAAATCATGCACGGAAAAAATTTTAAGCCGAGCCAGGGCTCGTTTTTGATTTGAGTCTATACGAAAATGTTCTTCAAGTTTGTCCCCAAGGAGCATTTTACGAACCGATAAGGTCCTTTATTTTTTTAGTTAGTTCATCCAATGTGAAATTGGATTTTACCATGAATTCGCTGATGCCGAGCTTCTGCGCGCGCTTCACGTCTTTGTCTTCGGAGAGGTTCGAAAAGACAATGACGGGCACAGTGAGCATATCTTTATTCTGGCGGATTTTTTCCAATATCATAAAGCCGTCTACTCCAGGCAGTAAGAGGTCAAGTAATATCATGTCCGGCTTGTTTGCCCCATCAATCACCTTAAAGACTTCATCACTGTTCACGGCGGTCATTATCTCGTAGCCGTCTTTTTTGAGCTTGGTTGCTTCGAGACCTTGTAAGAATAAATCGTCTTCAACTATAAGTATTTTTTTAGCCATGGGGATATTATACTACCGCGTTAAATGCTATGCAACACCTCTAGTAGCAGGCAGGTTATTTTCCCTCCCATATGGGAGTAGTGAAAAAGAAGGTAGTGCCCTGGTTTTCGGCGCTTTCAAACCAGATTTTTCCTCCATGTTCCTCCACAATTTTCTTCGTGGTAAAAAGGCCGATGCCCGAGCCTACCGCTTCTTTCTTTTGGGCATTCTCACCGCGGTAGAATTTCTCAAATATTTTTTCTTTGCCGCCGTCCACTATGCCGATACCAGAGTCTTTTATAGAAACTTCCAAAGAGCTATCTTCTACTTTTTCTGAGATAAAAATCTTGCTGTTATTGTTGCTATATTTTACGGCATTTTCTAGAAGGTTTTGGAAGACTACGCGTAGCTTTTCTTTGTCCGCGCGGACCGGCGGGACGCCTTTTTCTGGTTTCAAGAATATTATTTCCACTGATTTTATTTTCGCTTCACCCGAAAAGTCAAAAATAGAGTTTTCAATTATGTCTGACATATTTATACTTTCAAATGCGTAGGCTCTCTCCACTACGTTTTCAGTTTTGTTCATCAGGAGCATTTCACTGGCTGTGGCGAGCATCCGCTCGTTGCCTTCATAGGCTTTACGGAGCAGGCCTTCTTGCTCCGGAGTTAGTTTTCCCAAGTCTCCGTCCAAAAACATTTTAATAATCCATTTGATAGCGGAGAGGAGTGTGCGTATTTGGTGCACATTTATAGAGACCATCTCGGCTTTAGTGGATATTGCTTGCTTCAATCTTTCGTTTTCTTCCCGCAGAACCTTTATTTCTTCACTCTCGTGCATGGCCATATTATAGCAAGGAATGGAAATAAATCAGTATTTATGATAAAGTCAGAAATGTTAACCTCGGGTTTAAGGAGACGTGTCGGAGTGGTCTAACGTACCTCCTTGCTAAGGAGGCAGGCTTTACGGCCTCGCGAGTTCGAATCTCGCCGTCTCCGCAAAGCTTTTTAGCGAAGCGAAAGCTTTGCGGAGACGAACAAGCAAACTGCTTTGCTTGCGTGCGAGATTTGAACGCCGGAGTCATGTTTCGCGAGCACGCGAAACTGATGAGGCGGTGCCCAGACAAAACTTTTTGACGAAAAAGTTTTAGTCGCGGGCGAATCTCTCTTTTACAAATCGGGAGGCGTGGATATGAAATATGAATCAGTTCATATTTCATCTGTTCCCGCAAGGCGGGACAAGCTGATGTGCGAAGCACAAGCTTGAGGGAAGGGTCCGAGAGGGCACGAAGACACGTCGACGAACAAAGTGAGGAGGCGTGGATGAGTGGTTTAAATCAACGGTTTACTAAACCGTCGTCCCTTTAAAAGGACCGTGAGTTCGAATCTCACCGCCTCCGCTTGACAGAAATACACCTGTTATGCTATAATATACAACGGTTCAGGAACCGTTCCTTATACGGCCCAAAGTTATTTTACATTACTAATACTGGTGAAAAATGAAAACACAAGACATTACCGGTCTCGGACTCATCAAAGCTACAATTGAGAGGGTCGAAAACCAAAAGTCGCGCTTTTCGGAAGCGCTGAAAAAATTAGTGAATTCATCCGAAAAGAATCTTATTGCTTTCCTCGGGGAAGTGCTAAAGCAATTCGGACGGCTGCTCAAAATCGTTGCGGACATTTCTTTGGAGGCGACTGTTTATTTGAACACTCGCGAATTTTTCAGGACCAAAGACAAGGGCGGAATCTTCGGTTATGTGGACAGCGACATTTTCAGCTGGCTTGAAACCGAAATCAAGAATTCTCCTGCGAAAGAGCTCGCGAGTTACGAGTTCACCGAAAACATCACTGAAGAAAAAATCATTGATGACGCAAAGACGGGCGGTATTTACGAAGAAGTGGATATGGCTCATATGAAGCAGATTTGCGAACGCCACATTCTAAAGGGTGAAAAACTTTTAAAAGAAGATGGCTCGGCAAACCTTTTCTGGGTCAGAAACAAAAAAGGCGGTCTCTGCAAGGTGTACGTGTACTGGGGCGATGTCGAGTGGAACGTGCGCATCTACGAGTTCTATGCTTCGTTCGAGTGGGACGCGGGCGGCAGGTCTTTCTTCCGCAACTGACATTTTTTCACTTGGTGTCGCAAGACACTTTGAATCTTAAACCCTTGGAAACTTAAAAAATTTTCAAGGGTTTTTTTATTTTTAAATTGCTATACTAAAACCAGAACAACGCGGTAATTTCCGGCCATGATGAAAATTGTGCCTTGAAATACGTTGTTTTGTGATTATTGAAGTGAGAATCGTGCCGGGTGCGCCTTGCGCGAGGGTGCTTTATTAGTTTCTAATATAAAAAATATTTGTTGGTGGTAAAATTGGTGGGCTTCTATGTCCCGAATAAAATTCAAGAGCTTTCATGATTTGGGCTCTGGTGAGAAAGATGGTTTTATCACAAAAGGCGATCTCTGCAAGGTGAACGTGAACTGGAACGATGACGAGTGGAACGTGAACATCAACAAGTTCAATGCTTCGAACGAGTGGAACGCAGGCAACAGGTCTTTCTTCCGAAACAAAAATTTTCCTCCGCTACTATACGCGGAGGTTTTTATTTGCTGTATTTTTCTGGTCAATGCCTTTTTTCCACCCGCCGAGGATTTTGCCGACTTCTTCCAATTTGGCCGAAAGTTCCAAGTATTGTTTTTCTTTTACCAGTTTGTTTTCCCAAGCGATCTGAAGCAGGTATTTTATGATGTCGTTCTTGCTTATGGCTTCCACTATTTTCCCGCTTTTATTTTCTATGCTCGCATAGTATGCTTTATAAATGAGCTCCAACAGATCTAAAAAATGGTTTTCTATTCTCGCTCCGGTGGTATACCGGCCGGTTCTAGGCATATGAGGGACGATATCGTTGCACCAGATAGCAAAGCTCTCTTTAGTCCGCAAGATGACGCTGGCGTTTTGGATGGGAAGGCGTTGGGGGGGGGGTCTTCATAGTTTTCATAATATCATATCCACTGAAAATCTTTTAATCTCCTGGCGTGAATTTTTACGAGGCAAGAGAAAAAGGAAAGATGTCATTTTATTTTCTCTCAACTTGATGGATAATATTTTTTCTCTGCGCCGTGATTTAAAAAACGAGACATATGTTCATGCTCCGTATGAAGCTTTTAAAATAAACGATCCAAAGCCGAGAGATATTCATAAGGCGAGTGTGCGAGACAGGCTACTACACCACGCTATTTACAGAATTCTGTATCCATATTTTGACAAGAAATTTATCTATGATTCATATTCTTGCCGGATAGCCAAAGGCACGCACAAAGCCATTTATAGATTTAATAATTTCATACAGAAAGTAAGCAAGAACAATACCAAAACCTGCTGGGTGCTCAAATGCGACATCAAAAAGTTCTTCGCCAGTATTGATCACCAAGTCTTGAAAAGCATTTTAGCGAAGCATATAGAAGATAAGGACACCCTCCAGCTTTTAGGCAATATTATAGACAGTTTTCCCGTATTAACAAATCTGACGGCCGTCAAAAGTGTTAATATGCCCCATTTACGCCATTGCGTAAATGGGGCAGTAGGTCTTCCGCTCGGCAATTTAACTTCTCAACTATTGGTGAATATCTATATGAATGAATTTGATCAATTCGTGAAGCACAAGCTCAAAGTGAAATATTATATTCGTTACGCCGATGATTTTGTCATTTTGCAAAATGACAAAATGGAACTGGCGAAGATTCTAGAACAAATGAAAGAATTTTTAGAAAATAAATTAAAATTAAATCTGCATCCGGACAAAGTTTTTATAAAAACAATTTCTTCCGGTGTTGATTTTCTAGGCTGGGTACATTTTCCTGACCATCGGGTTTTAAGAACGGCGACAAAGAGGAGGATGTTTAGAAAATTAAATAACCATCCCCAAAAAGAAACCGTAGATTCGTATAAGGGATTGCTTAAACACGGGGATACTTTTAAACTTCTGCATAATCTAGTATAATTAACAGATTATTATTAAAAGCACTTTTTTGCACATGAAAAAATTAAAATTGTTTGTGTCTTTTGTTACTACGCTGTCTTTTATTCTTCTGCCGATAGCGCCAGCTTTTGCATTGGGCGAAGTGGATTTAGGAACTACTAGTGCTCCACCGACAGTTTCGGTAGAAGGGGGCACGCCTGCAATCCCGACTGTATCGGGGACTGTATCCACTCCCACTCCCACTTCTACTCCTATCCCAACCGAAACAAATACTAGTACCACAACCACAGTCGGCAGCACAACAATTTCAACTGAGACATCATTTAGTACAAATTCTGGAGATCTAACTAATAATACTTCCATCAATATCTCAGACACCACACCGCCAGTGATCGCTGGCGTTATTTCTGCTTCGCTCTTGCCGACTGAAGCGACAGTCGCCTGGGTGACTGATGAGCTGGCAATTTCTCATTTCAGATACGGCCCTACAACAGACTACGGTGAAACAGTGACTTTAAATGTGGGGAGTGCGCTTCTAATCCACGCGGCCACAATGCTTTTCCTAACTCCGGGAACAATTTATTACTATTGCATTGATGCGACTGATCTATTTGGCAATACGGCAGAGTCTTGCGGACACCAATTCACCACGGCCACAGAAGTACTCCAGGCAGACACCAACCCACCGACTATTTCATCGGTCACCATCACGTCTATTAACACAACTTCTGCTACCATCACCTGGACGATGGACGAGCTCGCCAATGGATATGTTGAATATGGCCTCTCTGAAGATTATGGACTCACGACCGAGACAAATACTGATTATGCACCTACTGATAGCAAAACTCTTTCGAATTTATTACCAAATACTGAGTATCACTATCGTATTACTTCGCAGGACGAAATTGGGAACATTGCTTCGACTCCGGACGAAACATTTATGACGGAAGCACTGGCTCAACCACTTCCAGGGTCGCTTCCAAGCACTGAAACGACGATAACGACCCCGAGCGAAACGGTGACCATCGGGGGAACAGTACCACCGATCATGGTATCACTTCTTATTTCTGGTGTGGAGACTTCATCTCTCGGCGAAACGTCAGCGACAGTCGCCTGGATGACTGATCTGCCGAGTGATTCGCAAGTAGAATATGGTGACAGCATTAATCTCGGCGGAGAGACAGTTATAAATTCTGCACTTACCACTAATCACTCTGTTTCGATCTCGGGTCTTACGCCGGATACGAATTATATCTTCCGAGTAAAATCAAAACCCCTGGGCGCAAGTGCCCCTATTGTTTCTGATTTGCATGAATTTTCAACCTTGATAACTCCAATTTTTGTCACCACGCCAGCCGTGATTACCTCAGTATCATCAAATGGAGTTACAACGACTAGCGCAAATGTTTCCTGGACCACGGATGTTTCCACGACAGGAAATATTGAGTATGGGCTCACCACTGGGTACGGAGAGGTGGCCACCTCTCCAATGGATAAAACTTCACATACAGTTTCTTTGCCTGACCTAGAATCTGGCGCTATATATCATTTTCGCGCTAAAGTTGTGAACCCGGCCGGCGACATCACCTACACTGGCGACCATACTTTTACAACTTCCGCTCCAGCCACGCCGGTAGTCATATCCGCTCCGAGCGTAGATATAAATCTTGAAACAACAAGTAATACTGGAAGCAGCGAAACATCTGTGCCCGAGAGCACAACCTCATTGCCGATTGAACACCCCACTTTTATTAACGGTACCGGGCTGAACCATCAGATTGTTTTTATTTGGGATAATACCAATGAAGTAGATTTTTTTCACACAATAATCGTGCGAAAGGAAGGAAGTTATCCAATCTCACCCACAGATGGAAATACAGTATATGAAAACAGTGGCAAAACATTTACTGACACGGATGTGACAAATGGCACGACCTACTATTACGCTTTCTATTCCTATGATCATGGTAGAAATTATTCAACACCTGTCCATGTCTCTCTTGCCCCTATCGCTCAAGTTAGTCAGATTACAGGATCCCTTTCAGCGTCCGGAGGATTTTCCGGGGGCCTGCCTACTACCAGTGCCGGCGGGGCCCAGGCGGTAAGTGTGTTGCCAGAACAGTTTACCCTGCATGAGACGCCGGTAATAATGCCTAAAGAAGCGGCAGAGCACTTTACTAGTATTTGGAAAAAAGGAGACCAGAATATTGAAATTGAACATATTCAGCACGTGCTCCGAACAGACGGTGAGTTTTATCCGAGTCAAAAGATTGATGGCAAATTTGGGTCTATTACCGAGAATGGATTAAAAAAGTTCCAGGCAAAATACAATTTGCCAAAGTCAGGCACAACTGACGAAGCCACTCAAAAACAACTAAATCTCTCCTCACAGTCCTTAATTGTGCTTGATATTCCAGAAGATGTGAGTGTGTTTGAAACTAACCTAAAGAGAGGGGACAAAACAGAAACCGTAAGATGGTTGCAACAGATGCTGCGCGATGAAGGCAGTTATATGGCATTGGTTGATGGACAATTCGGAGGGCAAACAGAATCCGCGGTGCAAGCATTTCAATCAAAATATTTTATCAAACCCATCTCCGGTATCGTGGGTCCAAAGACCCGACATATGCTCCAAATCTTGACGGGGCTCTAGAAAAGTGTAGATTACTATAATAATTTATGACACTTTTATTATTAGCAATTGCGACAGCCTTGGCCACTTTTTTTGGTGGGATGTTTGCTTTGCACTTCAAAGATAAAGTGCACCTCATCGTCGGTTTTTCTGCTGGGGCTGTAATCGGTGTGGCTTTCTTTGATTTACTGCCGGAAGCGTTAGAACTAAGCTCGACGCATAATATTTCTTTCATCACGAGCCTCGTCGCTCTCGGTTTTGTTATTTATCTCGTGTTGGACAGAATGCTCGGTTTGCACGCCCATACAGAAGTTTTAGTAGAAAATCATAATCACGAACATTCAAACAGGGGAATAATGCGAGCTTCCAGTTTATCCTTTCATAGTTTTTTAGATGGTCTTGGGATTGGTCTTGCCTTTCAAGTGTCTCCGACACTCGGGGCAGTGGTGGCGGTAGCGGTGCTCGCACATGATTTCTCAGATGGAATAAATACTGTGACTGCAATTTTCAAAGGGGGCGGAAATAAAAAACAAGCATTTAAGTGGTTGCTTGTTGACGCAATTACTCCAGCGTTCGGCATCATTGCTTCACTTTTATTTTCAGTTTCTAATTCAACCCTCGGTATAATCCTCGCACTCTTTGCTGGATTTTTCTTTTACATTGGGGCCTCGGATTTGGTGCCAGAAAGCTATCACGCTCATCCGACCAAGTGGACGACGATTGCTACGATCCTCGGCGCTGCTCTTATATTTATAGTAATTCAACTTGCTGGGTAAGTGATATAATTTTATTATGAATTCGCTAGATAAAATAAAACAAAAAATATGGCGGGGTATATACAATGTTTTTCCGAAAATGGAGCATTTTTTCGTATTTCTTCATAAAAAAGAAAGGCAGAAATATCATTTGGGCTGGGTCAGTCCGGGAGTAAATCTGGAAGAGCTCAAAAGGCATTTGCACTCCAAATGGGGTTTTGGGAACCATTTCGTGGCCTGGGAAGATCCTGATCAAGTGCTTTCTTGGAGGAAGCTTGAGAGCTTTAAAGAACAATATCATATTCGAGTTTACAAAGACGGCGAAATCCGCGGGCATTATGAGTACACACCCGAAGCGCATCCATTTGACCACTTCGGCGAAAAAGGAGAGACGGAGCACAAAAAAGTTTTTGAAAAATTCCTAGGAGATTTTATGACCCAAGAAAAACACATCTCGCATCTAAAAATTGATCCCGACGCTTGGAACCCTGATTCAGAGATTACGATAGAGAACGAGAATAAAAATGAAACTTTTAGAAACAATAAATGAAAATAATACCGAGCCAAAGGGCTACACTATTAGGAAAGTTGTAAGATGTGTGATTTTTGACGAGAGCAATAAAAAAGTTTTATTTTTCGGTAGTCTTTTGGTTGGCGGGGGAGTTGAGGAAAATGAGAGCGATGAAGATGCTGTTATCAGAGAAGCAATAGAAGAAGTCGGAGCTCAAGTTGAAATAATAAAGCCAATTGGAGAAGTTATTGCCTATCGCGATTTTATAAAAAGAAAGTACATAGTTCACGGTTATCTTTGCAGGCAGATTGGATCTTTAGGAAACCCTACTACAAAAGATCCCGAGGAACAAAAAACAAAAGCAAATTGGATTGATATTAATGCTGCTATTAATAAGCTGGAAACAGAAATAGATTCTTTAGTAAAACAGTATTCTGCAGTTACTGCTCAAGATGATAACATTCAAAAAAGAACTCACAACAGAAGGGTGTCCTTAGCTCTTTTAAAGGAAGTTTTGAATTAGTTAGAAAATTCCCCAAAGCCTTGCTTTGGGGAAAGCGGTAGTTTAAAATAAACAAATGGCCATCAGGAAAATTCCTTTTATCGAAGGAGAATATTATCATATTTACAATAGAGGGAACAGCAAACAAGCAATTTTTTTTGAAGATGAAGATTATTCAAGATTTATTAAACTTTTATATCTCTGCAATTCAAAGAAACGAGTCAATTTTCGTGAGGATATTGTCGAAAAAGGTATTAATGCTTTTGATTATGAAAGAGGGGAAACAATTATTTCTATCGGCGCATGGGTTTTGATGCCAAATCATTTTCATTTATACATAGTTTCCCCAAAGCAAGGCTTTGGGGAGGAAGAGGAAAGCAGTATAACTAAGTTTATGGGTAAATTAGGGACTGCTTATTCAAAGTATTTTAATAAAAAGTATAGTCGTACAGGTAAGTTATTTGAAGATAAATTCAAATCAGTTCACATAGATGAAGATGTTTATGCAAAATACTTATTTTCCTATATACATTTAAATCCAATGAAATTAGTTGATCCAAAATGGAAAGAAAATGGTATTGAAGATAAAAGTAAAGCCCTTGAATTTTTAAATAGCTATCAATATGGTAGTTATCAAGATTTTTGTGGGATTGTCCGTCCTGAAAGTAAAATTATTTCTGTAAAAAGTTTTCCTGATTATTTTCCTAGTGATGCATCTTTCGAGAACGAAATTTTTGATTGGATTTCACTTTCCCCAAAGCAAGGCTTTGGGGATTAAGGGGTGGTCGACTCGGGCATAACTAGGTCCCAAAGCGCGCCAGCGACATTTATCGGCTTGCCGAAAAGAGGGTAGTGATGCAAATCTATAAAAGGAAGAGAATTGCATTCTATAATCCCACAGTGTTGCTCCTCACGCCAAGATTTTGTAATATCTTCCATTATAAAATCCACTCCAACGAGCGGATCTTTTAAAAATCTACCGACATGCTCGAGCATTTCAATATTGTCTGGGTGGGTAATACTCGTTACATCGGTGGTCGTACCACCGCAACCACGGGAAGTTTTCTGGCTAAAAAAGATTTCCCTGTCTTTTTCCGGCACGCTTGCCAGCGTGACATTCTGTCTGGTCAGCTCAATATCGGCTTCATGGTCAATAACTATTTTATGAAAAATAGGACCACCGCGCTCCGGTCTTTTATTCTCTTCGTCTAATAAATCTTTAACGGTACGCATCCCATCGCCGGTAACTTTTGGTTGGTCGCGCTTTATGACAGCAATTAATTTCTCTCCGACCAACGTGCCTCGAAAAAGGTATCCACTCAGTTCTTCTTCAATCACTACAATAGGAGAAAGTTTTTTTGCTTTTTCAAATCCAAAAATTAATTGCTCCTGAGTATTGATGTGAATTAAAGTATGGCGTGAGCGCGAGCCCAAATTTGGCTTGGTGATGACCGGTTTCATAATTTTATCAAAAATTTTGAGCGCTCCTTTTTTTGTCCAAGCAGTTCCACCGTTCGCCACCGGTAAACCTTCAACCAAAAATTTATTTTTCATTACTCCCTTATCATCCATCCAATTTAGCGCGTCAGATTCGTCGATTCCGGGGCGCGGAAGCCCATCAAAAGTAATCACATGTCCTTTGTAGTCTGCCATAAAAATATCTCGCACCGGACCTAAATGAAACTCGCGCATTTTTATTCCTCGCTTATTTGCTTCTTCCCAAAAACATTTTGTGCGCCAAGTGTCCTTTATATCTGGGCTATCGCTCCAATGTCCCAGTTTTAAGAAAACCATTGTTTTAAAAAACGGCATTGAAACCCTACGGGAGATTGCCTCGGCCGTGCTTTTAAACAGCATCTCCATAAAATCAAAAAAAGGCTGGTCGATCATGCCCAACACGACAGAGATATAGGCTACCGTATGGCTCTCTTGCGCCGGTTCACAATCTTTGCAGTATTTCATTTTAAAATTATAGCATAAGACTTTTTTACACTTCCATCTATTGGGTTATAATATGGCTTATGGTATTATAATACCGTGGACATGATTATGATGAAAATGAAAATTATCATCAAAAAATCTTATGCTTTTATAGTGGAGCGCTGGGCAATCTTTGTGGTTGCCTTCTTTCTCTTTGGTGGCGGATATCTCCTGTTTCAGGTTTTGGCCACTCCGCCGCAGTTTTCCAATCTGGCGAGCCCTAGCTTTCCGGATACAAATGGTATCGTGGATGTTATAGTTGTTTCTCCAGACAACTCAATGGTTTACGTCGGCGGCAATTTCACTGAAGTCGGCGGTGTGGCTAGGAATAACATTGCCCGTATCACTTCTGACGGCACCGTGGACCCCAGTTTTAACCCAAACGCCAGCAGTGAGGTTGATTCTTTTGCTTTAAACTCTGACGGTTCCATTCTTTATGTTGGGGGTTTCTTCGGAAGTATAGGTGGCGCATCAAGAAGTGGAGTTGCCGCCTTAAACACTTCTGACGGTACAGCCACAAGTTTTGATCCAAACGTGACCGGCGGTGTCTGGTCTCTCGCTCTCTCTTCTAACGATTCAATTCTCTACATCGGAGCACATTTCACCACGACTATCGGGGGTCAGACCAGGCGCAGTGTCGGTTCGGTCAACACTTCCGACGGCTCAGTCACGAGTTTTAATCCAAATGCCACTTTCACTTTTCCTGTGGCTAGTATGGGAATTATATTTTCCCTTGACCTTAGCGCTGACAACTCTACTTTGTATGTCGGAGGATCGTTTACCCGTATTGCTAACACGGCAAGAAATTTTGTTGCCGCTTTGCACACTTCCGATGGCACATTGACTAGCTGGAATCCAAATGGGAGCGGAGGCGTAGGGTATGTTCAAACCATGCTTTTAAATTCCAATGAGTCTATTTTGTATGTGGGGGGAAATTTCACTTCGATGGGCGGCGCATCAAGAAGCCATCTTGCCGCCCTGAATACTTCTGGTGCTACAGCCACAAGTTTTGATCCGAGCCCGGATTCTGATCCCAAAACATTTGCCTTAAGCTCTGATAACTCCGTTCTTTATGTCGGAGGCATCTTTACTACAATTGGAGGACAATCAAGAGCCGGCCTGGCCTCCATAGCTACGAGCGACGGCACAGTCTCTGCGTGGAACCCTGCACAGGGCGCAAGTATTACCGCTCTTGCTTCTGCGTCAGACGATTCGGCGGTTTATGTCGGAACATCTGGAGGTACTTTTGCCACA
>JBGQKV010000009.1:0-17499 GCA_041499755.1 Minisyncoccia bacterium
CTCGCATTTTGCCAAAACTATCCCAGGCAGATATGGAGGAATATGAAGATATCGTGGAGGTAGATCAAGATCCAGAGATTTTATTCTCCTTCCTTCAAAGTAAGGTACCAGGATTTGAAAAAATGATCCTAGATGAGGCAAAAAAACTGCACACGGAACTCTCGACAGAAATGGAAGCGTTAAATACTTAAACTGTGATATAGTGGGCGAATGTCCGAACATTTGCAAGGCTTAAATAAATTCCAAAAAGAGGCGGCAAGCCACAAAGACGGGCCGCTTTTGATTGTTGCTGGCGCTGGCGCGGGCAAGACCAAGACTATCACTCACCGCATCGTAAACCTCATAAAAGAGGGAATACGCCCCGATAAAATTTTGGCTGTCACCT
Organism: Minisyncoccia bacterium; assembly: GCA_041499755.1. Taxonomy (GTDB): domain Bacteria; phylum Patescibacteriota; class Minisyncoccia; order Phycocordibacterales; family UBA9973; genus UBA9973. Next base: position 386 of record JBGQKV010000009.1, read on the forward strand.
TTACTAACAAAGCCGCGAAGGAAATGCGCGAAAGGATTGTGGCTGAAATAGAAAAAAACGCCAAAGGACATAATACTGTGCCATTTGTCAGCACTTTTCACTCGCTCGGTGTATATATAATAAAAGAAAACTCACGGCTAGTCGGAGTAACAAAATACTTCACAATCTTAGATGATAATGATTCAACTGCCCTGGTCAAAGAAGCAATCAAGGAATCCGATCTTGACCCAAAACAATACGAACCTAAAAGAATAAAAAATTTAATCAGTCGGGAGAAAGGAAAGTTTACTAAGCTTGAAAATTATTTTGAGAATGTCGCAGACCCCGCCAACAGCGGGGCAGGCTATCTCGCCAAAATAGTGGCGAGAGTTTGGAAAATATACGAAGCAAAAAAAACAAAAGAAAACGCGCTCGACTTTGATGATCTTTTGATAAAAGCAACCACCCTGCTAAAAGAGAACGAGAGTGTAAGAAAAATTTATCAAGAAAAATGGCAATATATCCACATAGACGAGTACCAAGACACAAATGAAGCGCAGTATATAATGTCCCGATTATTATCAGAGAATCATAAAAATATTTGCGTGGTGGGTGATGCGGATCAAAATATTTACTCCTGGCGCGGAGCAAATTTGAAAAACATTTTGAGTTTTGAAAAAGATTATCCAGAGGCAAAGATAGTGCTGCTCGAAGAAAATTATCGATCTACAAAAAATATCCTCGAGGCAGCAAACGCAGTGATTAAGAAAAATAAGTACCGCCCAGACAAAAATCTATTTACCGATAATCCAGCAGGAGAGAAGATTTCTCTTTACGAGGCGCTGGATGAAGCTGACGAAGCAGAATTTGTAGCGACAAAAGTTTTAGAACTTGTAGACCAAAAAAATAAATTGGAAAATACTTTTTCCGAAGTCGCTGTATTATACCGTGCTAATTTTCAATCGCGTGTGCTCGAAGAAGCAATGCTGCGCTATAATATTCCATACCAAGTGCTCGGTATAAAATTCTTTGAGCGAAAAGAAATAAAAGACACACTAGCATATTTGCGCGCGGCATTAAACCCAGAAAGTTTATCGGACATTAAAAGAATTATAAACTTCCCGGCTCGCGGTATCGGCAAGGCAACCCTCGCCAAAATGTTCGCTGGGGAAACCTCAACTCTCCCTCCAAAGATGCAAATAAAAATCAATCATTTTTACGAAATACTTCGAGAAATAAAGGCTAAAATAGAGACAAGCTCAGCATCAGATGCGGTCAAATTTACGGTAAAAAAGTCTGGTATTGAGGCAGAACTCAAGGCTGGGACAGAAGAAGATTTAGAGAGATTGGAAAATATAAAAGAGCTGGCGACACTTGCTTTGAAATACGACAATTTGGAAAATGGCGCAGGTATAGAAAAACTTATTGAAGATGCGTCACTTGCAAGTGATCAAGACTCAATGATGATCACTGGAGAGATGAAAGGAAAAAAAGATGTTGTAAAACTTATGACTGTGCACACATCAAAAGGATTGGAATTCAAAAATGTTTTTATCACCGGGCTTGAAGACGGTCTCTTCCCGCATCAAAAAGATGGTGAAAATAAAACAGCCGAAGATGCGGAAGAAGAGCGCCGGCTTTTTTACGTAGCGCTCACTCGGGCTCGGAGCAAACTATTTTTATCATTTGCAAATTTCCGCACAATCTTCGGCTCGCGCCAAATAAATACTCCATCAGAATTTCTGGCTGACATCCCGGCAGACTTGCTCGAAAAAAATGATCAAGACCCAAACATAAAAACTATTTATATATGAAAATACACAAAGCAAAAAAATCTTTAGGGCAAAATTTTCTGAAGTCTGCTTTGGCTTTGAAAAAAATTACTGAGGCAGGAGAAATAAAAAAAGGGGATTTAATTTTAGAAATCGGACCAGGGATAGGGGCTCTCACGGAAATACTTTTGGGAGCCGGTGGAAAAGTGCTCTCTGTTGAAAAAGACCGAGAACTTATAGAAATACTAAAAGAGAAATTTGCCGAGCAAATAAACGAACGCACACTTCTACTAGTACATGAGAACATTCTTGATTTTGAGATGAGCAATTACAGTTCTAAAAATTATAAAGTTATTGCAAACATTCCTTATAATATCACTGGAGCAATTTTAAAAAAATTTCTTTCTGCAAAAAATCAGCCAGAGAAAATGGTACTGATGGTACAGCGTGAGGTAGCAAAAAGAATTATGGGTAGGGACAGTGAAAGTATTTTATCTATTTCGGTCAAAGCGTATGGGGAGCCCGAAATGATCATGAAAGTCCCTGCCAGATACTTTTCACCGGCACCAAAGGTAGACTCGGCGGTAATTTTGATAAAAAACATTTCGCGGATCTTTTTTGAAAAAAATAATCTAAAAGAAGACAAATTTTTTGAAATATTGCGTGCCGGGTTTGCCCATAAACGTAAAAAACTGGGGAATAACCTCAAATCTTACCTTGGTTTGATAAATAAAGGGGATTTAGGGAATACAAGAGCGGAAGAATTAGACTTAAAAGATTGGATTGCGCTCGCAAAAATGATATAATAAAAGGATGAAAAAAATATTCCTTTTCGTCTTTTTGCTGGCTGTGACAATTGTTATATCTACTAAAACATCTTATGCATTTTTTGTAAGCAGTCCTTTCCGACCTGTCGGCGGATGGATAGTGTTCCCACAAGCTACTACTATATTTGATTTAGAAACCACCGGGTTTGCTTGCTTAGTGGCCGGAAGCACCATTGAAGTGAAGCCTGTCAACGCCGCCCCGACAAGCTATTTCATACCAGCCGCTGTAAAAAACAGGTCTGGTTTTGCGGTTATAACCGGCCAGGCCATTTTAGGTCTCTACAGCCCGACCACCACTCCCATTACATGTACTAACGCCCAAAGCGGCGCGACAACCATAGTCCCTTTGCCTACTATGGTTCTTTTTGGGACTTCTAAAATATAAAATGAGAAATATCATCAATAAAAAATATCTGCCGAGCAAAAAATTCACTATTACCACCGCTGTCTGCATTGTCTTTACGATAATTTTTGTTTTATTTTTCGGCTCAAAAAAAGAAAAATTTGTAGCCCTGGGAGAAAATAACAACCTTCCTCTTCAAAACGGAAAGCTAACTGTAAACGAGCTAACTCAAAAAGATTCAGATGGTGACGGCATTCCAGATTGGGAAGAGGCGCTTTGGGGAACAGACAAAAATAAAGCGGTGACATTCGATGGTACCCCGGATGCCGAGTATATAACAAATAAAAAAGAAGCATTGAACCTGCAGGCAGACTCTGAAGCAACGGCAACAGAGAATTTAACGGAAACAGATAAATTTGCCCGGGAATTTTTCTCGGCTTTCACGGCGATGAAAGAAAATGGTCAGGTGGATAGCGGCACAATAAATAATTTTTCAAGCGCTTTGGGGCAAAAAATTGTCAGCACTCCGCTTTTAGATAAATACACCGAAGCTGATGTAAAGATAGATCAGGGGAGCGATGCTAATAAAAATAAAACTTATTACTTTGCCGTGCAGAAAATTTTTAAGGCTGATCTGTCGAATGGTTTGGGGGACGAACTGGGCATCACCAGCGATATGCTTTCATCTTCTTCCGCTGGAGATAATGTAATAGCGGTAGCAAAACTACTCGATATTGCCAACAGTTATAAGGATTTTGCCGTTAAAGTCATAGCCTTACCTATCCCAGAGAGCCTAATGCAAACTCATTTAAAAATAGTCAACAGTGCCAATAATACAGGAATCGCGGTGAGCAATATGGCAAAAATAGTGGAGGATCCAGTGGTAGGTCTTTCTGGTCTTTCTCAATATCAAAAGTACAGTAATGATTTTATAACAATAGCCAAAGACCTGGAAGCAAATTTCAGTAAAAACGACGCCGGAAACATAGGAAGCAACGATATAATAAATAATAATCAATAAAAGTGAAAAATAAATATTTAAAAAAACTTATTTGCTCTTTGGTCATCACTACAACGATATTGGTACCTTACCTGGGTCTGCCATCGAAAGCAGAAGCGCAGTATCAATACAGCGGACCGAGCGCAGGGGAAGTGGCAGGACTCATTCCTCAGCTGCCCGGTTGTATAAAATTTGCCACAAATGAAATAAAAAAATTATTTAACATCGCTGAAGAAACTGCGAAGGCGGGAGATCAGGCATCCGAGACGGCTACTGCTGTACCTATTTACAACCTGGGATTGGAAATGGACATCACTCAGACTAAAAGCAAAACAGATAACATCAGCAACAACAACGAGGGCCTGACCGAAGGACAAATTTGTTTAAATAGCATCGGCCGAGCAGTCGTAAAACTGATGCTCCAGAAATTAGTTGTCAGCACTATTGATTGGATCAATCACGGCTTCAACGGTAGTCCATTTTTCGTACAAAATCCCGGTCAGTTTTTTGGTGACATTGCAAAAAATGAAATCTTAGCTTTCGGCATAGAAATAGATAACCCGCAGCTTTTCCCATTTGGGAAAGCTTTTATGCAGGCGCAAGCGCAAGCTTTTCAAAAACATTTTGCGGACAATGCGCGATATTCTTTAAACGAGCTAATCCAACAAACTACGCCAGGATACAGTGATGCTGATTTCAGAGTAGATTTTTCCAAAGGGGGCTGGAACGCTTGGGAATATCTGACTCAGGTGCCGGCCAACAACCCTCTTGGTTTCCAACTTATAGCTTCGGACGAACTGCAAAAAAGACTAGCGGGGACAACTCAATCGACCGCACAGGACATTCGCGACTCACTGCAGGCCGCTAGCGGATTTTTGGGACAAGACCGCTGTGCAGATCCGGAAGGGGTCACCAGAGAAGAGGACAATGCCTATCTTGCCGGCACTCCCGGGAAAAGACACTGTCTAAAATGGGAGTACGTCACCCCAGGTAAGGTGATCGCAGAAAAGACTACCCAAGCGCTAAATTACCAGGACAACCAGCTTTTGAAAGCGCAAGATTTAAATGATGCCATCGCCGCCATAGTGGACGCTTTATTAAATCATTTTAGTGATAAATTATTCTCTGGTGAAGGCTTGGCTGGTTTTGATAATCGAGGAGCGGATGGAACATTTTATTACATGGAAAATAACGCTCAATTCGGTTTGGGGAATCAAGCGAGCCAAGATTTTCCCGGCTACTTGCTTGGCAGTGACTGGTTTGCTGAACATCCTAATTTCAATATCCGCACCGACATCACCCAAGCCTTGATAGACGAGCAAAGGACTTACGAAACCAAACTTGAAGATCAGCAAATAATTCTGCCAACCCTCGACAAAGTCATCTACCAGCTTGATTACTGCATCCCGGGCCCGCACCCAGGCTGGGAAAATGAGGCGCAATCAAATGTTACCAACGCAAAATCTGCTTTCCAAGAACCTCCAAACTTGTCGGAAAACTTTCTCGAAAGAGGAGTAGTCAATGCCAGTTTGTTATATGGCTACCTTGGGATTTCTGTATCAAGTACAGACGATGCAATCAGAGCGGGTAATCTCTTCTCAAATGTTTTGGACGAATCATTTGCCGGATATAAAAATAGTATAAATCAAATCTATACTCCTTTGCTGCTTCCTGGAGTCGCCAGTGAGGCTAAAACTGAATTCCAAAAAGTGGCCGGATACAAGCAGAGAGTTGAAAGCAATAAAGACAAAATAGCTTTCCAAAAAAGCATTGTCAAAAGATTGGAAGATATAAAGGAAGCAGTGGATTCGCTCAATACCAACCTCGCAAACGGTTCGATAACTGTAGCTGCGTACAATGAAAATTTAAAAGGTTGGATTGCTGCTTTTGGGCGCTTGACTACAAATATGGTCACTGGCAATGAGATAGCTGGGCTTGATACTGTAAATAAAAAATTCCAAGATGAGATCGATTATGTTTATAAAGATCTGCTGAAAGGACCGCAAGGATGCGAGAACGATCAATATGCCGGATTTATGACAGTCCCTGGAATCCGTGATGCTAGAAAACCTCACTATCCTTTTTCAATTTTTTACGACTACAACAACTACAACCTAAATCAAACTTTACCGGACCCGTTAAATGCTGGCGCGCCATACAACCAAAGCAAAATGCTTTACCAACCGTTTTCAGCAACCACCTTGCCAAGCTTTATGTATCTGGGAGCTTTTACAACCTTCCCATCAACCCCTTCCGTATCGGTGAGTTTTTGCAGCGACATAGTAAGTGTAAACGTGCTCACTGGTACCAATTGCGGCGGTCAAGACGGTCCATCTTTTATCCATATAACCAATTTAATAAACTTTAATGGTGGTTCACCTCAAACAATACCGAGATTTGAGGTGAACGTGGTGAGGCCATATTAAAAATGAAAAAATCAATCCAAAAAATAATAATCTTGGCTCTCATTTTAGGACCGCTTGCATCTTTTGCGGCAGTTGTACCGACAAGCAATGTACTGACTGCGCCTGCATCAGACTTTACTGATCATGGAGCCGTACTTCATGGTGGAGCCATAATTGGGAACGGCACAGTGTACTTCGGATATTTCCGATATTCAAAAGTTATTATTCCTCCGATCTTTTGCAATGACATCTTTGGTTCAAATATGATCGGAACAAAAGAAGTGAAAAAAAACAATCCCTTCCAGCTTCTAAACCAGAGTTTTAGTTGGAACACGGCCGTTGACCTCACCCCAAACACTACCTACTCCTATTGTGCGATAGTCTCGAACAGTGCTTGGAAACCCACAGAAATAAAATATGGCGGAGTGCAAACTTTTACCACTCCGCCTTGCCAGACTTGCGATCAGACTATCGTGCGCACAGATGAGGCGACAGTGATGGGAGAAACTTCCGCAATACTGAATGGATTTTACAATTCCACCAAAGCAATCAAAACGTATTTTGAATACAAAAAACAAGATTCAGCAGACTGGATTAAAAAAAATGAAATCAGCCGCAATGGAGGCACTTCTGGCGCACTTAATTTTCTTTTATCAGGACTCTCCGCCGGCACGATCTACCAATTCAGGGCAGTAGCAAAAAATACTTCGACCAGCGCTATCACTGACGGAGACACCAAAGAATTCACGACAAACGGATCTAGTTTTATATCAACAGCTACATTTCCTGGCGGCGTCCCTTTCGGCAACGACGGCTGGACTACTTGCCAAGATCAAAATGCGACAAACTTTGGCGGAATATTGCCATGCATTTATCCACCAGTAGGTAGCGCTTGTCCGGACGGCTGGACTGGAACATATCCGATCTGCACTGGCCCTGGCCCCACCGGCGTTTGTCCGAATGGCTGGACCGGGACTTATCCTAATTGCGTCGGCCCTACCGGCAATAGTAATAGTTGCCCAAGTGGTTGGACTGGGACATATCCAAATTGTATTGCTCCTTCCAATAGCAGCATTGTCGGCAGTAGTGGTGTAGGCGGAAACCCTTACAGTGGAAACGGCACAATAGGAGGCGGGATATTCGGGCCTTCAAACGGGAGCGGGGGCTCCAGTAGCGGACTTGGCTCCGGTTCCGGCCCAGGCACAGTAGCGCCACCGCCAACCATCGGCTCAATCGCCGCTCCATTTTCTGACGCTATCGTCCATTACCACGAAGGAATAGAGACAGTATTTACCAGGCAAATTATGGATTACCCGGGGCTGGCAAAACTTTACGGGTTTCAAGAAGGCGGAGATTTGCTGCATTTCGCCCAAAATCTCTCTCATACTTTCGCTCAAATTTTTGGTTATGTATCCAGTAGTGGACGGGAAATACGCGTCGGTCCGCCGGACATCGCCGCCTACGAGCTTGGATTAAAAGATGGCATGCTCGCGGTATATGAATATTTTGCGAATCATTTGACGGGTATCGCCACGGTCACCACCCTATTTAAAAATGCCTTCGGCTACGAATATTATTTCCACTAATAAATGAAAAAACTTTCTTACATCTTAATACCATTCCTGATGCTGAGCATTTTCCTGGCGCCCGTCGCGCCGAGTTTGAAGGGAGAGGCGGGAAATTTGGCAGTGGTATTAAAAACAAATATGGTAATGGCAGGTACCGCTCAGACTAATAACGATTTTTTAGGAAGTGTTTCTTGTGTCCCGTTCAGTTCAAACTTTAGCGTAGTCGGTTGCGTAGCGATACTGGCTTACTATGGTCTTTATACTGTGAGTGCTTTGGTTGCCCACGGTGCGGAAATATTTTTAGATACTTTCTTTTATCTTTCGATTTCTGATATCCCATATCGGTCAGATTTTGTAAGTGCTGGTTGGGGCATTGTCCGGGATATTTGCAATATGTTTTTCATTATCGGTCTGCTCTATATTGCAATAAGGACAATCTTAGGATTAGGACACGATAATAAGAAGATGATCGCGGGAGTTGTAGTTATGGCTCTCCTTATCAACTTCAGCATGTTCTTCACGAACGTGATTATAGATTCTTCAAATGTTTTAGCGCATGTATTTTATAATAAAACAAACGTAACAATAAATGGGCAAGTTCAAACTGGCCCAGGAGGCCAAAAAAGTATTGCAGACGCAATAATAACGCAAGTGAACCCTCAACAATTAATAAATCCGGACATCGTCGCACACTTAGGAGATCAAGATACACATAACTGGTGGGATTCTGTAGGCGGATACCTAGCGGCAGGCGGAGTAGGCGGGGTAGCGGCAGCGGTAATCGGCGGAGTAGCGCTTTGGCCGGTAGCTGTTGGTATCGGAGTAGGTGTGATAATCCACAACGTATTTGCGGCCGGGGATCAACAGCTTGCCGCTTATATTTTGCTCCTTTCTTTACTAGGGGCTTTAGTAAACATAATGATCATATACGTCTACCTGTCTATTGGGTTGTTATTTTTGGCTAGAATTGTCAGTCTGCTATTTGCTTTAATCTTGTCGCCACTTGCTTTTGTATCGTACTTTTTCCCAGGCATGAAAAGCTTGTCTTATATTGGTTGGGATAAATGGTCTAAACAGGTAGTAGAGCTGGCTTTTCTAGCCCCCATTATTGCTTTTTTCCTTTACGTAATAACCAAAATGGGAGAAATAGCCAAGTTGGGAGCAACCGTAGCAGGGCAAGACAAGTCTACTGGATTTACCAAAGTTTTTCTTATAATAATCCCGATTGCATTTATTATTGCTCTCTTGCTGACTGCGAAAAAGGTTGCCACCAAGCTCGCTGGCCAAATGGGCGAAATTGTAAATAAAATTGGAGCTCTCGCTACTGGACTAGAGATAGGTGCTGTCGCCGCGGTAGGCCGGAGGACATTGGGGAGAGTAGGCAGTGCTGCGGCAAATTCAGGACTGGTGAAAAGATGGGAAGCAGCCGGCTATGGCGGGGGTGCAGCCAGGAGATTGTTCGAATCAATGGGTAAAGGAAGTATGGATATTCGCGGAATAAAGGTTGCTGGGAAAAGCCTTGGGGAGACCGGGTTTGTCACTGGCACTGTCACTGGCGTTGGGGGATTTGAAAAAGCTCGATCAGACAAGGTTAAAGCGAGACAGGAGAGAGCGAAGAGCCTGGCTGTAGGAGAAGACGAGGAGCTAAAACAGAACTTAAATAGAACGGAAGATGAATTGCAGGCGCTTCTTCTAACAAATTCACATGAACTTGAAGAACTAGATAAAAGAATTAAGACAGCGCGAGAAAGGGCAAGCGATGCTTCAAGGCGATCAAGAACAAACGGTCCGCTTAATGTTAACCCAGCTACTAGTCTTACTTATGGAGCAGAAGCTACTGCTGCTGAAAACACTCTGGCGGACTTGACTGGAGAAAAAAGAGCAAGAAAAGACGCTGGCACCTTCACTACATCGGGAGGAGTAGTTCTTAACTTTACAACGAACACCACCACTGGCGCAGCAGGTGGCGCATCAATAAATCAAATGGAGGATCACATTATCCCAGACGCCCACCACGCGGTGGAAGCAGAAACTAAGAGAAGGCAGGGAATTTTTGCCACCACAATCCAAAGTGGTTTTAATAAAACAGTAAACTTTATACAAACAGCCGGATTGCACAGCGCGGCTGGGGCAAATGAGGCAGCTCATAAGATAAGAATGGACGCAAAATTGGATAGCGGAGAAAAGCATTAAAAATATATGAATACAAAATTACAAGAAGCAATAAAGGAAAACGTATTGATGCTGCCGAGAGATACGCAGCTCGCGATTAATTCTTTTGACTGGATGAGCGAATGTGAAGAATTGGCAAAAAAATACAACTTGTTGGATAAAGAAATTGCAGATTTTCAAACGGAGACATCTTTAGTTTTGGTGAGCCTGGTCCGAGCGGACGCTTATGCGCGAAATATTGAAAACAATACTGGCCTGGGAAAAGTCGAAGCAGAAAATCTAGCTGATGAAGCGTTTCAAAAAATATTTATGCCAATTGCAGATAGAAGGGAAGAAATAATAAAAGTAAACGTAAAAAACAGGCCGCCGGCTTGGGATAAAGAAATGCAATTTGTTCTATCAGGCGGAGACTATTCTTACCTTGGGGACAAGCCGATGGCCGATGCGATAAGGGAAGGCGTCAAACCAATCTCCAATCCGCAAATTAAAAATAATGTATAATTAACTATTATGCCTGATATAGATCTACTACAAATAAGAATTGAAAAAGCAAAGATGGCGCTCTCGGATGAGACCAGGCGCGCGATTGATGGGGTAGATTGGCATCAAGCCCTGGTAGATATAAGAGCAAAAAAAGGTTTTTCGCTAGAGAAAATGGAGGCGCTAGAGCTTGAGACCGAGCTCATGCTTTGTGGCCTCTTAAACCCAGCAGACTACGAAAAAGAAATCCGGGAGAGGATGGGAATCTCGCCAACAGAAGCAAAAGAAGTGGTAAGTGACATGAATGATAGGGTTTTTAAAAAAATCAGGGAAGAATTTGCAAAGATATTGGCTCTCAAAAAAGTAGAAACTCCGGAACCGAAAGCTTTGGTAGAAGAAGACACCTCCGTCCTAAAGGAAGCCGGTATAGAAGTAGTCATAAAAGAAAACAAAACTGAAGAACAAAGTGCGCCCAAGGAAGGGAGAGAAGAGATGTTAAAAGACGTAGAGCGCCCAGAGCTTATAAATGTTGAAACAAAAAAAACAGAAATAGAAAACTTCTTGCCGGAAATTATGGCCCCAAAATTAGCCGGAGAATTTAAAATGGCCCCAGTTAAAACAGAATACACTATAGCGAACATAGCAAAAAGCGCACCAACTACAAAAGAAGTACCAGGGGCCAAGCTGCCAAAAGTGGATCCGTACCGTGAACCGCCAGAGTAAAAAAATATTATGCAATTCAAAGTCCCACAATTTTTAGACATAGAAGATAAAATCTTCGGCCCGTTCACTTTCAGGCAATTTGCCTACCTGGCCGGCGGGGCTGGGCTTTGTTTTGTAATCTTTAAAGCAATGCCATTATATTTTGGAATTTTTTTAATAATTCCGGTGGCCGGATTCGCGCTGGCCCTCACTTTCTACCGAATCAATAACAAGCCTTTCATCTTTGTCCTGGAATCCGCTTTCAAATATGCAATCGCCGATAAACTTTACGTCTGGAAGAGAAGACTAAAGAAGCCTGGAACAAAAAAAACAGAGGAAGAAAATGAAGCCAAAATACAGGTCGAAGCCGCTCGAATGAGCCGGCTTGGAACTAGTAAATTAAAAGATTTATCTTGGAGTCTGGATGTATTAGACATAAAAAAATAAATAATATGGCCTTAAGCGCAAAAGCAACTCAAGAGTTTGTACCGATCAAAGAAGTCCGTGACGGCATCGCGGTCTTAAAAGATGGCGGCTTGCGGGCGATCGTATTGGCAAACTCCACAAACCTTTCCCTCAAATCCGCCGACGAACAAAGGGCGACGATCTTGCAATTTCAATCTTTTCTAAATACTTTAGATTTTCCGGTGCAGATAGTAATCCAATCGAGGAGGCTAGATATCAGGCCTTACCTACTGCTTCTAGAAAACAGGATGAAAGCGCAGACTGAGCCGCTTCTCAAAATCCAAACCAAAGAATATATGGAATTCATCAGAAATTTTACGGAGACGACAAACATTATGACCAAGAATTTCTTTGTAGTAGTACCTTACACAGTGAAAAAAATGAGCGGTGATACTGGAGTCTTTAGTAAATTCTTTTCAAAAAAAACAGCGGCGATGCAAAAAGAAGCGCAGGTGGCCGCCTTTGAAGAAAAAAGATCTCAGCTAGACCAGCGAGTAGGAGTGATCGAACAGGGCTTGGCCCGCTGCGGCATAAAATCAGTAGAACTCGGCACGGAAGAAGTAGTAGAGGTATTTTATAAAGTTTTTAACCCGGGAGAAATAGAGGGCAAAATCCAGCTAGAGCCAAAAACCTAGTGAATATTATATATTATGTCATTTATAGATAAATTATTAGGAAGAAAAAAAAAGCAAAGTGGGAAAGACGCCGCCAAGGTCTCTCTTTTGCCGGTCATGCCAGAGCAGATATATGAATCCGCCACGATGGAGCTCCAAGACATCATCGCCCCGTCGGCGCTGAAGATAGAGCCAAAGGCGATAAACCTCGGAGATAAGATTGCCCGCACATTTTTCGTAATTTCCTACCCTAGATATTTGACTGACAACTGGTTTTCGCCGATTATAAATTTGGATAAAATTTTCGATGTTGCAATATTTATCCACCCGATAGACACATCACTGGCACTTCGCCAGTTCCAGAAAAAAGTAGCCGAAGTGCAAAGCCAGATCAACGCCCGAGAAGCAAAAGGAATGGTGCGCGATCCAATGCTTGACACTGCAAATCAAGACTTGGAGAGCTTGCGTGACTCCTTGATGCAAGCGCAGGAAAAAATGTTTGATGTCGGACTTTATATTACCGTCTACGCTGATAACGATTTAGAGCTTTTCAAGATTGAGAGCGAGATAAAATCAATTCTTGAATCTAAACTGATTTATTTGAAGCCGGCCCTCTTCCAACAAGACGAAGGATTTAAAAGCGTTATTCCGATAGGCAATGACCTACTAAACGTGCACCAAAAGCTTAACTCCGAACCACTCTCTTCAATCTTTCCATTTGTCTCTTTTGACCTGACCTCGGATAAGGGTATTTTATATGGGTTAAATAGGCATAATTCCAGTCTTGTCATCTTTGATCGTTTTTCACTTGAAAACTACAATTCTGTGACTTTCGCCAAGTCCGGCTCGGGAAAATCTTACTGCACCAAGCTGGAGATTCTTCGTTCTTTGATGTTTGACACGGACGTCATCGTTATAGACCCGGAAAGGGAATACGAGTACTTGGCAGAAGCCGTCGGTGGAAGATATTTTAATATTTCTCTTTCTTCCAACCACCACATCAATCCTTTTGATCTGCCCATCCCGCGCGAAGATGAAACGGCATCGGATGTGCTCCGCTCTAATATTATAAATCTGGTCGGGCTTTTCCGGCTGATGCTCGGAGGCCTTACCCCCGAAGAAGATTCATTGGTTGATCGCGCGATATCGGAAACTTATGCTATTAAAGACATTACCCCTGAATCTGACTTTTCAAATATCGAGCCTCCACTTCTCTCGGATTTTGAGATGGTGCTCTCAGGCATGGAAGGATCGGATTCGGTGGTGCAAAGACTAGTAAAATACACCCGTGGCTCTTGGTCTACATTTTTAAATAAGCCCTCAAATGTAGATATAAATAAAAAATTTATCGTTTTCTCTGTGCGTGATATGGAAGATGAGCTTAAACCTGTGGCGATGTACATCGTCACCCACTTTATCTGGAATGCGGTGCGTAAAAATTTAAAAAAGCGCTTGCTTGTAGTAGATGAAGCTTGGTGGATGATGAAGTCAGATGATACAGCTTCTTTCCTCTACAGTATCGCCAAGCGTGGCAGAAAATATTACTTAGGCCTCGCTACAATTACCCAGGACGCGGCAGACTTTATGAAGTCTCCCTATGGCGTACCGATTGTCACTAACAGTTCTATCCAAATTCTTTTAAAACAATCTCCCTCGACTATAGATATCTTACAGAAGACATTCAACCTGACTGATGAGGAAAAATATCTACTGCTTGAGTCCGGTGTCGGGGAAGGAATATTTTTCGCCGGCACTAAACACGTCGCTATCAAAGTCATCAGCTCGTACACCGAAGACCAAATTATTACTTCAGATCCATCCCAGCTTCTATCTATTAAAAAGGCAAAGCAGGACCTGGAGGAAGCAGAAGGAGGGGTTAAAAAATGATATAATAAAATAATGGCAATAAGATTTTCAATTTCAGTTTTGGCGATAACTTTAATGTTTTTTGCCTTTTCGGCCCACGCAGAAATAAACAGCTCTGATATCGTGCTAGATATAAGCCCAAATTACCCTGCCCCTAACCAGAGCGTCACCGCGACGTTGACAAGCTTTGTGACTGACATAAACAAAGCTTATATTTCCTGGTCTGTAAATGGCAAAGAAGCGCTCTCTGGTGTCGGCAAAAAAACTTTTTCTTTCAGTGCGGGAGGAGTAAATACCACCTCCACCCTAGAAGCCAATATCCAGACATTTAACGGACCAAGCGTTGTAAAAAGAGCCGGCTTGGCCCCCGCAGGGCTGGACCTGCTTTGGCAAGCACCGGATTCATACGCTCCGCCATTTTACAAAGGGAAAATCTTTGCGGGGACAGAGGGAACATTTAAAGTGGTGGCGATGCCTAACTTGGCTACTAATTCAGCCAATCTTACTTATGTTTGGACCAAAGACAACAATGGCGCGCCGGATTCTTCCGGTTGGGGGAAAAACTACTTTATCTTTAAGAACAATTATTTGGAAAAAGATAATACGGTAGGGGTAGCTATCTCCGACGTCTCGGGCAACACGAATGCTACCGGAACTATAACTTTGCAGACTGTGCCTCCTACAATTCTTTTTTATAAAAAGGATCCCACGCTTGGAATAAAATACGAACAAGCGATAGAGAATGGTTCGAATATAAATAAAAATGGAGAAACGCTGGTAGCCGAACCCTATTTCTTTTCAACAAAAAACATAAATTCCACAGATCTCACTTTTGACTGGTCTATAAACGGGCAAACTATATCAACTCCAAGCCCAAAAAACATTCTCTCAATCAAGCCCTCCGGTGGGAAAGCTGGCCAAGCATTTATAAAAGTCGGCATCAATAACGCCAGAACACTTTTCCAAAATCTGGAAAAACAGATCAATGTCAGCTTTTAAATTTAAAAAAATAATAGGCGCAATTTTTATTGGATTGTTTATATTTTCCTACCTGCCAAAAGAAGCAGAGGGAGCTCACCTTTTTATTTCTTCACTGACAATAACCCTCTCTGGAGGAAATGCACAATTTAATGGACAGTTTAATAACGGAAGCCCTGGAAACATCCTAGCGCCTGACCATAGTCCTTTCGTGGCACATGTTCGAAAGAATAGTGAGTTGAGTACTATAGACGGAACAATGTCGGTTGATAACTTCGGAAACTTTAGCGTGAGTGTAAACTTAACCTCTCAAGGTGAAGGAACTTATGCCTATTCGTTTTACGACCAAGGAGCACACAAGTATATTGGGCCAAACCCTTATAGCCACTTTGACTCATATCAGCCTGGGGTAGGCCAGCCACCAATTATAACTCTTCCCGTGCTTGGCCCAGAAACTCCTCCGGTCTCCTCTATAACTACTTTAGAAACAGATCCCGCGACAGACCGAACAGTAAGTAGCGCGACTCTGCATGGACATTTTGTGAGCACAAAATTCCCAACGACAGTTTGGTTTAAATACGGAGATGCTCCCAATCACTTTGACGCCCAGACTGGGGGCGAAGATAAAAGTGCGAATGATAACTTTTCAAGAGCAGTTACTCAATATGGCGTTCTTAACCTTTTGCCGAACACAACGTATTACTATAAATCTTGTGCTAAAAATATAGATGGGGAAAGGTGCGCCGATAACGATGTAGAAACTTTTGCTACCCAAAATTACGTTGACCTTGCTTCTAACCAGCCACCTGGAAGTCTTGTCCCTTACACTCTTCTTGCCCCATTACCGGAAGCTGGAACATGCACCACAGACTCTACGGGAGCTCAAGTCTGCACAGTAGACACGACAGAAAAATATGCTTTTGCAAAATATTTGAATGCAATGATAAAAATCTTTATCGGTATTTGCGCAGTTCTCGCGATGATTATGATCGTAGTAGGTGGAATAGAATATATGACGAGCGAATTGATTTCCAGTAAAGAAGCTGGTAAGGAAAGAATACTGAATGCAATATTTGGCTTGCTCTTGGCCCTCGGCTCTTACGCCTTACTAAATACCATAGATCCGGCGCTACTAGATGTAAGTCTGAGCGGATTGCCCCAAGCGACAGTAGGAGTTTATCCAATTTCTGGAACAGTAACGTTTGACGGACAACCCATTCAGGTTAAATTTAATACAGAGGCTTACCCAGCAGCGAAAGCTGCTTCACAAAGTACTGGTGTCAACGTCGCATTTATCCTCGCCGTCTTTGCTCAAGAGACAGGAAGTGGCGCAAATGTGGGAAGATGCCACTGGCATGATGCTGCGGCAAACATGTATCCTGCAGATCAAACAGCTCTTCAAACCATAACTTCGGAATTAGCTTTGAATATTGATAACGTACCGGTATCTTGTTCGCTTTCCACTGGGCACGGTGGGGCCATAGGTTATACCCAATTTCGCCCAGCTACTTGGCTCGAGCAAAGACAAGAAGCGCAAGGTTATTTAGGGCATATGCCAAATCCATGGAACACCGCAGACGCTTTGATGGTCGAAGCTGTATACCTAAAACATTTGGGAGCACTCACAAACGAAAAAGAGTCCGCTTGTAAATACTATGGGGGACCTGCAAACAGCTGCAGCACTAATGCCGGTATAGATAACTACGGTAATCAAGTAATGGGTAAAAAACTCAGTATCCAACAACAGATTGATGATTTAATCAGTAAAGGGATAATTACCTAAATTTTATGCAAAAAAGAAACGTCGTCTTATTAATAATAGTTCTGGTAGGCATCACAGTTTTACTCTTTGGCTATTTTTACTTCTTCCCGAATTCTACCCCTGCTCAAATTATAGAAAATACCGCTCCAAACTTTTTCCCATTCGGAAATACTCCTAAAAA
>JBGQKV010000010.1:0-17084 GCA_041499755.1 Minisyncoccia bacterium
GATTTGCCTTTTGCTTCGTCCACTATCTTCTGCGCTTCTTCTTTTGCAGAGACCATCATATCTTTGATGTCTATCTCAATGGAACGCTTCTTGCCGAGAGCGATGATGAGGCGTAGCTGATACCCGATTAGCGCGCCTAAAAGTAGCGCACCTGCACTAATCAATATTGTTGTTAAGCTCATAAGACCTTTGTCGGTCTAGGGGAACACGCCACTATTATATTTGTGGGTTCATCTCTTTCCTATTAAAGATTTGAAAACTAACCATTAAACGCTTCATAATATGGGATATTCCGGTAAACCAATTGAAAATAAATTTGTAAATGTCAACATCTTTAATATATCAGATGCCCCATTTTTTGTCTAGCTTGTTTATTTTCCGTTTATCGCTTTAGATTTAGTGACGATTTCGTCGATGATGCCGTAAGCTTGAGCCTCAGTAGCATCCATAAAAAAGTCTCGTTCTACATCTTTTTCTATTTGCGCGAAAGTTTTACCAGTATTCTTTGCCATCAATTTATTTAAATTATCTTTAGTTTTCAAAATATGCTTGGCAGAAATTGCAATATCTGTTGCCTGGCCTTCTACGCCACCCAATGGCTGATGGATCATCACTTCGGCATTCGGCAAAATAAAGCGTTTGCCACGTTTCCCGGCAGATAAAATAATAGCGGCGCCAGAAGCGGCGATGCCGATGCAGAACGTAGAGACATCCGGGCGAACGTGATTCATCGTGTCTACGATGGCCAAAGTGGAAGTGACGGAGCCACCAGGGGAGTTTACATAAAGAAAAATATCCTTCTTTGGATCTTCGGACTCTAAAAAGAGTAGCTGAGCGATTACGATGTTTGCCGTATTGTCATCAATCGGCCCGGCCAGGAAAATAATCCTCTCCCGGAGAAGGCGCGAGTAAATATCGTAAGCCCGCTCCCCAAATTGTGATTTTTCTATAACTGTCGGGATTAACATGTTTATATAGTATATCTTTTCCTGATATTTTTCAAGCTTGCCCCGTACCGAGCTCTGGTGCGGGGTTTTCCACTTGCCCTGCCACGGCGGGGCTTGCTTACATTTCAAAAAATGCTACCATCTTAAACAATGTGCCAGGTAAAATTATGAATAAATTATGCTCAGTATAGAAGGAAATATAGTAAATAAAGATAAGGTCTTCCGCGGACGAATTGAAATTGATGAAAGCGGAACCATAAACAAAATCGGCTCACCGTCAGGTGTTGCCGATTTTGTTTTTAAGGACGAACTTATATTTCCTGGGTTTATAGATTTACACGTTCATGCCAGAGAAGACACGACTGATACCCAAGATTACAAAGAAGATTTTAAATCTGCCGGCGAGGCAGCAATAAATGGCGGAGTTGTTGTCTTTGCCGATATGCCAAACAATCCGGTGCCACCGGTGGATGATGCAAGTTATGATGCAAAAAATTCTTTAACCAAAAAATCCCCAGTACCAGTCCTTCTTTATGCAGGAATCGGTGCGAATACAAAACCGCTTTCGAAAAAAGTACCTTATAAAGTTTTTATGGGGCATTCGATCGGTGATTTATTTTTTACAAATTACGAAGACTTAGAAAAAGTAATTGAAAAGTATCGTGGAGAAAATGTGTCTTTCCATTGCGAAGACCCAAAAATATTAGAAGAAAATAAAAATGCTTCAACACATGAAGCAAAACGTCCGGCTGAAGCGGAAATTTCGGCGGTAGACTTTGCCCTTCATTTAGTAGAAAAATATAATCTTGTTGGAAAAATCTGCCACGCCTCCACCATTGAAGCGATTGAAAAAATATCTTCGGCTCGAACACGAGGAGTGAATGTAACAGTAGAAATCGCCCCGCACCATTTATTTTTCGACGAAACAATGCTAAATGGAAACAGAGGAGAACTGCAAGTAAATCCACCAATTCGGCAAACGAAAGAAAATCGCCTTGCGCTCATTACCGCGCTCAAAGATGGCCGGATTGATTATCTAGCTACAGATCATGCCCCGCATACTATTGAAGAAAAGAAAAAAGGTATTTCTGGTATGCCTCACCTTGATACTTATGGTCCTTTTACCTCTTGGCTTATGGTTGAACACGGTTTTACCCCCGAAGACATTACGAAAGTCTGCTCATATAATCCAGGGAAGTTTATAAATAATTTTATGACAGAGAAGTATGGTAAGGTGGAAGAAGGGTATGTAGGCTCGCTATATGTTAGAGATATGGAAACATCGGGACCGATTTTAAAATCCCATTTAAAGACTAAGTGCGGCTGGTCTCCATTTGAAGGTGTGATTTTTCCAGGGCAAAGAGTAATGACAATAGTAAAAGGAAAAGTTTATGCACAATAAAAAAATATCGAAATTAGTATTAAAAGATAAGAGTGAGTATATGGGTCGCAGTTTCGGCGCTGAAAAGTCTATGGCCGGTGAAGTGGTTTTTGCCACAGGGATGGTCGGCTATCCGGAAGCACTTACTGACCCATCTTTTCGGGGGCAGATTTTAGTATTGACGTTTCCACTTATAGGAAATTACGGTGTACCCAAAAAGGAACTTTGGGAATCAAATAAAATACAAGTTGCTGGTCTCATCGTTTGTAATTATATTGATACGCCATCACATCATGCATCAGTACAGACACTTTCCAAATGGCTCAAAGAGCAAAATGTTCCAGCGCTTGAAATAAAAGATACGCGAGGACTCACCCAAAAACTGCGCAGTGAAGGGGTGATGCTCGGAAAAATTGTTTTTGGAAAAGATATTCCATTTGAAAATCCGGACTTACGAAATTTGCCGGCGGAGGTTTCAACCAAAGAAATTTATTTTAGAGGCGATGGTAAAAAAACGATAGTGATATTGGATTGCGGAATGAAATTTAATATTGCGCGGAGGATTGAAGCGCGGGGATTTAAAGTAGCGGTGGTGCCTTGGGATACAGATGTGATGAAATTAAAATTTCCATTTTCTGCTGTAGTTATCTCAAATGGTCCAGGAGATCCGATGAAAGTTACGGTGACGATAAAAAATGTCAAAAAAATGATTGTGAAGAAAATACCAATATTTGGCATTTGTTTGGGTAATCAAATTTTAGCACTGGCTTCTGGCGGAAAAACTTTCAAATTAAAATTCGGGCATCGTAGCCAAAATCAGCCGTGTGTGCAGACAGGCACTAAAAGATGTTTTCTTACAACCCAAAATCACGGCTTTTCTGTCAGCAAAATACCAAATGGATTTAAAGAATGGTTTTATAATGCCAATGACAATACTAATGAAGGCATAATCCACAAGACTTTGCCCTTTATGTCCGTCCAATTTCACCCTGAAAGTTCGCCGGGACCGCTTGATACTGATTGGATTTTTGATTATTTCTTAAAGAAGGCAAAAATAAAATGAAATCAAAATTTAAAAAAATATTAGTATTGGGATCAGGCGCGCTTAAGATCGGTGAAGCGGGGGAATTTGATTATTCAGGGAGCCAGGCGATCAAGGCGCTAAAGGAAGAGAAAATAAAAACAATTTTAATCAATCCAAACATTGCTACTTTCCAAACCTCAAAAGATTTAGCAGACGAAGTTTATTTTTTACCGGTAAATACTTATTTTGTGGAGCGTGTAATCGCGAAAGAGAGGCCGGACGGCATTATGCTTTCTTTCGGCGGGCAAACTGCACTCAACTGTGGGCTTGAGCTTGAAGAAAAAGGAATTTTGAAAAAGTACAAAGTCCAAGTGCTCGGAAGTCCAGTCTCATCTATTGAGCTTACTGAAGACAGGCAGATGTTCGCCGAACATTTAAAAAGTATTGGCATTCCTATCCCACCTTCTGGCGCAGCGAAAAATTTGAAAGAAGCGCAATTGATTGCAAAAAGAATTGGCTTTCCTCTGATGGTGCGCGCAGCGTTTGCTCTCGGCGGGCAGAAATCAGGAGTGGCAGAAAATGATGCAGAACTGAAAGAAATCGTAGAGGGAGCGCTTTCAATTTCTCCGCAAGTGCTAATTGAAAAATACTTACATCACTTTAAAGAAATAGAGTATGAAGTAGTGCGCGACAAATTTAACAACACAATCACTGTGTGTAATATGGAAAACTTTGATCCGCTCGGCATTCACACCGGGGACTCAATAGTCATAGCACCTTCACAAACACTCTCAAACCAAGAATATCATGGACTCCGTGAAGCGAGTATAAAGATAGTACAGAGTCTGAAAATTGTCGGTGAATGCAATGTCCAATATGCATTAAATCCGAAGCTGAAAGACGGCAAACTTGATTATTATGTGATTGAAGTAAATGCTCGGCTTTCACGATCTTCCGCGCTTGCTTCAAAGGCAACTGGGTATCCATTGGCATATGTGGCGGCGAAACTTGCCTTGGGATACAGTTTGCTTGAAATAAAAAACAAAATTACAGAAGTGACCCAGAGTTTTTTTGAGCCAGCGCTTGATTATGTAGTGGTAAAAATGCCGCGTTGGGATTTGGACAAGTTTATAGGTGCTTATGAGCAAATTGGCAGTGCGATGAAATCAGTCGGTGAAGTGATGGCTATCGGGCGGAGTTTTGAAGAAGCACTGGAAAAAGCGGTGCGGATGCAGTCCGGCAATATTCAAAGCGTGACTGACAATGGATTTAAAGACGCAAAAGAGTTAAAAAAATTCCTGCACATTCCTACTCCGAAACGCCTTTTTGCGATAGCGGAAAGTATGATGAAGGGAGCGACCGTAAAAGAATTATATAAAATCACCGGTATTGATCCGTGGTTCTTGTCTCGCTTGCAGAATATTGTGAGTACTCAGAAAAAATTTTCAAAAAATAAGAAATTAAATAAAGAAAGTATGCTTGAATTAAAACAAGTCGGTATGTCTGATAAAAAAATCGGACAATTGTGTAATAAAAATGAATTTCAAGTTCGTGCTTTGAGAAAAAATTTCGGCATAATGCCTTCAGTATTTCAAATAGACACTTTAGCAGGAGAAGTACCAGCTAAAACTAATTATTTATACCTTACCTATCATGGAAGTCACAATGACGTGGCGCCACTCGGTAAAAATGCCGTGGCAGTGCTTGGTTCAGGACCATATCATATAGGTTCATCAGTGGAATTTGATTGGTCGTGCGTGAATGCATCACTGGCACTACGAAAACATAAAAAACAATCCATCATAATAAATTGCAATCCAGAAACTGTTTCAACGGATTACGATATGTCTGACCGTCTGTATTTTGAAAATCTATCTTTTGAGACAGTGGCAGACATTTTTGAATTTGAAAACGCTTATGGGCTGATAATTTCGGTTGGTGGACAGAGACCAAACAATCTGGCCGGCAAGCTTCATAAAAGTAAATTTAATATTTTAGGCACGACTGCTTTAAATATTGATCGCGCAGAAGACCGCAATGCTTTTTCAGCACTTTTAGATAAATTAGGAATTCTACAGCCAAAGTGGCAGAGCTTTACCAATATGAAGGAAGCGGAGAAGTTTGCTGATGCGGAAGGTTATCCAGTTCTTGTCCGACCCTCTTATGTTCTTTCCGGTTCGGCGATGAGTGTGTGCCACAACAAGGAACAGCTTGATAATTTTATCACTCGTGCGGCGATACTTTCCCCAAAATACCCTGTAACGATTTCTAAGTATATGGAAAATGCCAAAGAATTGGAGTTTGACGCAGTGGCGCAAAAAGGAGAGCTGATGATTTACGGCATTTCTGAGCACGTAGAAAATGCTGGTGTGCATTCAGGCGACGCGACGATTGTTTTTCCTACTCAGCGTGTGTATGCTTCAACTGAATTTCAACTTCGCGACATTTCCAAGCGTATTGCTAAAGAGCTTGCTATCACTGGGCCGGTGAATATTCAATTTTTAGTAAAGGATAATCATCCATTTGTGATTGAAGTAAATTTACGTGCCAGCCGGACATTCCCGCTACTTTCAAAGGCGATGAATGCCAATTTCCCGGAGATTGCCGTGGATAGCTTTTTTGGGCACGCTAAAGTTCACGAATTTATTTATCCGAAAAGTGTGGTGGTGAAATCCCCGCAGTTTTCTTTCTCAAGATTGCTCGGTGCGGACCCGGTACTGCGCGTGGAGATGGCTTCCACGGGGGAAGTGGCTTGCTTTGGGCGGGATTACGATGAAGCGCTTTTGAAATCTATTCTTTCTGCCAATAAATTTGATTTTAAAAAGAAGGCAGTCTTGCTTTCCCTCGGAGGTGCTACAAATAAAGCGAAGTTTTTGGAAGCGGCCATTATGCTTCAAACTCTCGGCTACAAGATTTTTGCAACAGATACGACGGCTGAATTCTTTAAAGAACAAGAAGTAGAATGCCACAGCGTGCGCAAAGCCTATCAAGAGTCGCCTAATGCCTTGGATATTATTTTAGGCAAAGAAGTCTCTTTTGTGATAAATTTAAGTAAATCCGAAAGTGAAGGAAAAGGAAAAAAACGCACGTTTACAGATGGTTTCCGTGTCCGCCGTGCGACAGTAGATAATCAGATACCACTTTTCACCGACTTGCACCTTGCTCGGGCATTCGTTAAAGCTCTCACTCGCTATAAAATGCAAGATTTAGAAATAAAATCATACAAAGAATATCTACATTAATTATGCGACACATTTTAAATACAAAACAATTCAGTAAAGAAGATATTGCAAAGATTTTTTCAGCTGTTCTGGAGATGGAGAAAATAGCTTTAGATGGAGGCGTGAAAAAACCGCTGGCTGGAAAAGTAATTGCTTGTGTTTTCTTTGAGCCGTCTACTCGTACGCGATTATCTTTTGAGACGGCAGCGCTTCGCCTAGGCGCTAATATTATTTCTGTAGAAGACGCGAAAGAAAATTCTTCCGCGCATAAAGGAGAGACAATTGAAGATACTGCCCGAACGCTTTCCTGTTATGCAGATGCTATCGTTATGCGGCATTTTGAAGTCGGCGCTGCGGAGAGGGCGGCAAAAGTTTCTAGCAAACCAGTGATTAATGCTGGAGATGGCGCAAATCAGCACCCATCACAGGGCCTACTTGATCTTTATACAATAAAAAATGAAGAAGGGCGACTTGATAATTTATCTATTGCTTTTGTAGGGGACGTGTTGAACAGCCGGACACTTCGCTCGCTCGTACCGTTACTGATGCTTTATCCAAACAATACTTTTTATTTTATTTCACCAATAGAACTATCTCTATCGGAGGATTACAGAAAATATCTACAAGATAATAAAGTGAATTTTAAAGAAATAAATGAGCTGGACGGCGTGCTTCCAGAGGTGGATGTACTTTATATGATGCGCGTACAGAAAGAAAGATTTAAAAATGTGGAGGATTACGAAAAAGTAAAAGATTCTTTTTTGCTGAAACCCGTGCACGTGCAGAAGTTAAAAAAGACCGCGATTATTATGCATCCACTACCTCGGGTCAACGAAATTGATCCGGAAATAGACCAAGACTCCCGCGCCGCTTACTTTCGCCAGGCGCAGAACGGCCTCTATGTCCGTATGGCACTCCTGCTTTATGTTTTTGATTTGTAATTGACATGTACTTTCTCTTTGCTAGAATTTAAGTAACCTATTGTTCCACCTTTTAAAATTTGTCCCCATGAAAAGCCCTCTACCAAATCTGCAATTTGCTTTTGTGACTATTGCACTTGCCGCTCTCTTTATTTCTCCCTTCAAGTGGAAATCCATTTTAGGATGGGGTATGGAATCTTGGTTTCAAATGGCGCTGCTTATTGTATTAGCCATCATTGAAATCCGTTTTCTTATTCTCTTCTTCTTTTATAAAGGGGTAGAGTAGTATACAGAATGGTATACAAAAACATTAAAAATGGTGGACACCCAGTGTCCGCTATTTTTTATTGGCTTTCCAGGAGTTTAAAAACTTTTTCGTTGGAAAGTGCCTGGTGAGTGTGTATGCGAGCAGCTTCAGGATCTGCGTCTTTATAATGCTCTAAAATATGGGCGACTTCGTGTTCTATATCCGTCTCTTCTGGCTTGATATTTTCTAGCTTGGCAATGTTTGCCAATACGAGGGAGAGCTTTGCTCGCTGTTCTGCATCTTTTCGGAAGTCTTTACGCAAGTCCTCTTCACTTTTTTTCAGGTGAGTTAGGTAGTCTTCAAATTTTAGTCCCATCTGGGCTACATCACCCTGCATTCGGTGTATTATCTTACTAGTTTCCGATTCTACAAGTATCTCCGGCAGTTCCATCTCTGACTTTTCAATTATTTTCTCTATTATTTTTATGCGAGTTTTTTCTTTGAGACTATTTTCTTTTTCCATTTTTATATTCTCTCGCAATTTTTTCCGGAAGTCTTCCACATTTTCAAATGGTCCCATGCTTTTTACGAATTTATCGTTCAGCTCTGGCAAGACTGGCTCCAATTCTTTGTTTTCTTCCCCTTCTTTTGCCTCTACTTTCGGCGCACGGGATTTTCGGATATCCTCTATTACCTTTTCCAATTCTTCATCCGAGACTGTAATGTTTTTATCTTCTTCCGGCACAGCGCTCATTATTTCTTTGGCGATTTTCTTATAATCAGGCATTTTCACCTCTGGCAATATGGCAGTTTTGATTTTAAAACCGAGCGGATTGTTTCTGGCTAACTTTGTGATAACGATTTCTGGCCGGCCTATGGCATCTATATTATTTTCGTCCAGAATTTTTGGGTAATGTTCGGAGAGAGCTAGCTCCGCCATCTCTTCTAGAATTTTTATTTCCGGTATCTTGGAAAGCAGGATCTTTTCTGGCACTTTACCTTTTCGGAAGCCGTCAAATTCTGCATTCTCGCCGACTTTCTTCAGTGCTTTATCCCAGTATTTTTCAAAAATATCACCGTCAAGCTCTCCCTCTACTTCCACTTCGCTTTTAGGCAATTTCTTTATATCTATTTTCATAGATTTCCAGTCTATATTTATTACGCTCAATTGTCAAAATAAAAATCCGCCCTAGGGCGGATTTTCTTCGAAACTCCCAATTAAATCCCGCTATCAATACCATCCAAGTTAGTGCTGTTCAAATCACTTTCAATTTTTACATTGCTATCTTGTGCCGGAGCTACATTTTCTGTAGGGTTATTATTCTGGAGTTTTTCCTTGACCGAGGTCTTCCAAATATAAATCCCACCAATAATAAGGATAATAATTATTATTATTGAACCGACTAATGGACCGTTTGACTTTTGTTCCATATTTTTATTTTAAGCTTTTAATTGCTTCAACTAAAGCACCATGTACCTCTTTCAGTGCTTCTTTCGCACTATGAGCGCCGATTTTAATATTTGCAAAAACATCAGCAGTTACTTTTGTATCAGTAGTAGGTATTAAAGTTTGCAAAGAAGCTAGTTGCACTTTTACCGCAGCTAATTTTGTTTTTGCGGTAGCTAGAAAGGCTTCTGCCGATGCAGTATCTTTTCCGGCAGCTTTTTCTAGGTCAACCCTTGCTTGAATTCTGGCTTCTAAATTCTCCAAATTGCGCACTGCTTCAACAAATCTATTTTTCATCATTTCTTCTACACGTCCGCGGAAGGCTGTTCTCTCCGCCAATATATTTTTTTGAAAATCTGCCTTTTGCGCTTGTACGCTTTGTACGAAAGATTCACGTTCTGCCTTCAGTGCATCTAGCTGCGCCTTCATATCTGCGCGTACCCCTATATTACCTGCTTTTACGCTGGTGTTTACATTTAATCCTAAATTGGTTTCTGCTAATGCGCGCATGCCGAAAGAGAGCATAAGTGCTATTACTACAAACAAAGTTAAATATTTCTTCATAATTTTAAAACTACTAACTAATAAATGTTAACAGATAAGACTGTATCCATTATACACCATTTATGACGCTGTAAGGGCGTAAAACTTACAGGCTAGACTAGAAAAGCTACAATAAGGAGAGCCACGATGTTAAGGATTTTTATCATTGGATTAATAGCAGGGCCGGCGGTGTCTTTGTATGGGTCGCCGACGGTGTCTCCGGTGACGGCGGCCTTATGAGCATCTCCGCCTTTTCCTCCGAAGTTTCCTTCTTCAATATACTTCTTGGCATTGTCCCATGCGCCTCCACCGGAAGTCATAGAGATTGCGACAAAGAGGCCGGTGATGATAGAACCTACGAGTAAACCTCCTAGCGCAACTGGCCCTAAAATGAAACCAACGAGAATCGGCGCGAGAACTGGAATCAAAGCAGGGAGAATCATTTGCTTGATTGCCGCTTTCGTCACGATGTCTACACAAGTGCCATATTCTGGTTTTCCAGAGCCATCCATTATGCCTTTTATTTCTCTAAATTGTCTGCGCACTTCCTCTACGACTTTTCCGGCAGTTTTTCCAACGGCTTCCATACAAAGCGCTCCGAAGTAATATGGTAGGAGTCCACCAATAAATAATCCAGCGATAAGTTTTGGATCTTCTAATGTAAAATTTAAATGCGCGCCTACTCCACTTGCTTCCTGTGTGTAAGATGCAAATAAAACTAATGCGGCAAGACCGGCGGAGCCAATGGCATAACCTTTAGTGACCGCTTTAGTGGTATTGCCCACAGCGTCGAGCGCATCAGTGACCACGCGCACTTCTTTCGGTAACCCTGCCATCTCGGCGATACCTCCGGCATTGTCGGTGATTGGTCCGTATGAATCAATCGCGACAATTATTCCTGCCATTGAAAGCATAGACATTGCGGCGACGGCGATACCATAAAGCCCGGCGAAATGATATGAAAGCAAAATTCCAGCAACTATAGTAAGGAGTGGCCAAGCGGTGGATTTCATAGAAATTGCCAAACCTTGAATTATATTTGTACCATGGCCGGAAACAGACGCGACGGCGATGGATTTCACAGGAGCATAATGAGATGAAGTAAAATATTCAGTAATGAAAACAAGTAATGCAGTGACAGCTAATCCAATAAGTGAAGCGAAGAAAAGATTTGAGACGCTATATTGTCCATTGTCGCCCATCAACATTTTAGTAATTGGGTAAAAAAGAATTGCTGAGATTGCTCCTGCAGAGATAAGTCCTTTGTAAAGAGCGCGCATAATATTTTGTGATTTACCGAGGCGGACAAACCAAGTGCCAGCGATAGAGGCGAGCACAGCAACAGCTCCGAGTGCCAATGGAAAAATCAGTGCGTTTAAATTATTTGGAAAAACTAAATTACCAAGGAGCATCACGGCGATAGAAGTGACTGCATACGTCTCAAAAAGATCTGCCGCCATTCCGGCGCAGTCTCCGACATTGTCTCCGACATTGTCTGCGATGACTGCCGGGTTTCTCGGATCGTCTTCCGGAATTCCAGCTTCCACTTTTCCTACAAGGTCTGCGCCGACATCCGCGGCTTTGGTGAAAATTCCTCCGCCCAATCTTGCGAAAACAGAAATAAGAGAACCTCCAAAGCCAAGACCGACAAGCGCTTTCACATCACCTGTCAAAGCAAAGAAAACTGAAACGCCGAGTAGGGCAAGGCCGACAACAAGAAGGCCAGTGACGGCTCCGCCAGAAAATGCCACAGAGAGAGCCTCTTTTATTCCGGTCTTTGCCGCTTCAGCAGTGCGAGAATTTGCTCGTACAGAAACATTCATACCTACATATCCTGCAACAGCGGAAAGAACGGCGCCCAAAATAAAACCAAGAGCGGTGGTGATGCCGACAGAGAGCCAGAGAATTATAAATAAAGCTACAGCGATATAAGCAATTGTTTTATATTGTCTATTTAAATATGCCTTGGCGCCTTCACGAATGGCCGCAGAAATTTCTTGCATCTTTGCATTGCCAGCATTTTTCTTCATTATTGATTTGGCGAGTAAGAGACCGTAAACGATAGCGACGACAGAACTCACGATTGCGAAAATTAAAAATTTATCCATAATTTTATTTTTTGCGTTTTTATTATCTTTGTAATTAGTAAATTATAATTTTATTCTGCAGCTTTCTCAATCCCGACCTCTTCGAGCGTCGGGGCTTCTTCTTCAATTTCAACTTTTTCTCCATCCGTGGAAGCGACTTCTTCGCCACCTTTGCCTTTGATGTCTATTCTCCAGCCGGTAAGTTTTGCGGCGAGGCGTACGTTCTGTCCGCCTTTGCCGATAGCGAGGGAGAGTTGATCTTCCGCTACTTCAATGACAGCTTTGTGTTCTTTGTCGTTTATTTCAATAGAGAGAACTTTGGCAGGGGAGATGGCATTTGCGACAAATATTTTAGGATCTTCGGACCAAGGGATGATATCAATTTTCTCGCCCGAGAGTTCGTTGGTGACGGTATTTACACGCGTGCCTTTTTGGCCGACGCAAGAGCCGACAGGATCAATATGGTCGTCATTTGAATGCACGGCGATTTTTGAACGAGAGCCCGCTTCGCGAGCAATGCTTTTTAGTTCCACTACCCCGCTCGTCACCTCCGGAGCTTCAAGGGCAAAAAGCCTTTCAATGAATTTTGGATGGGTGCGAGAGAGGCGCAAATTTATTCCGCGTGGTGTGTCCTCCACAGAATACAAATATGCGCGGATGCGCTGACCTCGGCGGAAAAATTCTCCCGGTATTTGCTCTTCGGCTGGCAGTATGCCTGTCGCTCGGTTGAAATCGATATAAATATTTCCGCGTTCTATCTTTTGCACGACGCCGGAAATAATTTCTCCTTCTTTGGTGCCGTATTCGTCCATAATAGAGGTGCGCTCCGCTTCGCGGATGCGCTGGATGATGACTTGCTTGGCAGTCTGTGCGGCAATGCGTCCATAGTCATCTTTTTGTTCAAGATTAAAAATGATTTCATCGTTTAACTCTGCATCTTTTTTTATTTTTTTCGCTTCCTTTAAAAGGATATGATGTTCCGGATTAAATCTAGGTAATTCGTCCTCCGTTTTTTCAGATTCTTCTTCATCTTCTCCTTCCTCCTCCATCCGCACGATAGTATCGTCTACGGCTATTTTTACCTGATAGAAGTTTGTCTCTCCGGTCTCGATATTAAACTTGGCGCGGATAATTTGCCCGCGCTTGCCGTAATCCTTTTTATAAGCGGCGGCCATGGCTTGCTCTATTGCTTCTATTATTTTTTCTTTTGGTATCTTACGCTCTTCTTCGAGTTGTTCTAGCGCGGATCTCATTGTTTTTAGGTCTAACATGGTATTTTTTGTCCCGACGCTTTGATTTTCATCAGAGGTCGGGATCCCGACTTTACGTCGGGGTTAAAATTGGTAAAAAATAAAGCCCGATTCGTTTCGGACTGTGCATACAGAGTATTCCTTTTAATTAGAAAAGTCAAGTTATCCACAAGGCTTCTCTTTTTAATCTCGTTAGGTGTATAATACGGCTATGCCTCCTACCCAAAATAAGAATACTTCAATGCTCGTTATTGTGATGGCTTTGGTCTTAGTCGGCGTTGTTGGATATTTATTTTATAACTCTAAAAAAGTACCTGAACCTTTTACTAGCATCATAACAGACACAGAAAAGTCAGCCATTATAAGCAGTCTAAACGATAATGCGTCTGGTACTACACTTTCCGATCAAGAAAAAAAGCAAATTCTAAAAGATTTAAGCGCAGGAGAGAGCAAGAATCCTCCGCTTACGGACAGAGAGAAGCAAGCGATACTTAATTCTTATTGATTATGAAGAAATTTTTTCCAATCTTTATTTTTTCAACTCTCCTCATAATATGTTCTTTCTTTTTTTCTACTAGAGCGCAAGCGCAGATCAATCCTCCGGTGGACATGCACGGATGGGCCTGGTCTGACACTATCGGCTGGATAAGTTTCAACTGCGCAGAAGGAGGGCTTACGGGGAACAATATATGCGGAACTTCCGATTACAAAGTCCAGCTTTTACAAGTCAGCGCAGGTTCTCCTTGGTATAGATTTACTGGGCAAGCCTGGTCTGACAACGTAGGCTGGGTGCATTTTTATTCTGACAGCACCAATACTTGTCCGCCACCGACAAATCCGAATTATACTCCGTGCTCGGCGACTGTGAATGTTCAAACCGGCGCAGTCGTCGGCTGGGCCAGGGCTATTGCGCCTAGCCCGACTGGAATTAATACTCAAAATGGGGGCTGGAATGGCTGGATTCATATGTCCGGCGCCAATCATACATCTCCTAGTCCGCTTGGAAACGGCGGAGTGACTTATTGTGGACCGACTCCGGATTCAGTGGCTTGCGGAGGAAACCCAAATAAATTTGTAGGCTTTGCCTGGGGCGGGACGGCGGACGGCGCCGGCTCGGAAGTCGTAGGCTGGATTGATTTCTCACAAGTGACCGCAAACCTTCCTATCACTCCTCCCCCTCTTCTGGATGTCTGTACAAATGTTCCAGGCAATCAAGCCACCATGCCACCAGGCTATGTGCTTGTCGCTGGCAATTGTGTAATCAAACTTGATCTTACCGCTTATGACTTAATAGCTGGGACCGACTCTGGAGCCCCGCCTGGTTCTGCCAACACGACTCTCACTACCAACGCCGGAAATGTACAGTTGAGATGGAGTACAACTTTGCCAACAGCTGGTGTGTGGACTGGAGCCACTTGCAAGGCAGATGATGTCGCCTCTGGCAGTTACGCTACTTCTTACTGGCTGGCTCCATCGGTGCCTTCTACTAGATATCCTGTTGGAACAATTGCGCCACTTTGGAACAATGGTACAGGAAAGGGTTTACCGAACGGCACTGAAAACCCAGTTCAAGTTTTACCTAATCCTGTTACCTATACCATTCAGTGCAAACTTGCAAATGGTGAGCGAATCACTTCAAACACTGTGACAGTGGGTAAAACAATTCCACTGGCGACTTCAATCGTGCGAATAAGAGGTTTCCAGCAAAATATTCCCGCTAATACTACCGGCAACGTTGAAGCAGTAGATCCAAGCCCTACTATAACGACCGCTAACCTCTCAATTCCTCTAGGTACGAACCTTGAATTATGGTGGGGAAAACAAAGTGTCAATTTGATTTCTTGTAAAGCGACTTCCAATGCTCCTTCTAGCGCCCTGCCAAATGCACCAGCAAGTAATTGGAATTGGGGCAACCCTGGTTTTGCTACAGAACTCCCAACCGAAGGTGGCCCAATTGTAGACACCCCTACTGCTTTGGGCACTTATTTATATACTCTCTCTTGTAAATCAATCCCAAATAACATCACATTGAATGCAAATATAAAATTAACGGTGGTAAAACCAAGCGGTCTTACCCTCACCACCGATGCGATTGGAGAATGTACTGGGGGCAAGAAACAGCTAAACTGGAATAGCGCTAGTCCGATGGCATCTTGCAAGGGCTCCTATACTGTTCAAGACGGTTCAGGTCCTATCACGACTGGGAATGATCCTGCTTGGAGCGGACCGATACTTCCATTAATGAGCAAGATTGTATCTATAGCCTCTCCTCCTCCAGCGCAACAAGCATTTTTCACTTTTCCAAACAATCCACCAATCGTAAAACATTACGTTTTCACCCTGCAATGTCTTCCCGCCGATGGTTCACCAGAAGTTACAACTAGTCTTTCTACTTCTGTTCCTTCGTGCGCAAGTGGCAATCCTTCCATTGATGCTTTTGTCGGCCCTTCCTGCGTCCCGTCGCATGATGGTTCCTTTAATATATCTTGGCAGACTACCAATATGGACGCCTGTTATATGAACGGATCTTCAATGCCTTCTGGGGTTTCCGTGGTGAGCGGTTGGGACAATAGTAGTTTGTTGTATAATACGACTGGAACAGCGATTGTCACCATAAGCGATCCATCTCAAAGTGAAAGCCCACCGGACGCAACGTTTAGTATTAAATGTCATGGAATAGATGGAAATTGGTACCCTCCAGTCAATACGTTGCCTACTATTCCAATCCAAAGGAGCTGTGTAAATCCAAGACCTGCCCCTAGATTTATTGAAAGGTAATTTGTGATATACTTTATTAGTAATTATTAGTATAATAAAAAGATATGAAGAAAAATTTAATTCAATCAATAAAAATCATAATTCTAGCTCTTACCTTGAGCGCCGGCATCGCTTCTGCCCAATGGCAAGGTCCGACTGCTACGCCTCCCGGGAACAATGCCTCAGCGCCGATAAATATAAGCGCTAACGGTCAAAGAAAAGATGGCAACTTGGGCATCGGCACCGCTCCTATATCATCTCCATCAACAGGTGTTATAAGCGCCATAACTGGAGCGCTCACAAACATTCTTTCAGCCAATATTTGGGGCACTGTAACTACTGCCACAAAATTGACATCTAATGCCAGCATTCTTGACGCCCACCTTGCGACGACTGCCGGAGATGTGGCTGCTAAAAGGTTTTGCCTATACGACTCGTCTGCCCCAGCTGGTCCGAGCAATTATAATTGTACAACTGGCCCTACTTGGCCTTCTTCCTCGTCGCCTTTGCCGGCAGGTCTTGCCAACCAAACGCTTCGACATAATGGCACAAGTTGGATTGCCAATTGGTTTTTACAAAACAGCAGCGCAGAACTCAAAGTTAACTACCCAGCACCTGGAGATCCTATAACTACTAATTACAATAGTACAGTTTTATTTACGAACGGTGGAGCGATAATTGACGGGCATGCTCAAATTGACGGACAAACAAAAATCCAATTACTAGGCGGTACTCCTGGCCAACCATCCGGACGCGACGCGTTGGTCTTGAACGGTACAACCGGCAGTGGCTCCGATGCTTATGTTTCTATAATTGTCAATAAGCCCACGCTTGATTTTTGGAGTTCATCCGCTAATGACGTGGCAAATATTCAGGCGAAAAATGTTTTCGCGAGCGCTGATGTAACTGCTCACGGCAATGTTCTTACGGACGGCAATCTAGTCTCAGGCCTTCTCGCAGGCACAGGCGAGAGATCAGTTTGTGTTACCTCTGCCGGAACTTTGATAATCTGTACCCCTCCAAATAGTGTAATTGTCCCTGCCTTTACTACTTCTGGTTCCTGGACTCCACCTCCAGGGGTAACTCAAGCTACAGTTAAAGTCTGGGGTGCTGGTGGCGGTGGAGGAGGCGGAGGTCCTAGCTTTACTCCTGGCGGTGGAGGTGGTAGTAGTGAGTATAGAATTGGCTTAGTTAATTTTCCTGCTAGTGTTCCTATAAACGTTGTTGTTGGACCAGCCGGATCAGGAGGATCAACCAACA
>JBGQKV010000011.1:0-16214 GCA_041499755.1 Minisyncoccia bacterium
AAAGGCGGAAAGAAGAAGAGAAGCTAAGCACTCATTTAAAACAAAACTGTCGCAAAACGACGGTTTTGTTTTTTTATGCTATAATCAAGCAATTATGGCATTTTTAAAGAGCCTTTTTGGCGATGCAAGTTTAAAATTTATAAAAGATACAGGGAAAATGGTAGAGAAGATAAACGCTCTGGAAGCGGATATTTCAAAGTTCCAAAATGAAGATTTTCCAAAGAAAACACAAGATTTTAAAGATAGGCTCTCAAAAGGGGAGACCTTAGATGACATATTACCGGAAGCTTTTGCCCTTGTTCGAGAAGCGGCTATGAGGAACTTGAAAGAACGCCATTACGATGTTCAAATTGTCGGAGGTCTTGTGCTCCACCGAGGCAAAATTGCCGAAATGAAAACAGGTGAAGGGAAAACATTGGTAGCCACCCTTCCAGTTTATTTGAATGCACTCACCGGCCGTGGAGTCCATGTGGTGACCGTGAATGATTACTTGGCACGGCGTGATGCGGTGCTGATGGGCCAGATTTACAATTTCCTCGGTCTTTCTGTCGGCATCATAAATTCCCAAAACGTTTCTTATATATATGATCCGAAACACAATGAGCTAGATTTACAGCGTGACCAAGTCGGAGAATTTAAAATTGTCTATGAATTCTTGAAGCCATGCACTCGCCGTGAGGCATACAATGCGGATATTACTTATGGCACCAATCATGAATACGGTTTTGATTATTTGCGAGATAATTTGGCAACTTCGATTGATCAACTGGTGCAACGCGGGCATTATTTTGCAGTAGTGGACGAGGTAGACTCCATTTTGATTGATGAAGCGCGGACCCCGCTCATTATTTCATCTCCATCAGGGGATTCAGAAGATTTTTATGTAAAGTTTTACCAAATTGCAAAACAGCTAAAAAAAGATACAGATTATATAGTAGATGAAAAGCTTAAAGCTATCAGTTTGACTGACACGGGGATAACAAAAGCTGAAAATTTACTTGGTATTTCTAATATCTATACAGAAAAAGGAATAAAGTATGTGCACCATTTAGAAACTGCAGTGAAAGCGCAGGCTATCTTTGAGCGGGATAAAGATTATGTCGTCAAAGAAGGGGAAGTCATCATCGTTGATCCATTTACTGGCCGGCTTCAGCCAGGCAGGCGCTGGTCTGAAGGCATCCATCAAGCCATTGAGGCAAAAGAAGGGGTTAAAATCGAGAAGGAAACCCGCTCATCAGGCTCTATAACATTCCAAAACTACTTTAGATTCTATGAAAAGATCTCTGGGATGACTGGTACAGCTCTGACCTCGGCCGAAGAGTTCATAAAGGTCTATAACCTTGAGGTTATTGTAGTTCCCACCAACCGCCCAGTGGTGCGTATTGATCATTCTGACCTTATTTTCCAGACAGAAAAGGGGAAATTGAAGGCGATTGCCCGAAAAGTAAAAGAATTGAATATAAAAGGTCAGCCAGTGCTCATCGGTACTATTTCAATTGAAAAAAATGAAATGCTTTCAGTGCATCTGCGCCAGGAAGGAGTGCAACATACGATATTAAATGCCAAGAATCATGAGAAGGAAGGAGAAATTATCGCTCAAGCCGGCAAATTTGGCGCAGTGACTATCGCCACAAACATGGCTGGCCGTGGTATTGATATCAAACTCGGCGGTAACCCGGTCATAAAAGAAGAATATGAAAAAGTGAAGAGCGCTGGCGGGCTTTTTGTGTTGGGAACCGAGAGGCATGAAGCGAGGCGCATAGATAATCAGTTACGTGGGCGTTCCGGCAGACAAGGGGATCCAGGAGAGACTCAATTTTTCGTTTCGTTAGAAGATGATTTGATGCGGGTCTTCGGTGCGGAGAGGATAAAGACGATGATGGGGCGCTTTGGCATACCAGAAGATCAGCCGATTGAGAATAGATTTATTTCTCGTACTCTAGAAGGTGCTCAGGCAAAAATCGAAGGTTTTCATTTTGACGCTAGGAAACATACACTGGAGTATGATGATGTGATGAATCGCCAGCGTCAGGCTATTTACTCGCGACGCCAGAAGATGATGCAAGCAAATAAAAAAGAAATAGAAAATCTTTTGGCGGATGTATCGCTCGGCCGAGAAGAGGTAGGGAAAATTATAGAAGAAAAAAATGCAAAACTGGGAGAAGGACCATTTTTTGATACGGTGCGCCGGATCGCTCTTTATGCGACAGACGTGCTTTGGATGGAGCATATAGAAGCAATGGATTATCTCCGCTCCTCTGTAAACTTACGTGCTTATGGTCAGCGGGAGCCCATTGTAGAGTATAAAAAGGAAGGACTGCGAATGTTTAAAGAAATGGAAGAAGCTTTTAAAGAGCAAGTAGCATCACTCATTTCTACAATCAATGAACCAGCCAAACCGGAAACAGTAGAACCGAAAGAAATTCTAATTGAGAACCATAAAGAACCGAATGAATTTGCGGAAAAAAACGTTGGTCGCAATGACCCTTGTCCTTGTGGAAGCGGTAAGAAATATAAAAAATGTCACGGAAAGTGATATGCAAAATCTTATTAAAAACTTAAAGATTAAGAGGAGAGCGGTGGCGACTTTGGCGGCCTTTCACTTTTACGGGAACCCTTCGAAAAAATTAAGGATTATCGGGGTGACAGGTACGAATGGAAAGACCACTACTACCACTCTGCTTTACAAGATTGCGATGGCCCTAGGGCACAAGGCAGGGCTTATCGGTACAGTGGAAAACATTATCGGAGAAGAGCGAAAGGTGGCTACGCATACTACACCTGGACCCATGGAACTCAATAAAATATTAGGAGAAATGGTGGGCAGTGGTTGTGAATATGTCTTTATGGAAATTTCTTCCCATGCTATGGACCAGGGCCGGGTCCGTGGGATAAACTTTTTCGGTGGTATTTTTACCAATCTTACCCATGATCATTTGGATTATCACAAAAGCGTAAAAAATTACTTTTTAGCTAAAAAGAAGTTTTTTGAAATGCTCCCACCACAGTCCTTTGCTCTGACAAATGCCGACGATGAGCAT
Organism: Minisyncoccia bacterium; assembly: GCA_041499755.1. GTDB lineage: Bacteria > Patescibacteriota > Minisyncoccia > Phycocordibacterales > UBA9973 > UBA9973. The sequence goes on from JBGQKV010000011.1 coordinate 3,042, forward strand.
GGGCCACTAATCCTCGAAGGAATAAAGGCAAATAAATTTCTCTATGGTTTCAAAGAAGGTAAAAGTTTTCAGGGCAATATTCTCAAATTGGATTTTGAAGGTTTAGAGATGGTTTTTAACGGAGTTAAAATAAAATCCAAGCTTCTTGGCAAATTTAACGCCTACAATTTACTGGCTGTCTGGAGTACCTGTTCTCTTTTGGGATTTAATATGGATAAAGTAAAAAATATTTTAGAGGATATAACGCCACCACGCGGACGCTTTGATCACTTTATGTCCGATAACGGAGTTTTAGGTATAGTTGATTTTGCTCATACTCCGGATGCGCTCGAGAAAGTGCTTTTAACTATTCGAGAAATAAAATCTAAGGAAGGGAAAATAATTTCTGTTTTTGGTTGTGGAGGAGACCGAGATCCCTTAAAGCGCCGGGTTATGGGCAAAATTGGGGCAACGCTTTCAGACGTCGCTATCTTTACCGCGGATAATTCGCGCAGTGAAAACCCTGAAAAGATTATTGCTGAAATGAAAACAGATTTATCAATGATCGACTCAAAAAAAGTAATGAGCATTCCAGATCGCCATAGAGCAATTTTAGAGGCCGTCAATATTGCAAATAATGGGGATATTCTGCTTTTGGCGGGTAAGGGACACGAAGAATACCAAGAGGTTAAAGGAGTAAAAAATCATTTTAACGATATGGAAGAGTTAAAAAATGCATTTTCATAAGATGATAAACTATAAAGAATTTTTTAAAGGGAAATATGTGACGGTGGTGGGTCTGGGGCTTCTTGGCAAAAGATTGGGCGATATTGCTTTCCTAGTAGAATGTGGAGCGAAGGTATTAGTGACTGATCTAAAAACTGCAAAAGAACTTTCTCCGTCCATAAATAAGTTAAGGAAATATAAAAATATAAAATATGTTCTAGGGAAGCATCGAATGGAGGATTTTGAGAATTGTGATTTTGTTTTGAAAGGGCAGGGAGTAGTGCTTGATTCTCCTTATATTGCTCATGCTCGGCGTTTCGGTATCCCGATTGAAATGGACGAATCTTTATTTACGAAGCTTGCGCCGGAAGTGAAAATAATTGGAGTGACAGGCACTCGGGGGAAGAGTACCACCACTATTTTAATATACGAGATTTTAAAGCGCGCGGGCTTAAGGGTACATTTGGGTGGAAACATTCGCGGTACTGCAGCACTACCCCTACTAAAGAAAGTAAAAATGGGGGATATCGTTGTTTTTGAATTATCTTCTTGGCAGTTGCAGGGATTTGCCGAAGCGAGGATTTCTCCGCACATTTCTGTATTTACGAATTTTATGCCGGATCATATAAATTATTATAAAAGCAATTTAAAAAAATATTTTACTGATAAGTCCTACATTTATAAGTTTCAGAAAAAGAATGATGTACTTATAGTGGGTCCCAATATGAAGAAGTTGAAAGGTCCAGGAAAAACGATAAGGGCAAAGAATATTCCAAAATATTGGAAAACTAATTTACTAGGGGAGCATAACTTAGAAAATATCGCTTGCGCAGTAGAAGTTTCAAGAGTATTAAAAGTTCAAGAGAGTATTATCAAAAAAACTGTAGAAAATTTTAAGGCGATAGCAGGCAGACTTGAACTTGTTAAAAATATTCATGGAGTAAAAATTTATAATGATACAAATTCTACTACTCCGGAGGCTACCATTGCCGCGCTCAGTTCTTTTAGTAAAAAAATCCTTTTAATTACGGGGGGTATGGATAAAGGGTTAGAAACTAAAAAGCTCTCAAAGCTCTTGCCAATAAAGACAAAGAAGGTTTTTCTAACCCCTGGATCAGGGAGTAATAAAATAAAAAAAAGTAAAGCGAAAATAGAAAAAGTGCTAGATTTAAAAGAAGCTGTACAAAAAGCAATGAAAGAGGCAAAAAAAGGCGATGCCATTCTTTTCAGCCCCGCTTTTGCTTCTTTTAATATATTCAAGAATGAGTATGACCGAGGCGATCAATTTATGAAAATAGTAAAGAGTTTAAAGTAATGAATCTAGACTTATCAAAAATCAAAAAAGTTTTCTTTATAGGCATAGGCGGGATTGGGATTTCTGCTTTGGCGAAAATGTGTCTTGCAATGGGTATGGAAGTCTCTGGTGTCAACGACGAAGAAAGCCCAAAAACTTTAAACTCGCTACGAGCGCAAGGCGTTGAAATAATTTTCCAGAAAGATATGAAAGAACTGTCAGAAGCGGATATGTATGTTTACAGCGATGCATGGATATATCGTGGCCCAGGCATTTTAGAAAGTGCTAAAAAGACAGGTAAGCCAATGCTAAGCTACTTTGAAGCTCTGGGAAAAATAGCAAAAGAATATAAAGTGATAGCAATCTCTGGTACCCACGGTAAGACCACGACGACGGCAATGGTCGCTGGTATTTTAGTAGATGCTGGGTTAGATCCTACTGTGATTGTCGGCTCTTTTGTTAAAAAATTTGATAGTAATTTTAGAGAAGGGAAAAGCAAATATCTGGTAGTAGAAGCAGATGAATATAATAGGCATTTTTTAAATTTTTACCCATTTATCGGCGTGGTCACAAATATCGAAGCAGACCATCTGGACTATTATAAAGATCTCGCCGATGTGCAAAATGCCTTTGATAAATTTTTAGCTCAAAGTGAACACAAAGTTTTAGGCTCTTCAACATATCTAGACAAAGTTCCAGCACTTCAAGTTCCAGGAAAACATAATCGCATGAATGCGGCAGCGGCACTGGCTGTGGCAGATATTTTAAAAATTCCAGAAGAAATTGCCATTAAGTCTCTTTCACAGTTTTCCGGCACTTGGCGGAGGCTTGAAAAAAGAGGAACAACTAAAAGCGGAACAATCATATATGACGACTATGCTCATCACCCCACGGAGATTAAAGCAAGCTTACAGGCTCTTCGTGAACTTTATCCAGATAAACACCTCACGGTGCTTTTTCAGCCTCATCTTTACAGCCGGACCAAGGCCCTCTTTGGATTTTTTGTTAAAAGCTTTAAGGACGCTGATAAGGTATTATTCCTCCCCATATATTTTGCCAGAGAAGACAAAGATGAGAGTGTTTCAAGCTCTAAATTGGCAGATAAAGTAGCGCTAGAAGGTGTAAAAACAGAAGCTTTTCCAGATTTTATGTCGGCAGAAGATGCTGTCCTCGCTTTAAAGTTGGGTTCTGGGGATGTATTTGTGACTATGGGGGCAGGCGAGGCGTATAAAGTTGCCGATGCGGTGTTTAAGTTCTCCTAAATGCGTATCCACAGGTATCAGTTTTCTCTATTTCACCCTTATATTTTAAGGTATTTTAGGTTTGACATACAGGCAGGAAATCAGTCTAACTATTGACTTTTAAATCATAGTATGCTACACTTGCCCTAAGTCCTTATATAGGCTCACAAGCTTCATATACAGGGCTTTTTCTGTAAAAGCTATTTTGCTTTCGAAGTTGGCGGAGCTTATACCGCTCAAATATGAATAAAAACAATGTAATACGGTTCGCTCAAGCTTTGGTGCTTTTGCCTATTATGGCAGGAACGCTTTCCTTCGGAAACGTTCCGGAGGCAAAGATTCCAGAGAAGAGCCAAACTGTATTCACTCAAAAACCAAATATTGCACTTTCCGCCCTTTTTGCTTTTAATAATCAAGTAAAAGAGGAGGAAAAGCTAAAGACCTTAAAATTACAGGGCGACGCTATTGATGCCTACTTCTCAAAAAGAGACGCGCCATTGGCCGGCCTTGGTTTAAAAATGGCACAGGAAGCGGATATAAACGGTCTTGATTGGCGTCTTTTGCCTGCGATAGCCTTGCGTGAATCTAACGCTGGTATCGACGATTGCGATAGAGTGGAGCATAGTTTCTTTGGCTGGGGTTCGTGCAGAATACCTTTTAACTCAGATGAGCAGGCAATAGAAGTGGTAGCTATGAATTTGGGTGGTAACAACCCTGCAACCGAGAAATATTATCAAAAAGGCAGCACAACTGAGCAGATCCTTCGTAGATACAATAGTTACATAAAAAACTATCCTGCCCAAGTGATGCGGATAATGGATTCCATTGGTTCTGCCGACCTTAAAGTAGCAGAAGAAAAAGTCTCGGTGTAAGACAGGTTTTTTATATTGCTTTTACAGCTTCAATGGCAATGCTTTTTTCTCCGTTTCGAATAGTGACTTTTCCTGAGAGCGCAATGCATTTTTCTTGCTTGGCTATATCTATTGATTCTCGGTAAATACTAGGGAACATTACCGCTTCAATAGAGCCGGATAGATCGGCAATTTTTAGGAAAGCCATTTGTTCGTTGCCTCTGGTGATGACTGGGCGCACACTCTCGATAATGCCAGCAATAGTCACCGGTATTCCATTGCCGAGCTCTTCTTTTATTTTTTTGATGTTAATTTCCTTGCTTTCAAGCTTGTCCCGGATTCTATCCAATGGATGCCCAGATACATAAAGACCTAAAAGTTCTTTTTCCCAGATAAGTTTTTCTTCAAGATTTGCTGGCGGAGTTTTTTTTAATTTTAACGAGGGTAGTGTTTCTCCCAAGTCCGCAAATAAATTTGTCTGGTTAGCAGACTGTTTTGAGGACTCTCTATTGTATAGGAGCATATCTTCGAGGTTAAAAAGCAGTTCTCCACGCTCTCCTAGTTCGTCCATAGAGCCTGACTTTATCAGCGCCTCCATTGATTTTTTAGTCAAATTTTTATGCTTGATGCGATCCAAGAAATCTGTGATATTTTTGAATTTGCCTCTTTGTTTTCGTTCTGTAATTATTGAATCAGCGATATCCGTGCCAAAGTTTTTTATGGTATAAAGCCCAAACCTGATCTCTTTACTTGTATTTTCTTCTCTTATTACCGTGAATCCGCCATAGCTTTCGTTGATATTAGGAGGGAGTACTGGTATTTTCATATTTTGGCATTCACGGATTATTTCAGCCACTTTGTCCACATCCCCAGATTCAGCGGTTAAAATCGCGGTCATATACTCTATCGGATAATGCGCTTTCATATAAGCGGTCTGATAAGCCACTCGGCCATAGCTTGCGGCATGTGCTTTATTGAATCCATAAGCCTGAAACGGTTCAAAGAGTTTCCAGAGCTTTTCCGCAAAGGCCGGAGTCTGGCCGTTTGCGACGATTCCCAAGGTGAATTTTTTATATTGCGCCGCCATTTCTTCGGGAATCTTCTTGCCCACTGCTTTGCGGAACTTATCTGCTTCTTCCCAGTTATAACCTGCCATCTCGAGTGCGCAGAATAGAAGGTCGTCCTGATATACGATGAGTCCATAGGATTCCTCCAAGAATTTTTTCATTCTCGGGTCAAGATATTTTACGAGCGTCGGGTTGTGTTTTCTTTTTATATATTCGGGGATGGACTCCATCGGTCCAGGGCGATATAGCGCCACCATTGCATTAATATCGTGGATTGAAGTTGGCTTCAGCTCTTTCAAGTATCTGGTCATGCCGGAGCCATTCAATTGGAAAAGTCCTTCCGTTTGCCCTTTGGCTAAAAGAGAGAAAGTTTTCTTGTCGTCAAGTGGAATTTTCTCGATATCTATGTCAATATTATAGAATTTTTTTACCAAGCTTATAGCGTCTCCCAAGATAGCTAAGTTTCTAATACCCAAGAAGTCAAATTTTAAAAGCCCGGCATCTTCCACACTATACATATCATACTGAGTAATCACTTTTCCGCCTTTTGGGTCCAGCTGGACGGGAACATAGTCATATAAAGGAGTGGGGGAGATGACCACTCCGGCCGCGTGCACCGAAATGTGCCGAGCGCAGCCTTCCAGCTTTTTGGCCAGATCTATGATTTCTTTTGTTTCTTTCTCTCTCTCATATGCTTCACGGAGCTCGGGTACTATCTCCATAGCATGGTCTATCGTCATTGGCATTCCTTGCGAGCCCATCGGTATCATTTTCGAGAGCCTGTCTCCGACGGAATATGGATAGGCTAGAGCGCGGGCGACGTCTCGCACAGCGCCGCGTGCCATCATCGTACCGAAAGTTCCGATCTGCGCTACCTTGTCTTCCCCGTACTTTTGCTTAGTATATTCAATCATTTCATCTCGGCGATTGTCAGCGAAATCCATATCTATATCTGGCGCGGACGGACGAAAAGGGTTCAAGAATCTTTCAAACGGCAATTTATATTCTATCGGGTCTATATTTGTAATGCCTAAAAGATACGTCACCATCGAACCTGCGACTGATCCGCGGATAGCTGTCAAAATGCCGTTTTCTTTTGCATAACGCAAAAGATCTCCTACTACTAAAAAGTAAGGCGAGTATCCTTTATCAAAAATTATTTTTAATTCATACTCTACACGTTCTTTTATTTTTGGCGTTTCTTTCAAACCCAGTCTTTCAAAGCCAGCATAGCAAAGCTCGCGCAGTTTTTGGTCATAACTCTTCCCTTTTTCAATTTGAAAATCTGGGAAGACCCATTTTCCCAAAGGTAATTCCAGGTTGCACATCTCGGCTATTTTTAATGTATTTTCAAGCGCTTCAGGAATGTCTTTAAAAATTTCCTGCGCTTTTTCTTGACTTATAAAAGAGTAGTCATCATCACCAAAGGTAAATTTATTTTCATCTTTCAGGTCTGAATTTGTTTGGATCGCAAGCAGTGTTTCATGCGCTTTATGGTCGTCTTCACAAGGATAATGTGAATCAATGGTGGCTACCATCGGAATATTTAATTTTTTGCTTAATTTGATTATTCCATTTCTTACTGTTTCGTCGCCTTCTACGGCAGGATGTTTCATCACTTCCAGGAAGTAATTTTCTTTGCCGAATATATCTTGGTGTTCCTTGATTATTTTCTCAGCCTTATCTTCATCTTTGTTTGCCAGTGCCCGAGAGAGTTCGCCACCAAGACATCCAGATAAAGCAATAATGCCCCCAGAGTATTTCCGAAGAATTTCTTTATCCATCCTGGGTTTGTAGTAATATCCTTCAAGGTTAGATATCGTCACCAGACGAATAAGATTTTTATATCCTTCCAAGTTTTTTGCTAGTAGGGTAAGATGATAGCGCCTGCTGTCTATACCGGATTCTTTGTCTGTGCGAGATCGTTCCGCAATGTATGCTTCCACTCCGATGATGGGCTTTATACCTTCTTTTTGCGCGAGTTTATAAAATTCTACTGCGCCATACATATTGCCATGATCGGTTATAGCCATGGCTGGCATTTTGTGTTCTTTGGCGAGTTTTACTAAGTCTTCAACCTTAGAAAGCCCATCGAGTAGGGAATAGTGCGAATGTGTATGCAAATGTACGAATTTAGTCGACATTTTTTTATAATAGCACAAAAATTTGCCATTTTCTTTTTATTTTTGGCTTTTTAAACGACACAAGATTTCCAATTTGAACATATTGACTATTTAGATTATATGTGTATAATATATAAAGAAGGCGCAGTTATTGTCTTTAATACTTAATTTAAAAACAACCCTAAAAACAAAATAACCAACTATGAAAAAAACCTATTTAATTATAGCCCTTTTCCCAATGTGGATGAGCGCTAATGCACAACACAGTACCGGTTCATGCTTTGGATCACTCGGTGCCAGTGGCTCATACAATGCGCCCGGAGGTAATATAACCGAAGGTTCACTAACGCCCGATTTTGGGTTTGGCTACAAACAGCCATTCGACAAAATTGATTGGTCTTTTGAACTTCTGTTAAGACCCCTAACTGGTTACTCTCCGGCAACGAAGGATACATCGTATGCTATCGGTGATTCTTCAAAGTTTACAACTGAGTACAAAAAATCAGCGACCGTGCTGATTTTATTCGGAATTACTTCTGGTAGAGAGGCTGGCGGTTTCACCTGTGGAGCACATACAGGATTTGGTATGGCCTTTATGGAATACAAAGGTAAGTTAACCTCTTCTGCAATCTGGGACATAGGTGTTAAAGCAGGACTTAATTTTAGTGAGAAAATGGCAGGGTTCGCAACCTGCGATTACTCGTATATGTGGTCAGAAAAGCAAGGATTACCCAGTAATGGATTTGTTGTACTTCCTGGAATTATGATTATATTAAAAACTGGAGGTAGGTAAAGTAATTAAATTTTTCATTTTTTTTTGAATGGTAAGGAGGCGTACAGAACATTTCTGTGCGTCTCTTTTTTTTTGCTAATTTGAAATTAAATATGTTGCTATGATTGCGGCGGTTTCACCACGAAGAATATTTTTACCCAAAGAGGCAATTTTAAAACCCGCAGATTTTGCTTTGTGTATTTCTTCAGGAATCCAGCCGCCTTCGGGACCGATCCAGATATTAATTATCGAATTATTTTTTTCTTTTAATACTTCTCCACTAATATCAAAGAATATATTTACTCCTTTTGCTTGTTTTAAACTTTCTTCAAAGCTTACTGGTTCGGATATTTCCGGTACAGTGCTACGGCCGGATTGCTCCGAAGCTTCTTTGGCTATTTTTTGCAGTCTTTCAATGTTGAGTCCAGTTTTTACCGTTCTTGCTGTGATGATAGGAATTATTTTGTCTACTCCGCACTCTGTTGCTTTCTGCACTACTAGCTCAAAATTTTCTTTTTTCAAAACTGCGCAGAAAAGGGAAACTTTTTTATTTTCTTCCTCATCTATGCCGATTTTTTCTATTTCTACCATTAAGCTGTTTTTACCTAAGCTTTTTATTTTACATAAGGCATTTACACCTTTTCCATCACAAAGTTCTATTTTTTCGCCTATTTCAAGCTTTAATACTTTTATTATTTGATGCGCTATTTCACCGCCAACTTCAAGCTCGTTTTGTTGGAGCTTAAAATCCCCTATAAATCTGTGTATTTTCATATTACTATCGTAGCATATTTTTGGTATACTATAAGGACTATGGCAAACAAAACAATCAAAGTAGGTATAAACGGTTTAGGGCGTATTGGTCGGGCATTTTTAAAAATAGCTTGGGAACATCCAGAGATAGAAGTGGTCGCAGCAAATGACTTAGGAGACACTGCCAATATGGCTTATCTTTTGAAATACGATACGGTTTACGGACACTGGAAACACGAAGTGAGTGCTGAAGACGGCTTTATTATTATTGACGGCAAAAAAGTAAAAATCCTAGCAGAGAAAGACCCTATAAACTTGCCTTGGGGCGCTTTAGGGGTAGATGTGGTAGTAGAGTCTACCGGGTTTTTTGCAACATATGACAAAGCAAATGCGCACATTAAAGCTGGGGCAAAGAAGGTAGTTATTTCTGCTCCCGCTAAAGATGGAGATGGCAGTGTTAAGGGAGAGACTATTTTAATGGCTGTAAATGAAGAGAAGCTCGGCACTTGTGATATAACTTCCAATGCCTCTTGTACGACAAATGCGGCTAGTCCCTTGATTGGCATATTGGACGAAGCGATAGGAATAGAAAAAGCAATTTTAAATACTGTGCACGGATATACTGCAACCCAAGCGCTCGTAGACGGACCTGCCGGAAAGAAAGGTTTTCGCGAAGGCCGGGCGGCTGCACAAAATATCGTGCCGACCTCTACTGGGGCAGCGATTGCGGTGACCAAAGCATTTCCAAAATTGGAAGGACTTTTTGATGGTATTTCTGTTCGGGTGCCAGTGCCTGCCGGTTCTATCGTAGATATTACTTTTATTTCTAAAAAGAATACCACTGCTGAAGAAGTAAATAATATTTTAAAAAAAGCAGCAGGTGATAAACGTTGGGTGAAAGTTTTTGCTGTTACCGAAGAGCCACTAGTGTCTTCTGATATTTTAGGCGAATCCCATGGTTGCATTGCTCAGCTTGATATGACCCGAGTTATCGGAGGCAATCTAGTAAAAGTCATGGGCTGGTACGATAATGAAATGGGGTACACCCACACCTTAGTTGATCATGTTATTAAAACAGGACAGAATATAAAGTAATTTATGAAAGTCTATTTAGGTTCAGACCATGCGGGATATGAATTAAAAGAAAAACTCAAAGTGTATTTGAGTGAATTGAAATATGAAGTAGAAGACAGGGGGCCATTTGCTTTTGTTCCAAACGATGATTATCCAGATTTTATAAAACTTGTGGCAGAAGATGTGGCAAAAGATTCAGAAAACAGCTTTGGGGTGGTTTTAGGCGGAGGAGGGCAAGGTGAGGCAATGGTTTGCAATAGATATAAAGGTGTGAGAGCAATGGTGTTTTATGGACCCAAAGAGCCTATGGGGGAAATTGATATTGCTGGCAACAAAAGCGCAGACACATTTGAACAAGTAAAGCTTGCTCGAGCACACAACAATGCAAATGTTATATCTTTAAGTGCGCGATTTGTATCAGTTGATGAAGCAAAATTCGCTGTAGAGTTATTTCTTTCAACAAAATTCTCTGGTGACGAAAGACACGTTAGAAGAATAAATAAATTCTAATGCCCGAAATCATTCCTGCAATACTTACAAAAACCTATGACGATCTGAAAAACAAGATTGCATTAGTGCGCGGTATTGTGCCTATCGTGCAGATAGATATTTGCGATGGAAATTTTGTAAATAACAAGACTTGGCCTTATTCAGATGACAATCACCTTCAAGAGATATTGGATGAAAAAGAGGGCATGCCATTTTGGGAAGATATTGATTTTGAGTTGGATTTAATGGTTTCGGACGCAGTGGAGAATTTTCCTTTTTATATGAAATTGGGGCCTAAAAGAGTTGTCTTTCACCTTGAGGCGCAAGAAGATTTAGAGAGTTTTAAGGATTTTTTGGAAGGGATTGATCCATATATTCACGACACTATTAAATTTGGCTTATCTATAAATCCACAGACAAATATTGAAAAAATCTTCCCATTTGTAAATTATGTAGATTTTATCCAGTGTATGGGTATAGACAATGTGGGTTTTCAAGGGCAAAAATTTGACGCGCATGATATTAATCATATTAAGATTTTAAAAGAGAAATTCCCGGGCATTATTATTTCGGTAGATGGCGCAGTTGATTTTGACACAGCGCCAAAGCTCATAGAGGCAGGCGTAGACCGCCTAGTCATCGGTTCGGCTATTTTTAAGTCTAATGACATAAAAGAAACTATCAAGGAATTTGAGAATTTGGTATAATAAATAGATGGTTTTAAGGCAAGAAAAAATTTTAGAGCTTGAAAAAAAAGCAAATGACATCCGCATTTCTATCATTGAATCTCTAATTGAAGCGAAATCTGGCCATACGGCCGGCCCTCTCGGCATGGCGGATGTTTTCACTTTATTTTATTTTCACGTTTTGCGTCACGATCCTAAAAACCCAAGCTGGCCTGAGCGCGATAGGGTCGTGCTTTCCAACGGGCACATTTGTCCGCTCCTTTATGCGACGATGGCGCACGCCGGCTATTTTCCTGTGGAAGAATTAAAGACTCTGCGTAAATTTGGCACTCGCTTGCAAGGACACCCGCATAGAGAATATTTACCCTTTCTTGAGACTTCGTCAGGGCCTCTTGGTCTAGGCCTTTCTCAAGCGGTGGGTATGGCTTTAGCGGACAGGATGGACAATGGAGTAGGAACAGATAAATATATTTATTGTTTTATGTCTGATGGCGAGCACGGCGAGGGTAATACCTGGGAAGCGATGATGCTGGCGGGTAAAAATAAATTGAGAAATTTAATTGCGATAGTAGACCGGAACAATATCCAAATAGACGGCTTTACGGAAAATATATTGCCACTAGAGCCCTTGGCAGACAAATGGCGGGCTTTTAACTGGCATGTGATTGAAGTCTCAGGGCATGATTTTTTGGCGCTCAATGAAGCAGTAGAAGAAGCGCAGGCTGTTTATGAAAAGCCTAGCGTGATAATAGTGCACACAATTCCTGGCAAAGGGGTAAAAGAGTTTGAACGAGATTATCGCTGGCATGGCTCACCGCCTGGCGCAGGTCCGGAAGATAAAATTAAAAAAGACCAACAAGGCGAAGTCGCCCTTGCCGAGCTTCGTACTTTAGGCGGGAAAATTCAATCAGAGCATCAATAAATTTATGTTAAACCCAGAATTAAAATTAAATCCGAAGATTTTCAATGCTGCAGGAGAAAATGCTTGCGAGCAGGTACCGATACGCAAAGGCTTTGGACAGGGGTTGCTTGCGGCAGGAGAGGAAAATAAAAATGTTGTTGGTCTTTGCGCTGATTTGACTGAGAGCACCCAAATGCATTTATTTGCCGAGAAGTTCCCAGAGCGTTTTGTCGAGATTGGTGTGGCCGAGCAGAACTTAGCGACCGTGGCATCCGGCATGGCAGCGATGGGGAAAATTCCTTTTATCTCTTCATATGCGATGTTTAGCCCGGGCAGAAATTGGGAGCAGATCCGCACTACCATTGCTTACAATGATCGGGGGGTTAAGATTGCCGGTTCGCATGCAGGCGTTTCTGTCGGTCCCGACGGAGGCACGCACCAAGCAATAGAAGACATTGCCATAATGCGGGTTATTCCAAATATGAATGTTATATCTCCTTGTGATGCACTAGAGGCAAAACGCGCAACCCAAGCGCTTGCCAAAACTAAATTCCCCACATATCTGCGCCTTGCTCGCGAAAAAACCCCGATAATAACCACGGAAGAAACTCCGTTTGAAATAGGGAAGTCCCAGATATATTGGATGCCCGATACTGGGCTTGCGCAGGTGGGCATTATTGCCACAGGCGCACTCCTTCATCGCGCAATTCTAGCAGCGAAAGAATTAGAAGCGGAGGGAGTTAAAATAAAAGTGATGAACCTTGCTACCATTAAGCCGATAGATAAAGATGCAATTATAGCACTCGCAAAAGAGACAAAAGCGATTGTGACCGTGGAAGAGCATCAAATTGCCGGGGGAATGGGGAGCGCTGTATCTGAAGTTCTAAGCGTAAATTATCCTGTGCCGATTGAGTTTGTGGGTGTAGCTGACAAATTCGGCCAATCCGGCACCCCAGACGAACTAATAGAACATTATGGGATGGGGAAAGAGTCCATAAAAGAAGCAGTGAGAAAAGTTTTAAAGAGAAAAAACTAAGATAAGCTAATTCTTTTTAAATATTTGTCTTTCTCTTTGACAGTATTTGCCATAGATATAATATCACTGACTATGTCTTCTTGAATTTTTTTCAATTCCGTTCTTTTTTTGCTTTTTTCTTCGCGGGTCGTAGCTTTTTTAGCGGAGACTTCTTTTGAAAGTTCTCTGTACTCTAAAATAT
>JBGQKV010000012.1:0-15857 GCA_041499755.1 Minisyncoccia bacterium
CGCGGGTACTGCTGATACAAAAGGACGCGGAGAAGTGCGTGGTGGAGGACGCAAGCCATGGAAACAAAAAGGGACAGGACGTGCCCGTCACGGTTCATCTCGCTCACCAATCTGGGTAGGTGGAGGTGTCACTCACGGCCCACTTGCTGAAAAAAATTACAAGAAAAAAATCAGTAAGAATATGCGTAAAGCTGCACTGTTCTCTGTGCTTTCTAAGAAATTTAAAGACGGTGAGGTTATTTTTGTAGATTCTCTTTCAATGCCGAGTATTAAAACAAAATCCGCAGTAGAAATGATGGCAAATCTTTCAAAAGGAACTGGCATCAAAGATTTCACAGCTTCAAAGAAGCCAAGAGCGGTGATAGCTTTGACTGTGAAAGATGAGAAAATAAGCAAAAGCTTCCGCAATTTACCACAGGTAGAAATGTCTTTGATGCAAAATATAAATCCACATCAGATTTTAAATTTGAAATACCTTATTATCGAAAATCCAGAAAATGCAGTGAAATTTCTTGGAAGCAAATAAAAATTTATGGCAGATATAAAAACAATCAAAAAGCCTAGAATTACAGAGAAGGTGTCACTCCTTGCAGAGCAGAATGCGTACACTTTTGAGGTGACAACTAGCGCCACTAAAAACGAAATCAAAAAAGAAATTGAAAAGCTTTATAAAGTGAAGCCAATCAAGGTGAATGTGATTAGAGTGCCGAGAAAAAAGATTGTAGTACGCGGGAAGATCGGCATTCGCGGAGGCGGTAAAAAAGCGATTGTGTATTTGAAAAAGGGTGATAAGATAGAAATCGTTTAGTTTTTAAGATGTTATGAAGACATATAAACCTACAAGCAAATCAAGGAGGCAAATGACAAACGTGACTTATCGTGGCGTTTTGACCAAGGGCGCAACACCAGAGAGGTCCCTTACTTCCGGATACAAAAGAAGCGTGGGAAGAAATAATCAAGGACGCATTACCACTCGTCATAAAGGTTCAGGACACAAGCGTCTCTTTAGAGATGTCGATTTTTTTTATAATAAAAAAGATATTCCAGCTAAAATCATGAGCGTGGAGTACGATCCGAACCGCTCTGCTTTTATCGGCCTTGCCGTTTATAAAGACGGAGAAAAGAGATATGTAATTTTACCGCAAAGTGTGAAAGCAGGAAGTGATTTTATAGTAAGCGAGAAAGCAGAGTTGAAACCAGGTAATCGCACAATGCTAAAAAATATCCCTGTCGGAACTTTTGTATACAATGTCGAATTGAAACAAGGAGGCGGGGCCAAGATTGCTCGCTCCGCAGGAATCTTTGCTCAAGTCGTGGCGAACGCTGAAGGGCAGACAAATATAAAAATGCCATCTACCGAAGTGCGCAAGGTCTCAGAGCTTGCATGGGCCTCTATCGGCTCCGTATCAAACGAAGAACATCATTTGGAAAATTATGGAAAGGCTGGACGCTCTCGCTGGAAGGGAATCCGCCCTACCGTGCGCGGAACAGCGATGAACCCTGTAGACCATCCATACGGAGGAGGTGAAGGCCGCCAAGGACGCGGAACCCGCCGACCAAAGACAATGTGGGGCAAGGTCACCGGCGGACGCAAGACGCGCACCCCAAAGAAGTACTCCAATGTCTTCATCGTCACCCGCCGCCGCACAGGTAAATCTCGAAAAAGCGCCAACTAAGCGCTTTTTTGTTTGAACGGCTCAAATGGCAGGAAATGAGCCGTTTGCCTACCCCAGATTTGCTCTTTATTTTAAATGTGCTAAAGTAGGGGCTTGTCCATAGTTCTTTAATTAAAACTAAATATTTTATTGATTCATAATATTTCCAAACCCCGTAAAACTACACATACTAATGACCAAGACAGAAATTAAAAATGAATTTGAAAAGGAGATTCGCAGAATTTGTGCGCCCTTTGACAAAAAGCTTATAAAGTTAGGTTTCGATAAGACCTTGACCATCGATGCCTTTCAAGAAGGCATTGCCAATACAAATAGCCAAAGGAAAAAAGCCATAGGCAACTTCATGTTGGGCAAGCTCAGGCAATGAATCTAAATCTCTTTAAAGACCCGTCCATAGTGGCGGGCTTTATTATTTGACTTTATTCCGAGATTTGCTAGTATGATTTTACGGCTCAAATGAGAGCCATTTTGTTTATAGTAGTGAAATAACAATGACCAGATCACTAAAAAAAGGCGCATATGTGGACCCGAAGCTTCTCTTAAAGATTGCCGGCAAAAACCCGCTACAGACCCCGATGATCAAGACTTGGAAAAGGGCCTCTCAGATTTCCCCTGAAATGGTGGGCTTTGTTTTTGGAGTACATAATGGCAAGACTCACATTGAAGTCTTAGTCTCAGAAGATATGGTAGGGCACAGACTGGGAGAATTTTCACCGACTAAGAAATTCGTAAAGCACGGAGGAAAGATGCAGAAAGAATTGGAACAGAAAAAGAAAGAATCCGAGATAGCGCAAGCTCAGGCTGCTAAATCTGTGACGGACAGTAAAGGTAGTGAAGCCAAGAAATAAAATATTGAAATAATATGAAAGCATTTTTAAAAAATTACAGACAAAGCCCACGAAAAGTCCGCTCCGTAGCGAACCTAATAAAAGGGAAAAATGTGGAACAAGCTATCGTACAGCTTGATTACTTGGCAAAGCGCGCAGGCCTCCCGATATCCAAACTTTTGCTTTCAGCAGTGGCCAATGCCAAGACCAATTTTAATATTGAAAAAGAGAATTTGATAATCAAAGAACTTCGAGTAGACAAAGGCATCGTGATGAAGAGGATGATGCCGGCAGCGATGGGCACAGGACACAGGATAAACAAGCGTACTAGCCACATCACAGTACTACTCGCTGAAAAAGCACCAAAGACAGCAGAAATAAAAGCAGAAAAGCCGAAGGTCTCGACAGCAGGAGGGAAGAAGAAAGTAGTTAAAGCTAAAAAAGTAAAGTAATATGTCAAAAATAGTTCACCCATATGCGCATAGATTGATACAGCTCAGAGATTGGAAATCTCGATGGTTTGCTGATTCAAAAAAATATGTTGAATTCCTCAAAGGTGACGTACTAATCCGTGAATGGCTCGAAAAGAAACTTCGCGGTTTTTATGTCTCGGTGATTGAGATAGAAAGAAGTCAAAAATCTACTCGCATTATGATAAAGACTTCTCGCCCGGGCCTCATCATTGGTCGCTCAGGAGAAGGCGCCGTAAAACTCAAAGAAGAAATCGTTAAAAAAATGCAGAAACTAAAGCTCACCAAATCCGAAGAGCTAAAGCTTGATATCGTGGAAGTGCAAAACCCAGAGGCAGATGCCGCAATCGTCGGCTTTATGATTGCAGAAGGCTTGGAAAAAAGGATGCCTTATCGCCGAGTGATAAAGCAAATGATTGAAAAGGTTATGGCTGCGCGTGGAGTGCAGGGTGCCAGAGTAGTGCTATCCGGCCGACTTGGAGGCGCTGAAATTGCTCGCACCGAAGAGCTCAAAAAAGGTTCCATCCCACTTCAGACTTTCCGCGCGGACATTGATTTCAAGCGAGAAAAAGCGCACTTGCCATATGGTGACGTGGGCATAAAGGTCTGGATTTATCGCGGAGAGATTTTTGCGGATAAGAAAAAGGCAGAGAAAAATTAAAAAAATCAATTAGAAATATATGTTATTACCCAAAAAAGTAAAATTTAGAAAGTGGCATACAATGCGTATGAACAAGAAGGCAATGACCGCCGATACGCGTGGCACGAAGCTCGCCTTTGGCTCTTTTGGTTTGAAATCTGAGACTCAAGCGCGAGTAAAATCAAACCAAATAGAATCCGCCAGAAAAGCAATGACTCGCTCACTAACTAAAGCTGGCAAAGTTTGGATTCGTATTTTTCCAGATCGCCCTTATACCGCCAAAGCCGCAGAGGTAGGCATGGGAAAGGGAAAGGGAGATCCGCAAGGATATTGTTTTGAAGTTTTCCCTGGGCGTGTTATTTTCGAAGTTGACGGTGTTGATGAAGCGGTTGCTCGTGAGGCGCTCCGAAAAGCCGGGACCAAATTGCCATTAAAAACTAGAATAATTTCTAGAGTGCATAATCAGTAATATTGCAATTAAATGGCAAAGACAAATAAAAAAATTAAAGAAGATTTAAAAGGAATGAAAGCAGATGAAATGAAAAGGAATCTTTCTGCTTTGAGAGAAGAGCTCCGAACACTTCGTTTTAAAGCAGAGGGTTCAAGATCAAAGAATGTGAAAGAGGAAGCAGGTATCAAGAAAAACATTGCCCGAGTCATGACGGCGTTGAGCATAAATAAATAATATGAAAAAGAAAGAAACAAAAGAAAAAATAGAGAAAGGAAAAATACTCAAAGGAGTAGTGGTTTCCGATAAGATGGATAAGACTGTCGTGGTTTCTGTATCTCGCTTTCTAAAGCACCCCAAATATGGAAAATATTATCAAGTGAACAAGAAATACAAAGCGCATGATGCCGAGAATAAGTATCACATCGGAGACAAGGTAGAAATAATGGAGACAAAGCCGATTTCCAAAGATAAACATTTTAAAGTCGTTAAATAAATATTGAAATAATTTTATGATACAACCAGAAACATTAGTAAAAATAACAGACAATGCCGGGGGCACCGTAGGAAAGGTGTTCAAGGTTTTAGGCTCTGCCCACAAGCGTTACGCTTCACTCGGCGACCTCGTCATTATTTCTGTTAAAGTGGCTTCACCTCGAAAAGCGGTAAAAAAGAAAGATGTACACCAGGCTGTTGTAGTTCGTCAGAGAAATGCTTATCGCCGAAAAGACGGCTCTTATATTCGCTTTGATGATAATGCTGTAGTGATACTTGAAAAAGGCAAGAAAGATCCAAAAGCAGGACGTGTGTTCGGACCAATGCCTCGCGAGCTTGCGGAAAAAGGATTCCAGAAGATAATTTCCCTTGCACCGGAAGTCATTTAGTTTTTATTTTAATTTTTATGAATATTAAAAAAGGAGACAATGTAATAGCGATAGCCGGAAAAGATAAAGGCAAAAAGGGCAAGGTGGTAAAAGCAATGCCTAAAATGAACAAGGTGGTAGTAGAAGGTATAAATATGATGAAGAAGCATCAGCGTCCCCGAAAATCCGGCGAGAAAGGACAAGTGATAAGTATTGCTATGCCGATAAATGTATCGAACGTGAAAATAGTATTATAATTTTATGAAACATTTAACTGTAAAAGAAAAAGAAGGATTAGCCGACGAAAAGATGAAAGGCGTTTTCGGCTACAAGAATAAAATGGCTGCGCCTCACTTACAAAAAATCGTTTTAAATATTGGCACAGGTACAGGCATCAAGAAAGATAAAAACCGCAATGAATTTATTTCCGGCCGTATGGCAAAAATTACCGGCCAAAAATCTGCTATGCGCGGAGCCAAGCAATCCATTTCCACTTTCAAAATCCGCCAAGGCGACCCGATAGGTGTCATCACTACTCTCCGTGGGGCACGAATGTATGCCTTCATTGAGAAGCTTATAAACGTCGCGCTTCCTCGCACCAAGGACTTCCGTGGGATTTCCCGCAAAGCGGTGGATGACATTGGCAATATGACTATCGGCATTAAAGAGCACACAATTTTCCCTGAAACCGCTGATGAAGACATCAAGGACGTTTTCGGCCTTGCTATCACTTTAGTCTCATCTGCAAAAAGTAAAAAAGAGGGCACCGCCTTCTTTGAACTCCTAGGCATTCCTTTCAAGACGGAAGAAAATAGCAAAAAGAAATAAAAAATCCCCGAAAGGGGATTTTGTTTGACTATTTGGTAGGCTTCTGCTAGTATCAAGGAGTCTAGGAATTAGGTCTGATCTGTGTTTCTCCTTAAGGCTCAATAGGGTTTTAAGAAAAGACACAAGATATCGCCTATCGAGCCTAGGCTTTTATTTACCTGTCCCGTACTAAATTTTGATTACGGGGCATAAAGATAAACATTATTATTAAAATTTTAGTACTGGGATGGCAAAAACATCAGTCTTAGCAAGAAATAGAAAAAAGCCTAAATTTTCCACTCGGCAGAAAAACCGATGTTTTCGTTGTGGGCGTGGGAATGGTTTTATGAGAGATTTCGGCATTTGTCGTATCTGCTTCCGAGAATTAGCAAACGAAGGAATGCTTCCAGGTGTACGTAAATCAAGCTGGTAGAAAAAATATATGTCTCCCGTTAGAAATCGCGGACGCATAGAATAAAAATAATTATGGAAATTATAAAAAATATTATAAATAATCAAATTGGAAACGTAGCGCAAGCGTACGCGTCCTATTTCTAACGGGATGGATTCAATTTCAAACATGATAATAATGATGAAGAATGCCAGTATCGCGGGCAAAGCGAATACTTCTTTTCCGTATTCTAAGATGAAGAATGCTATCGCTGAATGTTTGAAGAAAGAGGGCTATATCGCAGGTCTTTCTAAAAAGACGAAAAAAGGAATGCCAGTCCTCGAAGTGGAATTGATATATATGGATGGCAAGCCAAAAATAAACGAGGTGGATAGAATTTCCAAACAATCCCGCCGAGTTTATATGGGAGTAAAAGATATAAGACCAGTGCGAAACGGATTTGGAGTGTTAGTACTTTCCACTCCAAAAGGAATTATTTCAGGCAAGGAGGCGAGAAAAGAACAAGTAGGCGGGGAAGCTTTGTTTAAGATTTGGTAAATAATTTATTTTTATGAGTAGAATTGGAAAACAAGAAATTTTAATACCAGCCGGAGTAGAAGTCACCAAGAGTGGCGCGGTTTTGACGGTGAAAGGCCCAAAGGGGAGTATCAATAAAGATTTTCGCGATGATATCACTATCACTATCGCAGGGAAGACGGTAACTTTAAAGACAAATAGAAATGATAAATTTTCAAAAGCACTTTGGGGCACATACGCATCGCATATTAAAAATATGATTGCTGGTGTGCAGACTCCGTATGTGAAGAAATTGATTTTAGAAGGAGTGGGCTTCAAGTCTGAAGTCAAGGGCAAAGAATTAAATTTAGCACTTGGATTTTCGCACCCAGTCGTAGTAAAAATACCAGAAGGCATCACCATGACGGCCGAGAAAAATAATCTTACCATTACAGGAATTGATAAAGAAGTTGTCGGTAGTTTTACGGCCGGAGTGCGAGCTCTTAAAAAGCCGGAGCCATATAAAGGAAAAGGATTTAGATATGACACGGAGGTGATAAGACGAAAACAAGGTAAGAAGACTGCTTAGTTAAAAATATGCAAACAAAACAAGACAAAAGAATAAGATTGAAAGCAAAGATTAAAGCGAAAATTCGTGGTACGGCAGAGCGCCCACGTCTTTCAGTTTTCCGATCAAATAAATTTATTTATGCGCAGATTATTGATGATATGGCAGGAAAAACTCTCGCTTCAGCAAGTGACGTGAAAGTAACAAAAGGCACAAAGACAGCGCGCGCAGAAGAAGTAGGAAAATTGATTGCCACCGCTGGAATCGCCAAGAAAATCAGCGCAGTGGTTTTTGATAGAAATGGATTTAAATACACCGGTCGCATTAAGACAGTCGCAGATTCTGCAAGAGCTGGCGGGCTAAAGTTCTAATATTTTATGGAAACAGGAAAAGAAAAAACAAATAGTCATAGTAGTCACAGTGGCAATAGCCGAGGTGGTCGCCGACCTTCTTCTTTTGATCGTCCAAAACCGGAATTTGAGCAGAAGATTATTGATATTCGCCGTGTCACTCGTGTCGTCGCTGGAGGACGCCGTTTCTCTTTCTCGGTGGCGCTAGTCGCTGGGGACAAGAAGGGTTCTGTAGGCCTCGGTACTGGCAAATCTGGTGATACATCCGCTGCGATAAATAAAGCGCTCCGTGCTGCCAAGAAAAATATGATCAAGCTTTCTTTGACTAAGACGCACTCAATCCCTCATGAAGTCTCTGCAAAATTTTCTAGTTGTAAAGTAGTGATAATGCCAAATCATGGCCGCGGACTCGTAGCTGGCAGTGCCGTGCGTGATATTCTAAATCTAGCCGGGGTGAGGGATATTACTGCCAAGATCCATTCTGGAAGCAAAAATAAATTGAATAATGCCAAAGCCACGATGGCCGCTCTTTCCTCGGTAGCATCTCCAGTCTTGCCAAAAGTTATCGCCGAAGCAGAATTGGTAATGCCAGTAATTGGAGCTGAAATAATAAAAGAATAACATGCAAACACATAATCTAAAAAGAGTTCATAAGAATAAAAAAGACCGCATTGTCGGCCGTGGTGGCAAGCATGCCAAGACTTCCGGCCGTGGTGGCAAAGGGCAGACCGCTCGCGCTGGAAACAAGCGCCGTCCAGAGCTTCGTGATATTATTAAGAAGCTCCCTAAAAATCGTGGATACAGGTTTAAATCTGCAAAGAAAAATGTAGTCACTAATCGTGAGAAAGTGTCAGCCTTGTTCAAGGTCGGAGAAAAGCAGACTTTTTCTGAAATCAGAAAACGCATGGGTATCAAAGGCAGGAAAATAAGGATTAAGTAAAATGCAAAATTTCTTCGCAAAAGTGAAAATGATTTTCAAGGACAAAGTTCTGAGAAATAGAATGCTCTTTGTGCTTTTTGCGTTGGTTATTTTTCGCTTGCTCGCGGCTATCCCAATTCCAGGTATTGATACCTTGGAGCTCAATCGTTTTCTTTCAAACAACCAATTTTTCGGCATATTAAATATTTTCTCCGGTGGCGGACTTTCCAATTTGTCTATCATCATGCTCGGTGTCGGCCCATACATCACCTCGAGCATTATTATGCAACTTCTCACTATCATGGTGCCAAAATTAAAAGCACTTTATCATGAAGAGGGCGAAGCTGGACGCAAGCGTTTTACCCAATATTCAAGAGTGATCACTGTACCGCTCGCCGCTATTCAGGGCTTTGGGCTTTTGACCTTACTTGCACGGCAGAATATTTTAGGAACTTTAACCGGTTTTGATATGGCTTCAAATTTGATATTGATTATTGCCGGTTCTATCCTTTTGATGTGGATAGGGGAATTGATGTCAGAATTCGGCATTGGTAACGGCGTATCGCTGATCATCTTTGCCGGTATTATTGCCAATATTCCATCTCACATCAGCCAGCTTCTTTTCACTTTTGATGTTTCACAGATCCCACTCTTTATTCTCTTTGTAGTGATGGGATTACTTGTTATCGCGGGGGTGGTGGTAGTGACGGAAGCGGAACGCCCGATACCTGTGACCTATGCCAAGCAAGTGCGTGGCATGAAGATGTATGGTGGAGGTTCTACTTATTTGCCACTCCGGGTGAACCAAGCGGGTGTCATCCCGATTATCTTCGCCCTCTCTATCCTTCTTTTTCCTCAAATGATTGGGAACTTTTTAGCTACTTCAAGTCATGCTTGGTTAGTAAAAGTTTCCAGCGTCCTTTTGGCTTTCTCCCAAGGTACTTGGCTCTACTCCGTGCTTTACTTTATTTTGGTTTTTCTTTTCACTTATTTTTATACTGCCGTCACTTTTGATCCGGAAGCGCTTTCAACTAATTTGCAGAAAAATGGCGCTTTTATTCCCGGCATCCGCCCAGGCGCTTCTACCTCTGAATATATCTCTAAAGTGTTAAACCGCATCACCTTCCTTGGGGCTCTCTTCCTCGGCCTCATAGCCGTCCTACCGCTTATAATGCGTTCAATCACTGGTATCACAGCCATCGCCCTTGGCGGTACGGCCCTCCTCATCGTGGTCTCCGTAGTCCTCGACCTCATCAAAAAGATTGATGCCCAGATTTCAATGAGGGAGTATTAATTTTTCTTTCCGTATTCCTCAATAGCTTTTAGAATATCTTTTGTGACTTTTGGTACGCTTTGCTTGCCATTTATTTTTTTGAGTTTTCCGAGGCTTTGAAAATATTTTACTGTTTTACCTACTTGGTTTTTATGCCAGGCAATTCTGGTTTTAATTATTTTTTTTGTATCAAATACTTTATAGATTGCTTTCATGTTTCCTGTTTTTCGCAATAACGATCTTTTATATACTTCTTTATCAGGCAAAGTGACATACAAAGCAAAAAAATCAAGATTTTTTTCTTTCATAATTTTCTTTAATAGTTGCGCTTCCGGCTTAAGTCTAGGATTTCCCAAGAAAAGCAAGTCCTTATTTCTTGGTTTTTTAGCAATCTCATGCACTAGAAACTTTTTCATTAAGGCGACAGGGGCCGGCGCGCCCTTTCCAGATGTCCGTCTTATCAAGTCTCCGTCAGTACTTTTTTCTTTTAGAAGCTTGCGCCAATGCACTCCGGATTCTACGAACTTTAGTGCGTATTTCTTTTTCAGGATATTTGCCTGAGTTTCTTTTCCGGAAGCTATCATCCCCAAGAGGACCAAGTTAAATCCAAGTTTTTTCATTCCCTATAATATAGCACATAAAACATTGATTTTTAAGCCCAAATTTTGTATTCTAAACGTATGGAATCTTATACTTTTATATTTTTCGGCATAGTCGGCTCGGGCAAGGGGACGCAGGTAAAGCTCTTGCAGGACTTGCTCAAAGCTAAGGACGGTAAAGAGTGCGTCTACGCCTACCCAGGTAATGAATATAGAAAAATCATTAAGTCTGGCACTCAGACTGCTTCTTTAGTAAAAGACATTTTGAATAAAGGCGGGCTCCAGCCCAACTCTTTGACCAATTCTGTTTTTGTAAGCATTTTAATACCGGCGATATCGCCCGACAAGCATTTGATTGTAGACGGATATCCGCGTACGATTTTTCAAGCAGAGTGCTTTGAAGAAGTGATGAAATTTTACCAAAGGAGTGACGTAAAGATAATTTATCTTGAAGTAAACAAGGAAGAGGTGATAAAAAGGATGAAACTTCGTGGCAGACACGATGATACCGATGAAGGAATAGCCAGGAGATTCGATGAATACGAAAAAAATGTAATACCCGCGATGAATTATTTTAAAAGCAAATCCGGCTATGAAATTTATAAGGTAAATGGCGAGCAGTCGGTGGAAGCGGTGCATACCGACATCAAGAAAGCTTTGAATTTTTAATATGAATGACGAGAAAATAATTATTTCACTTGGTGGGTCGCTCGTCGTCCCAGAGGAGATTGATAAAGAATTTTTAATAAGTTTTAAAAAACTCGTTCTTTCTTATGTTGCGGAGGGTAAAAAATTTGTTGTTATAACTGGTGGCGGGAAAATATGTAGGAAATACCAAAATGTGGCAAAAGAAGTTTCTAGTCCTTCAAATGAAGATTTGGACTGGATAGGTATAGCCTCTCTAAAATTAAATGCAGAGCTGCTCCGAGTCGTTTTTGGTAATGATGCCCACGAGAAAGTCATTTCCAATCTTTCTGATGTGCCTATGGGTAAACCAATAGTCATAGGTTCTGCTTATGAACCAGGACAGAGTACGGATTGGGATGCAGTATTGGCTGCAAAGTCAGTGGGTGCAAAAACCGTCATCAATCTTTCAAATATAGACTATGCTTATGATGCTGATCCAAAAGTAAATAAAGATGCCAAGCCGATAAAAGCAATCACATGGGCGGAATATAGGAAATTAATTCCAGCAGAGTGGAATCCTGGACTCAATTCCCCATTTGACCCAATTGCTTCAAAAGAAGCAGAAACTTTAGGTCTTAAAGTAGTGATAATGAACGGTAAAAACCTAGAAAACCTACGTGCTTTTATGGATGGCAAGGATTTTATAGGAACGCTAATTTCTTAGTATGATAATAATAAAAACAGATGAAGAAATAGCGATACTTCGGGAGGGGGGCAAGCGTTTAGCGCGGATTCTTAATGAAATAAAGAAAAAAGTGGCACCCGGAATATCTGCCAAAGAGCTGGACCTTTATGCAGAAAAACTGATCAGAGACTTAGGGGATACTCCAGCATTTTTAAACTACCGGCCGGCGGGAGTAAGAAAGCCTTATCCAGCTTCACTTTGTGTCTCTGTAAATGAGGAAGTGGTGCACGGTATTCCAAAAAAGGAAAAAATTCTAGAAGAGGGGGACATTGTTTCCATTGATTTAGGTTTAAACCATAAGGGACTTTTTACTGATATGGCGATGACGGTGCCTGTAGGCAATGTTTCACCTGCATCTAAAAAACTTCTTGAAACTACAGAGCAAGCGCTAGATGTAGGCATCAGTGCAGCAAAACTTGGAAGCAGAGTGGGTGATATTGGCTTCGCTATTGAGAATTTTGTTAAGTCTGGTAGCAAGTACAGTATCGTAGAAATTTTAGCTGGGCACGGCGTAGGCAGGGAAATACACGAAGATCCATTCATACCAAATTTTGGAAAGTCTGGAACAGGAGCACCGCTGCAAAAAAATATGGTCATAGCTATTGAGCCGATGCTAAATATGGGAACAAAGAATGTGAAATTAGATAAAGACCAATATACTTACCGCACGGCGGACGGCAAAAGAAGCGCTCACTTTGAGCACACTATACTAATCACAGAAAACGGAGCGGAAATTTTAACTAAAATTTAAGGATTTAGAGCTGCATATGCAGTGTTCTTTCCTTCTGCAGAAAACTTTCCTTCCTTATCATCGTATTTTGCGCTTTTGATAACAGAGCCAGGATCTTTTGCAAATTTCTCTACGAATTCTAGTTTTTGAACAGTTAATTTCACACCAGTAATTTGGTTCTCAGTAAGCTTTTGAGCATAATTTGGTATTCCCATTAGAAACTCGAATGCAGCATTTTGTCTTGGCGTCCAATTTTCCATTTTCGTTTTTACATCTTGCTTTCTCTTTTCTTCAGCAGCCTCAGGAGCCATACCTCCTTCGAAGCCTTCACGCTTAGGAATTTCCTTTTCCCTATTTCCCCAAATTTTATCCATGAATCCCATATATTTATATCGTTAATGCTATTAAACGACCATTGTAATTATATCACATTCCTAATATAATTAAAGCAATGGCGGAACAGTTTTTTAAGAATATGCCTAAATTCAAGTCTCCAGAGGAGGAGCTTGATTTTTTGCGCGCCCATGTGGCCGATAGGGAAAAAGAACTGATGGAAGAAGGGCATTTTGAAAATGCGTCTGAACGTGCGACCACAGATGTAATAACTGAATATATAAAAGTGCCGTTTAAAGAAGCTTTGCATAAAGATGTCATTATTCAAGAAAGGCAGGCAGATGCCATCGTGCTCAAATTAAAACCAGAGCCCCACGATGCGGTGATGGAAGAAATCCTCGGCATTATGCTCACCCGAGGAATAAAGAATGCGATGTCTATCGTCGAGTCAATGAATAACCCGCACATCAACGATGATTTTCATCGCTTGCTCGTGCAGTATTTGAAAAGCAGTGAGGTAAAAGGGCTTAAAGAGAATAGCCCGCTTTGGAAAGAATTGCATATGACGCTCTTTGAAGTGACTCTGCCTTCTCCGCAGGGCGAGGATAAGGGGCAAGGAGATTTTAAAAAGTTTATCGGAGCAATGGAGCAATTTTATGCCGGCATGCAATCAATCTCGGATGGCAGAAATAATGAAGGAGAGAATTATTTTTCTCTCGAGATTGCGCTCGGCAATCAGAGCGATGAAGTGGTGGTCTATGCCGCCGTGCCAAACAGGCATGTATCACTATTTGAAAAGCAGGTACTGGCGTATTATAGCGATGCAAAGATAAAAGAAGTGATGGATGACTATAATGTATTTACTGATAAAGGCATTTCCGTCGGCGCTTATGCGCATTTTACTGAACGCCCAGTTTTACCACTTAAAACGTATGATGAGATAGATCACGATCCGATGAATACTATCCTCAATGTCTTTTCAAAATTAAAAAAATCTGGCGAGGGCGCAGCCATACAATTACTTGTCTCGCCGGCTGGCGAGAAATTTACCAAAGAGTTTCATATGATTCTCGATGATGTGAATGCTGGGAATTCTGTCAAATACGCCTCGGATAATTTTTATAAAATGCATAAAGCAGTGATGAGTGTAGGCAAGGAGCTTCTCTTCGGGGTAAAGAAAAAAGAAGAAGGGAAAGACAAATATGTAGAAGGCAGGCGGGCAGTGGACGAAGGAGCAGCGGAGAAAATAGGGAAAAAACTTAAAAGCACTATCATGAAGGCAAATGTGCGAGTCGTCGCTTCAGCGGAAAGCAAAAACCGCGCCGAAGATATCTTGAAAGAGATAGAATCTTCCTTCAATCAGTTTACCGAGCCGGCCTCGAACTCTGTAGTCTTTGAAAAGCTGTCTGGAGGTGCGCTAAAAGAACTCCTGCATAACTTTTCTTATCGTGCTTTTGCGAGAGACAAGATAATGCCGATGAATTTAAAAGAGCTCGCTTCAATTTTTCATTTTCCGATAGGAGTTTCTTCAATGCCCCAGCTTAAAGAAGCTCGCGCCGGCATCGCTCCAGCGCCTATCGAGATGGGGACGGAGGGCATACTCCTTGGGGTAAACAGCTATCGCGGGCGAGATACGGAAATACGCATAGCTCGTGAAGACCGAATGAGGCATTTTTATGTCATAGGGCAGACGGGGACAGGTAAGACAAATATAATGCTCAATATGATCACCCAAGACATCCGAAACGGCGATGGCTGCTGCTATATTGACCCGCACGGCACGGATATCCAGACGATTCTATCCCGTATTCCAAAAGAACGCATTGACGATGTGATTTATTTTGATCCGGCGTACACCGCGCGGCCGATGGGTCTCAATATGCTTGAATTTGATCCACGATATCCAGAGCAAAAAACATTTGTAGTAAATGAATTGATGGGTATTTTCAACAAACTTTTTGATATGAAGACAGCCGGCGGGCCGATGTTTGAGCAATATTTCAAAAATTCGGCATTCCTCATCATGGAGGATCCAGAATCCGGTTGTACTTTGCTTGAAATTTCGCGCGTGCTGGCGGATAAAGAATTCCGCGATATGAAACTTTCCAAATGCAAAAATCCAATCATCAAGCAGTTCTGGATTGCTGCCGAGCAGACGACTGGGGAACAGAGCTTGGCGAACTTTGTGCCCTATATCACTTCCAAGTTTGACAACTTCATTTCAAACGACATTATGCGTCCAGTGGTGCTCCAAGAAAAGTCAGTCTTCAACTTCCGTAAAATTATGGATGAGAAGAAAATATTATTAGTGAATCTTTCCAAAGGACGCCTGGGAGATATAAATGCAAACTTGATTGGTTTAGTCTTGGTAGGCAAAATCCAGATGGCAGCGCTTTCCCGAGTAGATATGTTTGGCAAGCCGATGAATGATTTTTATTTATATATTGACGAATTCCAAAACATTACCACTGAATCAATTTCGTCGATTCTTTCTGAAGCGCGTAAATATCGTTTGTCTTTAAATGTCGCCCATCAATATATAACTCAGCTTGAAGAAAATATTAAAAATGCCATTTTTGGTAACGTCGGATCAATGGCAGTCTTCCGTGTGGGCGCAGAAGACGCCGCATTCTTAGAACCGAAATTCAAGCCGACATTTACCTCTCAAGATATTATCAAGTTAGATAACTACAATGCTTATATGAGTATGCTGGTCAAAGGACAGCCTACAAAGCCATTTAATCTGGCTACCATCGCCCCTGAGGAGGGCAATCCAGACATTGTAGAGAGTCTGAAAGAACTTTCCTATCTTAAATACGGCCGAGACCGCGAAGAAATAGAATCTGAAATTTTAGCCAAATACGAACAGCAAAATGGGTAAAATTTATGAAAATAATTACTCTTAATACATGGGGTGGTAGAGTCTATCAACCACTGCTGGATTTTTTAGAAACTTATAAAAATGTGGATATCTTATGTTTCCAGGAAATTTACCATAAATCCAATAAAGTTTTAGTGGAAGACAAAGGCGATAAGCTTAATTTGTTTTCTGACCTTGTGTCAATTTTAAAAGAG
>JBGQKV010000013.1:0-15300 GCA_041499755.1 Minisyncoccia bacterium
CTTCTCAATAAACGCTAAATTATTTTTATCTCGAAAAAATTCATAGACGCTTTTTGATACGGCTGGGCCAATATTCTCTAGTTCGTTTATTTCTTCTATCGAAGCTTTCATTAACTTCTCCAGAGTTCCAAAATGATTCGCTAAGTCGCGTGCTGTTTCCTCCCCTACATGAAGAACACCCAAGGCCCAGAGGAATCGCCCAAGGGATATTTTCCTTTTCTGTTTTACCTCAGCTATGATATTTTCCGCGGACTTCTCGCCAAAACGCTCCAACACGGCAATATCTTCTTTTTCTAGAGTAAAAATATCCGCCGCGTCTGTAATAAGCCCTTCATCCTTGAATCGGCGCAAAATCTTTGGGCCAATTTCATAAATCTCAAACACAGAAACAAAATGCTCCAAATATCTTTCGTTCTTGGCCGGACATTTTTGATTAACGCAATAATATGCAACAGATTTTTCCTTGTTTTCCGATACCTCTTTTTTCTCAATTTTCCCTCCACAGGCCGGACAACGCTCTGGCATTTTAAATTTCTTTTCTTTGCCAGTACGCAGTTTAATGAGCACCTCTAGCACTTTTGGTATAACATCTCCCGCTTTTTCTATTACCACTGTATCCCCTATCCTCAAGCCAAGCCGTTCTATCTGATCTGGATTGTGTAAAGTTGCTTTGGATACGGTAGAACCAGCCACTAAAGTAGGCTCAAATATTGCCAAGGGCGTAAGAGCTCCGGTGCGCCCGACGTTTACTTTTATATCTTTTACAATGGTTGTCGCCCGCTCCGCCGGATATTTGAAAGCCACAGTGTAGCGCGGGGCTTTACCGACAATGCCAAGAATATTTTGTAAATTTGTCTCGTCAACACATATCACTATTCCGTCTGTGCCATAAGGAAAACTCGGCCTTATTTTTTCAAATTTTTGAATAAAGGAGATAACTTCGGGAATGGTGGCGCATCTGAGCTCTTCGTCCCCTACCTTGAAACCGAGTTCGCGCATCAATTTATGCTTTTCCGAATGAGTTTGCGTGTCCTTATTTGAAACGATATCCCAAGCTCTAAAGTCAAGATGGCGTTTCGCGGCTAATTTTGGATCAAGCTGGCGCAAAGATCCAGCAGCGGCATTTCTGGTGTTGGCAAAAAGAGTTTTTCCGTCTTTTTCATTTTCTTTATTGAGCTTTGCTAGGGTTGCTTTGGACAAAAGAGCTTCGCCTCGGACTTCAAGTTGCGGAGGGTAAGGCACAGAAAGAACAAGCGGTATGGAATTTATCGTTTTCAAATTTTCTGTAATATCCTCGCCTACTGAACCGTCTCCTCTCGTTGCCCCTCGCTTAAATTTCCCCTTTTCATAGATTAAAGAAATAGCCAGTCCGTCAAATTTTATTTCGCAGAAATAGCTAAACTTTATATTTATCGGAAGGAGCTTTTTTACCCTTTTTTCCCATTCATAAAGTTCCTCGTACGAAAAAACATCGTTTAAAGAAAGCATCCGGGTTTTATGTTTTACTTTTTCAAATTTATCTAGCGGCTTACCAGCAACTCTGTTCTCTGGCGCATTTAGATCGGCAAACTCAGGATGTTTTTCAACCAGAGACCGGAGCTCTCTATTCAGAGAATCATACACATCATCCGTGACAGACGGGGTATTTTTCACATGATACTCTGCTCGGAGACGCGCGATTTCAGCCCGAAGACTCATTATTCTTTTTTGTGCAGCAATCCTGTCCATTCTTTGTTAATAGTTGACTTCGAGTTCCCTTTCTACAAGACGAGTGCTCGAAATAGGGACCCCTAAATCAGTGCAAGAGTTATATCCTTTAGAAATTATGGTCATCGACGGAGGAGAAATGGTTCGGACCACATCGACGACTGCACAGCCATTTTGATTGCTATTTGGAACAAGAATTGAAAAATTAAAAGAGAGCGGGGCATTCCAGATTACGCTAAATAAGGCAACTCCAGCGCAAAATGGCTGGCTTGGATAATTTGGGGGGTTCGGGGCGCTGAAAGCTGCGGGCCCTGGGAAAGGCTTGTCTAGGTAAAGCGCGCATTCCGCGCCGGCATTAGCGGCAAAAAAAGCATCGTTAGCATCCTTTCCAGAAATTGTAAATTGTATTTCTTTTAAAGCAACACTTGATATGCCGATCGTAATAGATAAGATAATACTAACCAGCACTATGGTAAAGAGCAGAACAAATCCTAAACTCCGCTTATCTTTTATTTTTCTAATAAAATTTTTCATATCAGTACCAATTAAACAAATCTTCTGACAAGGATATCTTGTAAATGCCTGAACCCTGGACCCACGAAACGGTTGAAATCAATACTACTTTATTTGGGTCCGGGTCAGTGACGAGGTCTATATTAATAACCCGTTTAAAGCCGGAATCTGCGCCAGGGACAAGAGCACTGGTATATTTTGCGTTAGAGCTGTTCAGTTCACAAGTGGGCACTCCGCATTTAAAAACATTATTTGAATTTAAGTTAAGCGGAAGCACCGGTATAGAATCTTCAAACCCGCAGCCATTTGCAAGGTTGGTACACTGTTTAAAATTAGCTTTGGTCAAAAAATCATTCCAGCCGATCCCGGGATTGAAAAGCATATAGTTATCCCGCAAATTGTGGAAGTATTCAATGCCTTCTTGCGCCAAATAGGTAGCAATTATTTTTTGCCTAGCGTAACGGACATCCGTAATGCCGCTGCCTAAAATCGAAATCATACCGAGAACGGCAAAGGTAAAAATAGATATAGAAACCAGCGCTTCCACTAATGTGAAACCTGTATTTTTTCTTATTAACTTTATTTTCGTTATAATTTTCATATTTTTAGGGAGCGATATCCGCTAGCCTTTGCGAGACAGAAGTTTCGACAGAAAAAGGCATTACTTCTTCACCTTTATAAAATATCTTTCCGGAAAGCTTTATTATTATATACGGCTGTTCGGTGTCCCCTGGAGCTGCCAATGCACCAGAAACTATGAAGCCAGAATCGTCATCAAACTCTATATCTTCTGGGTTGAGCTGAACAGCTTGCGACAGGTCACCAGTAGTAGATTTATAAATATTATTATATGGGGGAAAAGAGGTATCGTCAGAAATAGCATAGACCCACGATCCGGCAATGTTGGCATTATTAAAGGCTAAAATATTTCCGCCATTGGGACAGTCTGCCAGACTAAGCGGTATAGAGCCAGTGCCACACTTAAAGCTATCCCCGGTCCTCATGTTTCGAGACATATCTTCCACAATAAAATTCAAATTGTCCATAAGGGAACGTATTTTTTCATTCTTCTTGTGCACTGTATTGGCATTCAGTAATGCCCCGATACCGAAAGTCACAATCACCACAAAGAGAGCTACGGCGACCATTACTTCTAAGATAGTGAACCCTTTATCTTTTTTATTTAGTTTAAAAAATAATTTTTTCATATTAATTGACGTCTACGCTGCCCGCGGCCGAAACAATAATATGCTTTGGAAAACTCCCGTCTTGGCTGGATATAGTAATAATTGCTTGCGCTTGTGGATTACCTGGCCCATTTACGTCATCAATGATATAAGCGCTTGAATCTGGACGAGTAAATGTAATGGAAAGTGAATTTACAGGCGTGCCAGCTCCGGGGCCAGTACGCAAATCTAGTATTTTATTTCCTTGGCCAATATTAACAATATCCATACACTCTTCAGTGTCGCCATTGGGAGTGCAAGTAAAAGATGAGGTGTAATCCTTGCTGTTATCCGCATCAATGAAAGGTATGAACTGAAACGGATTGGCGATGTTGAAGTAAACTCCGTAGGCTGGCTTCCAGCCGCCAGTAATGTAAGGAACAATATTGGAACCTGCTGTCGGAATAGCTGGCTGTTTGCCCGATAAGGCAAACTTCTGCGCCTGCACTACGTTTAGCGCAATATCCTGAGATAAATTTTGTAAAGAAATTTGCCGGCCGAAATCTGAATATTTAAATAGTACGACAGTAGCCATAATAGCAAAAATAGCGAGGACGACTATGAGCTCCACGTAGGTCATGCCACTATTCCAATTGCGAACTATGAATTTTGAATTTTGAATTTTTTCTTTCATAAAATTAGAAAAAGGGGAAAAGGTTGATATTAAAAAGAAACGCAAGTAAGGCGCCAATAGCTAAAAACGGGGCAAAAGGGATCTCACTTCGGATACCGCGACGCTTTGAGAATATTAAAAGTAAAATCCCGAAAACCGCTCCTATCCAAAACGCCATCACGAGCCCGGAGAGCCCGAGCGGGAGCGAAAGCATCCAGCCAAGTCCAAGCGCCAGCTTCGCATCGCCAAACCCCATCCATTTCCCGCGGGATACAAGCCAGAGCGTAGCGAAAGGAAAAGCAATTATGGGACCGGCAAATAAATCATAAATTCCTGGAATGTGGGGGTAAAAAATCCCGCCCCCAAAGAAAAACATTCCCAAAAAAGCTAAAATTCCAAATATAGCGACCAAGGTGTCTGGAATAATCTTATGCCTTAAATCGTAAACTGCGATAACCAACAATAGGGAAAATAGAGTGGCATAGAAAGCGAGAGTGGCCGAGAAACCTAATGTATCAGTCCAAAAGTAAAGCTGAAACTTTAAGTAGAGAGCGGCAAAAATAAAACCGGTAATGATCTCTACCAATGGATATTGGATAGAGATTTTTGTTTTGCATCCTCGACACTTGCCGCGCTGAGCCAAAAAACTGCCAATAGGGATAAGTTCGTTCCACGATAAGATCCTATTGCAGGAAAGGCATACTGACCGCCCGCCAAAAGTGCGCCCAGTATTGTATCTGTAAATAACAACATTTAAAAAGCTTCCGATGATGAGGCCCAAGACAAAGAAAATAATTGTAATTATTAAAGTCATGAAATTATATACAACCTCCACCTGCACTTATCACCGTAGTGGCGTCAATTGCACCCTGAGTACTCGCCGTTAAGGTTTCTTGTTTTGATAAGCCATTACTGTCCACACACCATGCGGTTAGAGTATTATTTTTTAATTGCACTGCTACCGCCCACCCGGCATCGTTTGCTGTTTCTATACACGATGTCAGACCACCAGCGGCGTTTTGCGCACCAGCAATTTGCGAATGAATGGTCGCATCATTAAAAATAGTGTTGGCAGTTGCATAGGTACAGGTCCCTCTAGCAAAACCGCCTGCTAAGCAAGTCCCTCCGGCTGGAGTATAGCAACCCGGATCATCATAAAGGATCTCTGCTTGCGTGCGTGCGCTATTTAAATTTGACTTTACTGCCGCATCGGCCCCTTTTTTTCTGGCACTATTTAATGATGCTAAGATGACTGATGCTAATACGCCAATAATAGCGATAACGACCAAAAGTTCTATCAAAGTGAAACCTTTGTTAAATTTCTTCATAATTTTATCCCTTAATTATACCATATGGCCTAAAATAAAAACCACCCCCTGTGGAGTGGTCTTTACTAAGTCTACTAAAATAAGACTTTTTTATAAACAAACACCGGCAGTTGCAGTTCCTGCGCCCGCATGAGCGGAGTTATCAACACACCATGATGTTCCTGCTCCTCGGAGAGCACTGACAGACATTGCCCATTTGTCACCACCTGCGGTAGTATTACAAGCCATAGTAGCTGTAGCTGGTATTTGTGAAACAATTTGTGTTCTAGCTGCTGCTACAACAGGATCAATGAAACCACCACCAGTACAGTCTACACCTGCTCCGTACGTATTTGGGGTCTGGTTGTCATAATAAAGCTCCATTTGAGCTCGCATATTTGCCATTGCTGACTTTACAGCCGCGTCAGAACCTTTTGAACGAGCGCTGTTTAGAGAAGCCAAAACTACAGACGCCAAGATACCGATGATGGCGATAACGACCAAAAGTTCTATCAATGTGAAACCTTTGTTAAATTTCTTCATAATTTACTTATATAATTAATAATAAAATCTCGACTTATTTGTTAATAACACCATTATACCACTAATTTAAGAAGTCCAAAGGTGCCTGTGGAAAACTTATTACTGGATGCTCCCGGCAATATTATAAATCGGAACTAAAATAGAGGTCAAAAGTATGCCTACGGCAAAACCCAAGGTCACTATCATTACTGGCTCAATCAAGCCTACCAGGGTGTCTACGGCATCATCCACTTCCCTCCTATAAAAAGTCGCCAGGGTTTTCAATATTTTGCCAAGGGCCCCCGTCTCTTCGCCGACTTTTACCATTTGGACTAGTATGCCTGGCATTTCTGGATGTTTCTCGAGCGAGGCGGAAAGCGAAAGTCCAGAGCGAACCTCATCGGCCGCTTGTTTTAAGACCGCTTTGTAGACTTGGCTGTCAACCACGTCCCCGGTAATATCTATCGCCCGGACGATCTGCACGCCGGAGGTAAGCATCGTATCCAGGTTGTCTGAAATTCTAGAGAGATATAATTTCCTGTAAAGATTGCCGATGGCCGGCGCATCAAGCTTGAGCTTATCTAAATAAATCTTTCCTTTCACTGAAGAAGACATTCTCCAAAGCCACACCCCTAATAAAATAAGGAAGATTAAAATAATAAAACCATAATTAACAAAAAAATTAGAAGTGGCGATGACTATCCTTGTGTAAATAGGAATAACCTGGCCCGAATCCTGTATGATTGCAGAGAGCTTTGGAATGACCACCACAAACATAAGCCCCATCACCACAAAAAAAGTAACAATGACAAAAGCCGGATAGATGAGGGCGTTCCTGGTCTTTGAAGTAATAGAATATTGCCGATCTAAATAATCTGCCAAGTAAGAAAAAGTTTCGTTTAATTTCCCTGTCTCTTCCCCTGCTTTGACCATATTCACATAAAAATCAGAAAAGACATCCGGGTGTTTTGACAATGCGCCTGAAATAGAAACACCTGCCTGTAAATCATCTGCTACTTGGGTAAGTTTACGCCCGAGTAGCTTATTATCCACATTGCCCGCCAGCATGGAAAAGGATTTTAAAGCCGACACTTGCGCTTCAAAAAGAGTGGAGATCTGTCGGGAAAGTATTACGACATCTTTCGTTGAAATTCTCTCAAAAAAAGAACGCTTTAAAATATTTTTTTTCTCTCCTTCTTCTTTGATGGCAAGGATAACATAGCCACGGCGCTGAAGTCCAGATATAGCCAGGTCTTTGCCCGGCGCGTCAATTGAACCTTCGCGATTCATTCCTTTGTCATCAACAGCTTTATATTGAAATAACATAAAATTTAAAGAAGCCTTTCAAGCGCTTTTGGATTGAGAGAATATTGATAAGCGCTCTCCATCGATATTTCCCCTGTTCGCACTAGCTCGAGAAGTGAGCGGTTCAGATCAACCATTCCATTCTCAGTTCCAGTCTCAATGACTACGTCTATTTCATGCGTACGCTTCTCACGGATTAAGTTAGCGACCGCACTGGTGTTTAAAAGCAATTCATAGGCTGGCACTAACCCGCCGGAAATTCTAGGAATTAAGCGTTGAGAGAAGATGCCTAAAAGCGAAGAGGCGAGCTGAATGCGGATCTGGTCTTGCTGACTGCCAGGAAATGAATCAATGATGCGGTCTACTGTCTGCGAAGCATTATTGGTATGGAGAGTGGAGAGGACTAGGTGCCCTGTCTCAGCCGCCGTCACGGCCGCCGCTATAGTCTCCGGGTTTCTCATCTCCCCTATCATGATGACATTCACATCTTCTCGGAAAGCGGACTTTAAAGCGATATGGAAATCTTCCGTATCAATGCCGACTTCTCTCTGATCAATGATAGACTTATTGGGAATATAAACATGTTCAATCGGATCTTCAATGGTGACAATATGTCGCGCTTGTTCGTTGTTTATCAGATTTATCATAGCAGCGAGCGTGGTAGATTTTCCCTGTCCGACTGGACCCACGCAAAGGAAAAAACCTTGTTTCTTGCGGGCAAGGTCAGCAACAATTATCGGTAAATTTAACTCTTCTAAAGGTCTTACTTTAGGAATAAGGCGGAGCGCGATGCTGATCAGACCTTTTTGAAAAAAAGCATTACCACGAAGTCTCGCTTCTCCACGAAAATCATAGGAAAAGTCAACTTCTTGATTTAACATGAATTTATCAAATCTTTTTTTATCGATAAGCAGTTGCAATATACCGCCAATGTCTTCTTTGGATATTTTCGGATGCTTCATTAAGAAAATAAGCTCGCCATTCAGCCTAATTGCCGGTATTCGTAGAGCTCCCAAATGCAGATCTGACCCGCCTTCTCTGATGACTGTCTGGATGAGTTCTTCAAGTGTTTTTTGATGATCCATAACTTATAAAATTAAGGTTATTTTTTAGCTATGATTTCCATAACTTTACTTATTACTTCCGCTGGGGTGGTGTTGGCTTTTACAAGGTATCCGGCTACTCCAAGCTCTCGCCCGCGATCAATGTCTGACTGCTGGCCTTTATTGGAAAGAATTATTTTTATAGAGTCAGGTGAAATATGGTCTTCCCTCATCTTTTCCATCATTTCAAAGCCATTCATCTCTGGCATAATAATATCTAGCAAAATAATGCTGGGGGATAAGCCTCCTTTCATCTTTTCCAATGCCTCTTTTGCTCCCGAGGCTGTGTGGACTTCAAAATTGTTCTGGCTGAATTTTAGAGAATACATATCCAAGAGAAATGCATCATCGTCCACTATTAAAATTTTTCTTTTTTCTTTATCCATAATAGCCCTAGTGTTGCAAACTTAATTATATTATAAAAACGACTTTTAACCTATCTAGTCCCCCTCATTTGTAAAATTATATACTTCCTGGAATGGAATTACCCCCTCTATAGATTTAAGCATAGCATCTTCTTGCATTGAAAGCATGCCTTTCTCCCGAGCCGATTTGTATATAGCCGGGCCAGTCGGGTTGCGTAAAATAACATCTCGCATTTCTTTGTCAATCTTAAACATTTCAAATACGGCAATGCGTCCACGAATACCACTGGGGCACTCAGGCGAAGGAACAGTCTCGTACATCTCGCTCCCAATTTTTATCTCACTTTTGAATTCGGGAGATAAATCTGCGATACTTTTTTCCAATTGTCCTTTGATGCTTTCGTCCATCGGCACGAGCTTCCGGGAAGATGCACATGTAAGCCCCGCCAAACGCTGAGCGATGGATAGAATCAGGGTCGGCGCAATGAGGTACGGATCCACTCCCATATCAACCAATCGGGGTATTGCCCCGATGGCATTGTTCGTGTGTAAAGTTGACAAGACAAGGTGGCCGGTCAAGGCCGCTTGGACTGCTAGCTCCGCTGTCTCTTTATCGCGGATCTCTCCCACCATTATAACATTCGGGTCTTGACGAAGAATTGAACGGAGTCCTGAAGCAAAGGTATAGCCGATTTCCGGCATCATCTGAGATTGGTTGATATCTGGAATATGATATTCCACCGGATCTTCCAAAGAAACTATATTATTTTTTTCTTTATCCAGTTCATTTATCATGGAGTAAAGAGTGGTTGATTTTCCAGAGCCTGTCGGACCGGTAATAAGAATCAGGCCGTAGGGCTTCTTGATCGCTTCGCGCACAAGCTCAATATTTCTTTTAGAAAGTCCAAGGCTTTCAAGCGGTTTGACGCCTGCTTCAGAATCCAAGATGCGCATCACTACTTTTTCGCCATAATAAGCGGGCATAGTAGAAACACGGAAGTCTATTTTTCTACCGTCAACATTGGTAGAAAAACTTCCATCTTGTGGCTTCCTTTTTTCGTCCAATCGGAGTTTGGCTAAAATTTTTATGCGGGAAACAACCCCATTGTAAACAGCCGGCGGAAGGACAATCGTGGTGTGGAGTGCTCCATCCACCCGATAGCGTACCTTCACTTTCTCTCCAGTAAATTCTATGTGGATGTCTGAAGCTCGGCCTTCAATTGCGTTTCGCAATATTACCGCGACGATTTTTATGATTGGCGCAGACTCTACAATTTTTGCCTCCTCCCCAGGCTTCAAATTTTTCATATCTTTCGAGAGGGCGGCTTCGCTTAATTCTTTCATGTTAGCTTGCTCTTCTTCCACTCCTTCTATATCCCCTGCTACTTCCGACGTCACGCCCTTGTAATTTTCCATAATTTCTTTGTAATCACTTTTTGAAATCAGAAAAATTTTAAAAGGAATATTTCGTTTGGCTGAAATGAATTGGAGCGCGTCCATCGCTTGAATATTCTCTGGATTGGTAATGCCGACTTCCAAGACTCCGTCTTTAAAGCTAATTGGAGCAAATTGATAATGTACTGCGGAAGATTCGGGTATGTATTTTATAGCTTCAAAAGAAAGCGCTCTGGTGTTCACTTTTTTTATTGGCATAGAAAAATATTTGCCTTTTATTTCAAGCACTTTTTCCGAAGTTACTCCAAGTTCAGAGAGAGCATCATCTACGTCGCCTGCATATTTTTCTTCGGCTCGGCTTTTTATCTCTCCTATTTGGCTTTCATTTATAATGCCCTCTCTGGCAAGTTCTTCTAAAAAACTCATAATTAAATTATTGGACTATTGGTGACGTCCCGCCTGAAGGAGGAGGAGCTTGTGATGTATTGGGAAGCGCATTCTGATCCCCCTCATCTACGCCAATCGGCGCAAAAGGATTTGGTCTTCCTTCATTTCCTTCTGAAATAAGAGTAATCGTGGAATCACGCAGGGTGACAAAAGCAGAATCAGTAAAGATACTGTCGTTTAGTTGGATCTTTTTTACGTTAAGCAATAGGGCTAAAAACTCCTGATTGACATCCGTACCTAGATTAGCTCCCGAAGGGGAAATTCCAGGCAGCGCTGCCGTTCCCCCCGTTACGGTAGAGGTGAGCGCCGGCTGTTTTGGGGCACTTTTAAAAAAGAAAACATAAACCAAGATGACAACCAAGGCAATACTCACAAAAATTATTACGCTTTTTATTTTTGAAGACATTTTAATTTTTAAGCCAATATGTTTTTATTTTTAAACTATACTTATAAGTATCATTGGAAAGCGGGTTTAAAGTCAAACCGCCGGTAGACGAAGAAAAGTCTATGGAAGAGATATCTACGATACGGAGATTGTGTTCAAGATCTTTTAAGAAATTCACAAAGTTAAAATAGCTGCCCGTCGTAGAAAATTCTAAATCCCAATCGCCATAATCTTTATTGGTCTCTATACTTTTTGTCAGCTTCTCTTGTCCGGGTTGAGGGGTGGAAGCATTAGTATTAGAGCTGTACTTTACGTCTTTTAGATTCATGCCGTAAGGTGAAGCAATCTTCTCAATTTCTAAAATGAGGCGGATATTGTCCACAGAATCTGGTAGGAGAACGGATAGTTTTTTTAAATTTTCCGGATCAATCGTACTATATTTGGTAGTGAGTTTGTCTCGTTCTTTTTCAAGGGCGATAGAATTAGAGAGCGCTTCATTGTAAGAAGCAGCTTTAATGTTCAAAGTTTGTATTTGTGAATAAAGAGGGCTTATGAACATCATAAAACCTGTTATGGCGACTCCTATTAAAATTATTGGAATAATGAATCTCATATATTATTGGCTACTTGGTGGGACTGGAGGGACGACAGGTGTTGAATCAGGTACGTTGGAAGTAGTACTTAAAATTAATTGCTTGTAGTTAAGGAGAGAGGGGTCCACTCCGAACTCAAGATCAAAAATAACATTGCCTTTATTGTCGAGTGAAAGATTGGAAAATACCGGATCAATAATTTCTTTTTTATGTTGATTGAAAAGATCTGATTGAAGCGCTATTGATCTGTATCCGACTGCTTGCCCGCTCATTTTTACGTCTACATTCTCAGAGCCAGATACCGAACCCAGGGTGTAAGTAAATTTAGTGAAACGGATAGTTTTTAAAGTAAGATTCTGTAAAGATTCAAAAATAGGAGAAACAGCGATATGGTTGCTAAGAATTTGATTAGCTCCATTTAAACGCTTATCCAGCTCTTGTAGTTGAGTGATCTTCTCTGGCTCAAAGCGATTCTTAATCACTTTCAAATCGTTCTCCATTTTGCCGATTTTGCTGACCAAAGTGCCTTGATAGAAGTAAAGCCCGCCATAGACCATAATAACCGTAAAAAAAGCAATAATTGAAAAAATCGTAAAGATGCTGACCGGGCGCGAATGAACAACCCGCTCCTCGGTCAGAGGCTTTTTGGGTATAAAAGATGTTTGAAAGTTTTGCTCCATATCTCCTTTTATTATCTCACTGCAACTTCCTCAAAGCAAGGCCAAGGGCTATCGCAAACTCGGGACCGGCCACCGCCAGCACTTTTTCCAAAAAAACCGGTGCGCCGACTTTTGAAAACGGGTTTCCCGTTTCGACCTGCATGGTAAAATTGCTCTCTGCCACCTCTTTAAAACCTCGTAGCAATGACCCCCCGCCAGTCAATATTACTTTGCTAATAGTCTTATCGTATTTCTTTTCGTAGTTTAATAATACACTATTTACCTCGGAAAATATATAGTCAATATGAACTTTTACAATATCTACCAAGCTTTTTTCTTCGGGATTCCCCATAAGCCCAAATTCCTTTTTCATTTCCTCTGCTTTTATAAATGAAATACTTAAAGATTTTGAAATTGAATCGGTGATATCTGCTCCCCCGCGGCTGATAGTATGAAAACTTTTTACGGAGCCAAATTCGATGATTGTGAGCTTCGTCTTGGAAGCGCCAAAGTCGAGGAGTAGCACAGGCGAGAGCTCGTGTTCAAAGTTTGCCCGGATGGATGAAAAAATTTCCAATTCAAAAAATCCAGCTTCAAGCCCGCATTGTTTTACAATTGACTGATATTTTGAAACCGCGTCGTTTTGAATAGCCACGACCAAAACTTGGCTTTTGGAGATGTCTCTAGGTGGCAAGTCTGGATTGTTCTCCTCTTCAAAAGAAGTTTCTTTTTGAGGCAGGATAAACCAATCGAGCGATACTTCTGTCATCGGCACTGGAATATATTTTCGTGCTTCAGTAGCGACGATGGTGGCAAGATCGTTTTCTTTTACTTTAGCCGGGAGTTCTATCGTAAAAACCAAGCTTGATTGGGAAGGGATAGAAAGAGCGGATGATTTAGTCGATACGCCGGATTCCTTTAATACCTCTTTGAGCGCTTCAGAGATTTTTTCAGGTTCTAAATTCGTCACCTTGCCAATGTCTAGATCTGCATAAGGTCCTAAGGCGACAGCGCCATAAGTCTCGAGCACAGCTCGGCCGGCTTTCTTTTTTATTTGCACGACCTTAATAGAAGATGTGCCAATGTCAATACCGACAGCGGAATCTCCTGAAGACCCGCCAAAAATGCCTTTCCCGGCGCTTATAATTTTTTGTAACGGATTATCCATTAAATTGTGATAGAATGCTTTATAAGTATAACATAATGCGCATTATAAACACCATTTTAGACCTTATATTCCCTGTGAATTGCCTTTCTTGCGGTAAAAGGGGGTCTGATTTGTGCCTAAAATGCCTTTGCGAGTCTCCGAGGGCCCTACGAGAGAGCGCCGAATGGATTTTTCCTCTTTTTGACTATCGCCATCCGCCGATAAAAAAGGCAATTTGGCTTTTGAAGTATAAAAATAAAAGAAAACTGGCGGAGATTTTCGCCGAGGGACTATATGGAACGATAGTCGAGGAGCTCGCCGAGAGAGCGCTGATGCAAAATTTCCGAGAACCTATTTTAATTCCGATTCCCCTCTCGCCAAAACGGCGCCGAGAGCGGGGATTCAACCAAGTAGAACTTATCTGCCAAAAACTGATTGAGTTCGATGGAAATAAGAATTTCCGTTTAGAAAAAAATGTTTTAATAAAGAAAAGAGAGACCGAACATCAAGCGCGCATCAGAGATAGAAATCAAAGACTGAAAAACTTGAAAGATTCTTTTAGGGTTGTGAACGAAAGTCTGATAAAAAAAAGAAATATTATTTTAATAGATGATGTCACTACTACTGGCGCGACATTAAGCGAAGCAAAAAAAATTCTTAAACAAAACGGCGCGAAAAAAATAATTGCATTCGCTGTGGCGCATTAGCTTTACACCTCAAACCTCCCCCTTATCACCCCTTTGGAGACGTCAATTCGGTCAGACTTGAAAACTTGGGTATAGGAGCTGTCTGCATTTTTCTTTTCGATGGTTATGTAGTAAGAGCTGTTTGGCACGAGGCAGTAGAAAAGACCATTTGGGGTGGTAATCTTATGAACCACTTCGTTGCCTAGCTCAAAGGAGAAGACGCGAACGATGGCGTAGGCTAGAGGGGCTTTCGTTGCCTCGTCTATGACGGAACCGAGCTTAGAAAGGTTCACCCCCACTTCTTTTACAATGAGAACGGTAATGTAGAGAGCAAAGATGACGATATTGTATGGGTGCGGGGCGAAGATCAAAGCAAGGATCGCGACGAGAAAGCCGATTCGGAAGAACCACTCGGAAATGCGCACGAGCCAGAGGTCTCGCTTGGAATAGAAACGCATCAAATTAGCGTCTGTTTTGGCCACTTCATTCCAGTCAAATTTCTCCGGATCCATCGGGATGTTCTTGGTGATGGCTTCCTTTTCATTTTTTATTTCAAAGTAGTTTCCAAAGTAGAGGTCTAAATAAACTTCGTCGCGAGTCAAGTGGCCAAGGTGAATAGACGGGAAAATATAGTTAGTCTTTTTTGGGCGGAGCATATACCAGCCAGGAGGAGCTATAAAACCATAGCGCCCGTCAAGATCCGTAAGAGCTGTGGCAATCTCTTTTTGTTCCTTGTCTACTAAAGTGATGTAGACCGGATCAAGAGGTTGCTTGGTGATAGAATCATAAACGGTTCCCCAAGGACGCATGCTCTTCTTGATTCCAAAACCAACTAGGAGAAGATTGAATAAACGAGTAGGTAGGAGAAATATTTCAGACATAGAAAATGGTGTGGCAAATGCCAGCAGACCAACGACGCCTAAAGCGCCAATGATCAGGCCGGTGGTTGCAATTAGCTTAGAAATAATATCGCTTTCTGGGGAGTTGAAGATTGATTGGATTTGAGAGAGGAGACTTGGAGGAACAGGAACGGTTGGAACGAAGGGAGTGTTAGGGACAATAGGAGCTACTGGGGTAATGGGAGGGGTGACCGGTGGGATAGGAATGACCGGGAGGGTGGGGGTGATTGGATTTATTGGATTGGTCGGGTTAGTAGGAGTAATTGGCACGACTGGATTTACTGGATTAGAAACGCAGTTCGGAGGAGTGCCAGTAGTGCCCGCTGGACAAGTTTGGGTAGGAGGTGGAGATGAAGAAGTGATGCAGTTTGGATATGTGCCAGTGGTACCTGATGGGCAAGTTTGAGGTGGGGGTGGATAAGTGCAAG
>JBGQKV010000014.1:0-14852 GCA_041499755.1 Minisyncoccia bacterium
AGTAAGACTGCAGAGAATAG
Source organism: Minisyncoccia bacterium (assembly GCA_041499755.1). GTDB lineage: Bacteria > Patescibacteriota > Minisyncoccia > Phycocordibacterales > UBA9973 > UBA9973. The sequence goes on from JBGQKV010000014.1 coordinate 21, forward strand.
GCAGAAAGAACGACCCATCATTTCGGGCCGTTTTGACTGATTCAAAGAACAGCACCAAGAGCGGGAGGTTTTTGGAAATCCTCGGCACCTATAATCCAAAAGCCGGCGAGGCTAAATTTGAGACGGAGCGCATCAAGCACTGGGTCTCTAAAGGCGCCAAAATGTCCGATACCATTCACAATTTTTTAGTGCACCAAAAGGCCATCGAAGGCAAGAAAATAAACGTTTTGCCGAAGAAAAAGCCTACTCTCAAGAGGAAGGAGTTGAAAGCGGCGAAGTAGTTTGATATAATTTCTCTACTAGTTTCTTTTAGTCGAGGAGACTGTGATTAAAAATTCATTATAAAGATAGATATGGAAAGCGATAAAGTATTCCTAGAATATGTAGTAAAGGCACTAGTTGATAATCCGAACGATGTAAAAATCGAACGCAACGTAGACGAAATGGGCGTATTAATCACCCTGACCGTGAACCCAGCCGATATGGGCAAACTCATCGGACGCATGGGCAACACCGCCAAAGCTCTCCGCACCCTTCTCCGAGTCATCGGTATGAAGAACAATGCTCGAGTAAACCTCAAAATCAACGAGCCAGAAGGTTCAACCCGTCCAGCTCCTAGCCAAGGGTCTTCTATGAAGACCGTAGACCAGGCGATGGAAGATTTGAAGGGAATATAAATTGAATTAATGAGAAAAACGCGCTATAGTGATAGCGCGTTTTTCTTTCTATGAATTTCCATATAATCACAATTTTTCCGGAGGCGTTTGATTCTTATTTAAAAGAGTCTATTATCGGGCGGGCGATACGGGATAAAAAGATAAAGATAAAGTTTTACAACCCTATGGATTATTGTGAACCTAAAAGGCGCATTGATGACAGGCCTTATGCGGGAGGGCCGGGAATGGTATTGCGCCCCGAGCTTTTCTTAAAAGCTTTCTCTAAAATCAAAACCAAAATAATAAACAGTAAGAAAACCAAAATAATCAATTTCTCACCAAGTGGCAAAAAATTCGATACAGCTTATGCAAAAAATTCTGCTAAAAAATATACCGATATTATTTTGATTTCCGGCCGTTATGAAGGCATCGATGCACGAGTGAAAAAAATCACCAAGGCAGAAGACATCTCAATAGGGGATTATGTACTGACTGGTGGAGAGCTTCCAGCAATGGTCCTACTTGATTCCATTTCCCGCCAAATCCCGGGAGTTTTAGGAAAATATGAATCCCTTGAAGAAAATCGCGTTTCTTCCTCCGAGGTTTACACTCGCCCAGAAGTTTTAAAATATAAAGGCAAAAATTACCGTGTCCCAAAAGTTCTCCTTTCAGGAAATCATAAATTGATTAACGAATGGAAGAAGCGCAAATAATCCCCAGCCTAAATTTGCATTGTTTTAAGGACTATGCTAGGATATTGGAGATTGGAAAGATTGAGTTATTGATGCAATCCACTCGCATTATTATAAGGTTAACTTAATCTAAAATATGTCTCTAAAAGCTACGCTCCCTAAGAAGTATTTTTCGCGTTATAAGAAGCCCCTTATCAGATTCCCTAATTTGATAGAGACCCAGCTCACGTCTTTCAAGTGGCTGGTGGAAAAAGGCATCGGCGAAGTTTTTAAAGAATTCTCTCCGATCAATGACTACTCTGGAAAAAAGTTCCAGCTAGAGTTCACTTCATTCTCAATCGGCGAGCCGAAGCACAATGAAAATCATGCCAAGCTAAACAAGCTCTCTTACGAAGGTTTGCTCAAGGCCCGCGTAAAACTTTCTAATAAAATTTTAGGCACTGTAAAAGAACAGGAGATTTTTATGTCCGAAGTTCCGCTGATGACAGATCACGGCACTTTCATAATAAACGGTGTAGAGCGTGTCATTGTGCCACAATTGGCGCGCTCTTTCGGCGTTTTCTTTACCGAGTCTGAAAGCAAAGGCAAAAGATTTTTCGGCGCGAAAATTATTCCGGCCCGTGGAGTCTGGATTGAAATTGAGTCCGAGGCGGACGGCGCTATCTATGTGCGCATAGATAAAAAGAGAAAATTCCCAGCTTCAGCATTGCTCCGAGTGATGGGCTTTCACACAGATGAGCAAATTTTGAAAGCTTTCGCCAAAAATTCTGCATATGAAGAGGCCATTAAAATGTGTCTGACGAAAGACACCACCAAGGCGCTTCCGGATTCATATATGGAAATCTACAAGCGCCTTCGTGATGGCGATATGGCTACCGCCGAGAATGCCAAAGAGTTTATAGATTCAATTTTTACCGCTGAGCGGTATGACCTTTCTCCTGTAGGGCGTTTTCGTTTCAACAAGCGTTTTGAAAAAGATATGGGCGAGGCCGAGCTTGCTAGGCGCACTCTTTCCAAAGAAGATTTAGTGACGGTGCTTTCCAATATTATTGATTTAAACAATACTCCAGGCTCTAAAGCAGATGACATAGATCACCTTGGCCAGAGACGGGTGCGCTTTGTCGGTGAAATGCTCCAGCAGAAAATCCGTACTGGTATCATGCAGATCAAAAGAAACATCCAGGATAGAATGTCTACTATTGATGTAGATACTGCGATGCCTATTCAAATCATCAATCAGCGCCCGCTTCAGGCCCGTATCAAGGAATTTTTCACTACCAACCAGCTTTCCCAGTTTATGGCGCAGGAAAATGTGCTTTACGAAATAGAGCATTTGCGTACTCTCTCCGCCCTCGGGCCCGGAGGTCTCACTCGTGAGCGCGCAGGACTCGAAGTGCGCGATGTGCATCCTTCGCACTATGGCCGAGTCTGCCCTATTCACACCCCGGAAGGTCCGAACATCGGTCTTATACTCCACTTGGCTACTTATGCGAGGATTAATGAATTCGGCATAATTGAGACTCCTTATATAAAAGTAAAAAATGGAAAGATCACCGGGGAGATGCAATATCTTAATGCGCTGGAAGAAGAAAAATACAACATTGCTCACGCTGGTATTCCTTATGACGAAGACGGGAAAATAACCGCAGACAAAGTGGAGGCGCGCCTCAAAACCCAGCCAGGTATGGTTTCTCGTGAAGAAGTGGATTTTATTGACGTGGCCACCAATCAAGCTTTTTCTATTGCGACTTCAATGATTCCATTTCTAGAACACAATGATGCAAACCGCGCGCTGATGGGATCAAATATGCAGAAGCAAGCTGTGCCTTGCGTATTGCCACAGGCGCCTCTCGTCTCTACCGGTATTGAAGAGATGGCTTCTCGAGATTCTGGCCGGCTAGTCATCGCAAAAAATGACGGAGCAGTGTCGTATTTAGATGCGAAAAAAATAATCGTCAAAGGTTCAAAAGGCGAAGACACCTATGAGCTTATAAATTTTCTTCGCAACAATAACTTTTCTGTCTTCCATCAGCGTCCGGCCGTATCTATCGGAGAGAAAGTAAAAAAAGGGGATGTATTAGCAGACACTTCCAGCACCGTCGGCGGGCAAATTTCCCTAGGCCAAAATATTTTAATGGCTTTTATGTCTTGGAATGGCGCAAACTATGAAGACGCGATTATCATTTCTGAAAGATTAGTAAAGAATAGTGTTTTCACATCAGTATATGTAGAAGAATTTATTTGCACTGTCCGTGACACAAAACTTGGGCCTGAGATAACTACTCGTGATATTCCAAATGTTGGAGAACTTAAATTAAAAGATTTAGATGAAGATGGAATTGTGCGTATTGGCGCAGAAGTACGAGAAAATGATATTTTAGTTGGAAAAATTACACCAAAAGGCGAGACGGAACTTACCCCCGAAGAAAGATTACTACGATCAATCTTTGCCGAAAAAGCTCGCGATGTGAAAGATACGTCTCTTCGTATGGAGCACGGCAAACGCGGGCGAATAATTGGGGTGAAAATTTTCTCTAGAGATCTCGGCCATACTCTTGAATCAGGGATTATTAAAAAAATAGTCATTGAAGTAGCGCAAATCCGCAATATTTCCGTCGGAGACAAATTGGCAGGACGACACGGAAACAAGGGTGTTATCTCTACTGTGCTTCCAGAAGAAGATATGCCGTACATGGAAGATGGTACTCCGATAGACATAATTCTTACGCCGCTCGGCGTGCCAAGCCGAATGAACCTCGGGCAAATTCTTGAAATGCACCTTGGTATGGCCGCGCATACGCTAGGCTATCAGGCCGTTGTCCCGCCATTCCTCGGCGCTAAAGAAGAAGAGATAAAAGAAGAGCTCAGAAAAGCTGGACTCAATGAAAACGGCAAAATGAAGCTTTATGATGGCCGCACCGGGGATGCTTTCAAGCAAGATATCGCCGTAGGCTATATGTATATGCTAAAGCTTCACCATATGGTGGAAGACAAGATTCACATGCGCGCTATCGGTCCGTACTCGCTCATTACCCAGCAGCCACTCGGCGGAAAAGCTCAAGGCGGAGGTCAGAGATTTGGAGAAATGGAAGTCTGGGCACTCGAAGGATATGGCGCATCTTATGCCTTGCGTGAAATGCTCACTATTAAGTCAGATGATATTGTCGGTCGGTCGTCTACTTTTGATTCGATAATTAAAAACGAGACTATCAAACAGCCGAATTCCCCAGCCTCGTTTAATGTAATGCTCAATTATCTTCGCGGTCTCGCGCTTGATGTGCAGTTGAAAAAGTATTCAAGTAAAGAGAAAGCGGAAGAAGAGATTTAACACTAACCAATAAATATTATGAAAACTTTAAACACAACAGATTTTGATCACATTACGTTAAAGCTCGCATCGCCTGAGCAGGTGAAGGAATGGTCCTATGGAGAGGTGACGAAAGCGGAGACGATAAATTATCGTACCGGCCGATCCGAACGTGGTGGCCTTTTTGACGAGCGTATTTTTGGACCGGAAAAAGACTATGAGTGTTATTGCGGAAAATATCGCCGGATCCGCTACAAAGACATTATTTGCGAAAAATGCGGAGTGGAGGTGACTCGTTCTATCGTGCGCCGAGAGCGTATGGGCCATATTGAGCTTGCTACCCCTGTGGCCCATATTTGGTTCTTGCGCGGGGTGCCGTCTAGAATGAGCATCCTCCTCAATGTCTCGGTATCGGACCTAGAAAAAGTCGTTTACTTTGCCGGCTATATCATCACAAAAGTGCATGAGGACGAAAAAGAAACAATAATTCAAAATCTTGATCGTGAGTACAAAGCTAAATTAAAAAATGCGGCTGATGACGACACAAAAGAAAAGTTGAAAACATTGCTTTCCAGCACCAAGAAAGAAATCGGTGAAATTTACGAAGGTAAGGTGCTCAACGAAATTTCTTTTCATCACTACTCAATAAAATACGGTACTTGTTTTGAAGCCAATATCGGCGCAGAAGCAATTTATTCTATTTTTAAAAATTTAGACTTAGGCAAGCTTAAAGTTCACACCGAAAAGATGATTGAAAAAGCGAGCGTTGCAGAGAAGGAAAAACTGCATAAAAGACTCTCTCTCATTCGGGCGATGATGTATGCCAGTGTAAGACCTGAGTGGATGTTTCTGACGGTCATCCCTGTTATCCCGCCAGTGCTCCGTCCGATGGTGGCGTTAGACGGTGGACGGCACGCGACTTCTGACTTGAATGATCTTTATCGCCGAGTGATAAATCGCAATAATCGCTTGAAAAAGCTCAAAGAAATAAACGCGCCGGATGTAATACTCCGTAATGAAAAAAGAATTATCCAGGAAGCAGTAGATGCTTTGATTGATAACTCAATCGCTAAGCAGAATAACTCTGCCGCAATGAGCCAATCCCAAAAGCGCGCCCTCAAATCTCTTTCCGACAACCTAAAATCAAAGCAAGGTCTTTTCCGCCAAAATCTATTGGGGAAACGCGTGGACTATTCAGGACGCAGTGTTATCGTCGTTGGTTCACAGCTAAAACTTAATCAATGCGGGTTGCCAAAACACATGGCTTTGGAACTTTTCAAACCTTTTGTCATTTCTAAAATACTACAGGCAGAAATGGCATTCAATATTCGCGGCGCAAACAAGCTCATTGAAGAGGGTGTTCCCGAGGTTTGGGCAATGCTTGAAGAAGTCATTCAAGGAAAATATGTGCTCTTAAACCGAGCGCCGACCCTGCATCGTCTCGGTATTCAGGCTTTCAACCCGATTCTAATCGAGGGAAACGCTATTCAGGTGCACCCACTAGTTTGTCAGGCTTTTAACGCAGACTTTGACGGAGACCAGATGGCTGTCTATGTACCTCTATCAGATGAAGCACAATGGGAGGCAAAAGAGTTGATGGCGGCAAATAAAAACTTGCTTAAGCCACAAAATGGAGATCCGATAGTGCATCCTAGGATGGATATAGTGCTCGGCTCTTATTGGATGACAAAATCTGTCGATGGAGAACAGGGTGAGGGACAATATTTTGCCAATCCGAACCATGCAGTGACAACTTATGACTTTGGAGGGGTGTCGCTTCGTGCCAAGATAAAAGTACTGACTACTGATACTGAAAAATATAAAAAATTTGAAGGGAAAGTTTTTGAAACTTCGGTCGGTCGGCTTCTTTTCAACAGCATCCTGCCCTCCGATTTTGCTTTTGTGAACGACGAAATGAATCAAAAGCGTCTTTCTGCTCTTGTTGACGAGCTCATTATGCATTATGGAATAGACGAAACTCCGGCAATTCTAGATAAAATAAAAAATTTCGGTTATAAGTATTCTACAGTTTCTGGCACTACTTGGGGTATCGACAACGTCCAAGTCCCAGCTGAGAAACAAAAAATTATTGCGACTAGTAGAGCTGCTGAAGAGCAAGTAGTCGGACAATGGAATGACGGTCTTCTGTCTGAAGAGGAAAAATACCAGAAAATCATTGAGATTTGGACCTTGGCTAAAAAGGAAATTGAAAAAGTATTGCCGGGAACGCTTGATAAAAACGGCTCCACCTATGATCTCTTCACCTCTGGTGCCAGAGGTACGGTGACAAGCTTGATCCAAATGACCGGCATGAAAGGGCTTATTCAAAATAACCAGGGGCGCACCCTGGAGTTCCCGATTATTCCGTCTTACAAAGAAGGATTATCGCCGATTGAGTACTTTATTACTACTCACGGCGCGCGAAAAGGTGCCTCAGACACTGCGCTCAACACTGCTAAAGCTGGATATTTGACTCGTCGTTTAGTGGATGTGGCGCAAGATGTCGTGATTACAGAAGAAGATTGCGGCACAAAAGAAGGAAAAACGGTTGCAAAAGAAAATATTTCTGGTATTGAAATTTCTCTGTCCAAGAATATACGTGGCCGAGTACTCGCTGGAGATTTGAAAGACAAGAACGGTAAGGTTGCTTATAAAAAAGGATTTTTAGTGACAAAAGAAGAGGCGCAAAAAATTGAATCCCTTGGTTTCACTGAAGTTTTTGTCCGTTCCCCGCTTACCTGTAAGACCGTCCATGGGCTTTGCCAGCAATGCTATGGACTCGACCTAGGCAGGAATCGTCTTGTTGATTTAGGTGAAGCGGTAGGTATAATCGCGGCGCAAGCTATCGGCGAGCCGGGAACTCAGCTGACCCTTCGTACTTTCCATGCTGGAGGTGTCGCTGGTACGGACATTACTGCTGGTCTTCCGCGTGTTGAAGAAATATTTGAACGCCGGATTCCAAAGAATGCGGCCATAGTTTCAGAAGTGGATGGTGAAGTTATTGAAATAAAAAACAAAGACGAAAAAGAAAAGATAATAAAAGTGCTTGCTGACTCCAAATTAGATGGTAAAGCCAACGAGATTGAATATATCGCGCCTTATCGCCGAATGCCAATTGTAAAAGTTGGAAGTAAGGTAAAGAAAGGTGAACTTTTAACAGACGGTTCAGCTGATATTGCTGAGATCTTCAAATTCGGGGACAAAGAAATGGCCGAAGAATATATCATTCGAGAAATCAATAAAGTTTATGAATTGCAGAGTGCTTCGATTTCCAGAAAGCACACAGAGATAATTATTCGTCAGATGTTCTCACGAAGGAGGATTAAAACCGCAGGGGATACAAATTTTTCCCCGGGCGATGTTGTTGAAAATACGGCTTTGATTGAAGAGAATCGCAGAGTAGAGAAAACAGGCGGTGCTGAAGCGAAGGCCGAAGTCATCGCGCTCGGCATCACGGAAGTATCTCTCCGCACCAAGAGTTGGCTTTCCGCAGCTTCTTTCCAAAATACCAACCGTGTTCTCATCGAAAATGCTATCAAAGGTGGGGTGGATTCTCTCCGCGGACTAAAAGAAAATGTGATTATTGGAAGATTGATACCGGCTGGTACTGGCTTTCGCAAGAAGCCCGAGGCTCCAGTCGTAGAGGAATAAAAGTCATATGATCTCTCCAGTTCAAAAAATTAAGGAGAGGCTTTCAATCGAAGATGTAGTCTCTTCTTATATAAAGTTAGAACGAGCCGGGGCAAACCTGAAAGCCAAATGCCCGTTTCACAACGAGAAAACTCCGTCATTTTTCTTGTCTCCTGAACGTGGCGGGTATTATTGTTTCGGATGTGGCGCCAAAGGAGATATTTTTACTTTTGTGCAGGAATTTGAAGGGCTCGATTTCAGAGGGGCTTTGAAATTATTAGCAGATCGCGCCGGAGTGCCGTTGGGAGAATTTAATCCCAAAGACAAAGAGAATCAGAGTGAAAAAGAGAAGTTATACATGATAATGGAAGAAGCTACGCTTTATTACTCAAGAAACTTTACAGAAAATAAAGAAGCGCAGTCATATTTAAAATCTCGCGGGTTGGAAGAAAAAACTATAAAAGATTTTCGCATTGGTTTTGCAAAAAATGATTGGCGAGAACTTTACAATTATCTAAAATCTAAAAAATTTACTGATAAAGAGATAGAGCTCGCGGGATTGGCTAAAAAGCCGGATGTGGAAAATAAAAATATGTATGACCGATTTAGGAATAGGATTATGTTTCCAATTTCTGATTCTAGTGGGCGAGTAATAGCTTTTTCCGGTAGAATATTCGTAGATGATGGTAAATCAGCAAAATATTTAAACTCCCCAGAGACGCCTATTTTCAGTAAGTCATCTGTCCTTTACGGTATAGATAAAGCGAAAGACTCAATCCGAAAAAATAATTTTTCCATTTTAGTAGAAGGGCAAATGGATTTGATATTATCACACCAAGCGGGGTTTAGAAATACAGTCGCGACCTCCGGTACAGCACTTTCTGACTCTGTAGTTTCTAAGGAAAATGCAGTAAGTAATTTAGGGCTTTTAAGGAGACTTTCCACTAATATAGTTTTAGCTTTTGATGCAGACAAAGCAGGTCTTTCAGCATCAGACAGAGCAGGTAAGATTGCTCTGTCTATAGGGATGGATGTAAAAAGCGCAATGCTCCCAGAGGGAGTGGACCCAGCAGATTTAATATTGAAAGGTGGGGCTGAGGCTTGGAAAGAAGCTGTCCGGAACTCAAAGCATATAATTCTTTTCCTTCTAGATAAGGCCATAAAATCTTCAAATGGCGACGAAAGAAAAGCCAATAAAGAAATAAGGGAGAAAATCTTGCCATATGTCGGTGCGCTCGATAGCTCAATAGAAAAATCACATTTCCTTAAAAAAATCAGCGATGCTTCAGGTATTCCAGAGGCCGCCTTAATGGACGATTTGAAAAAAGTTGAAAATTTCTTAAAGGAAGAGAAGAGAGAAATAGTAGAAGCAGAAGAAAATCAAAGCAGGATGTTTCGTAAGGATTACATTGAGCGCCGACTCCTGGGCATCGCTTTTTGGCAGGAGGGAATGAAAAATCAAGCGATAGACCCGCAAGTAATTTTTAAAAAATTTGAAGATAAGATAGACCACTATAAAGATTTTAAAGAAGATTTAGTATTTGAAGCGGAGGTTTTCTATGCAAACAATGAAAACTTAAGCCGCGATGTAAAAGAATTGCTTTCCAATATTGAAGAGGAGTACTTAAACGAAGATTTAGCCAGAAAAATGAAAGAGCTCCGTCTTGCGCAGGAAGAAAAGGATAAAGATAAGGAGCAAAAAGTCTTAAAAGAAATAGATGAGATAGTGAAAAAGAGAGAAAGTATTAAAAGCACTCGTTTTAATAAAAAAATAATATGAAACAAAAAAAAGTAAAAGCAAAAATAAAAACAAAGAAGAAAATTAAGTCCCGACACCCAAAGGGGTCGGGATCCCGACCGAAAGCGTCGGGAAAAACAAAGAAGAAACTTCTCAAAAAAGCTCCCGTCAAAAAGATGAATGCGGCAGAGAAAAAAGCAGAAATGATGGAGACCAGGGCGCGGGAGCTCATTGAAAAAGGGCGCAAGCGTGGATTTATCACCTATGATGAAATTTTAAAGACTTTCCCGGATGTGGAAAATAATATTTTATTTTTAGATGAGCTTTATGACAAGTTCAGCATTGCCGGCATTGATGTGCTGGAAGGAGGCAACTTGCTTGATCTCGACAGCTTGGCGAATGATAAAGATCTGAATAAGTCTGCCCTTCACGATTCAATCCAGATGTATTTGAAAGAAATAGGGCAGTATCCGCTGATTTACGCAGCTGAAGAAAAAGAACTTGCTAGACGCATCGAGCGTGGAGATTTAGAAGCCAAGAATCTGCTAGCCCGGGCAAACTTACGCCTTGTGGTCTCAATCGCTAAAAAATATGTCGGCCGTAGCGCCGATCTAACCCTACTTGATCTTATTCAAGAAGGGAATCTAGGCCTTTTTAAAGCGGTTGAAAAATTTGATTGGACGAAAGGATTTAAATTCTCAACTTATGCCACTTGGTGGATTCGTCAATCTATTACTCGCGCATTGGCAGACCAATCGCGAACTATTCGTATTCCAGTGCACATGGTGGAGACAATTTCTAAATACAAACAAGTGCACCGAAGACTTTCTCAAGATCTAGGCCGAGAACCGCTCTCGGAAGAAATCGCCACCGAAATGGGTATTGATATTGAAAAAGTGCACACTATTGAAAATATTTCCCAGGAGACTATTTCTCTAGAACAACCAGTGGGGGACGAGGATGACAAGTCAACCTTGGAGAATTTTATACCGGATGAGAAGATTTTGCGTCCGGACCAGGAATCTTCCCGCCGTATTTTGGCGGACCAGATCCGCTCTGTGCTCGATGAGCTCAACCCAAAAGAGCGCAGAATTTTAGAAATGCGCTATGGCTTGACCGACGGTATTCAACACACTCTTGAGCGAGTAGGAGAGGAATTTAATGTCACCCGCGAGCGTATCCGCCAAATTGAAGCTAAAGTGCATGAGAAACTTCGCCAGCACGAAAAAATCGCCCGCCTCAAAAACTATTTTGATTAAATTATTTCAAGGCCTTGTCGAGTTTGGCAGTAACCATTGTTAATGGCTCAGCGCCGTCGATGGTGGAGACTACTTTACCTTGAACTAAGATGAATCCTTTCGGAGTGCCGTTTACGCCGGCCGTATTTCCTTCAGCGGTAGAGTCCGAAACTGCTTTTGCATATTTACTGGAATCTAGGCAAGAATTGAAAGAAGTTTCATTTAATCCTAAAGCCTTAGCAAAAGATTTTAAGTTTGGATCTGAAAATGCTCCCTGGTTCTCGCCGTTCTGATGAGAGAAAAGATAATCATGATATTCCCAGAATTTATTTTGATCTCCCGCACAGCGGGCTGCTTCAGCTGCTCGAGTCGATTCAGGCCCAAGGAAAGCATAATCTCGGTAAACAAGTTGTACTCTGCCGTCTTTCACGTAGCTATCCCCGATAGTACTTACCACTTCTTTTTGAAATTTTCCGCAAAATGGGCATTGAAAGTCTGCATATTCAACAAGGGTGACTTTCGCACCACTGTCCCCAAGGACCCTGTCATCTTTTGAAAGAGGCGGTACTGTTCCGGCGGTTACACTATCCGGGGTTGTGGTCTTGTCTGGTAAAGTAGTATTTCCTGATTTTAGCCAAGAAAAACCAATTAAAATTGAGCCAGCAATCAAAGCGCCGGCTAGTATTGTGGCCATAGGTTGGGTTATTTCTTTTACAGTTATTTTTTTCCTTGGTTCTGCTATTGTTGTTTGTTCTATTTCTTCCATTTTTGTTTTAATTATACCTAATAATAGTTATGCACTTTCAAGTATAGCATATTTTCGGCCTATGATATAATTATACGGTAAACCTGCCCGACTGCGTCGTAGAGGTGGGAATATTTTTATAAGTTAACTTATTAAAATAATATTATGCACATGCATAAAGACAGTTGTACCAATAGTAAGATAGGCAGTGTTTTGCTTATCGTTGGCGGTATCAACTGGGGTTTAGTCGGTATAGGTATGTTGATGGGCAAGATGGACAGCTGGAACGTTGTTCATATGATCCTAGGCAGCATACCGTGGCTTGAAGCTGTAATCTACGTCCTTGTAGGTATTGCCGCAGTGATGATGTGTTTCGGTTGCAAGTGCAAAAAGTGCGTGGCTGCTTGCCAGGCTTGCGGAATGTCAGGAAAGGGTGGAATGGAAGGAAATAATAAAATGATGTAATGGTTTTTGTTTTTGCAAACCCTTCCCTGCTAGCAGGGAAGGGTTTGCTTTTTGGCGGTTAAGCTGTTATATTAAATTCATATAAATATATGACTTCATTTTCAAGCGCAATATTTTATATATTGACCTTTCTGGCTGTCTACGTGCAGGTATTTTTCCTTATTACTTTTTTTGAAAATCATAAGAAAATAATAAAAAGAAGAGGGGGGATATCTCTTAGCAGCTATCCCACTGTTACTATTATTGTACCGTGTTGGAACGAAGAGAAGACTCTACGGAAAACTATACAATCTATTTTTTCTCTAAGCTATCCAAAAGATAAACTTAAAATTATTCTGATTGATGATGGGTCTACAGATAAAACTTGGAACATAATGTCACAATTTGAGGATATTGATAATGTGAAAGTAATGCAAAAAGAAAATGGTGGAAAATATACAGCTATCAATCTTGGACTTCAAAATACTGAGACAGAATTTGTCGGCTGTCTTGATGCAGATTCTTTTGTTCACCCCGAGGCGTTAAAAAGAATTATGAGTTACTTTGAGAGTGACTTGAGTACGATGGCAGTAGCTCCTTCAATCATAGTAAATACTCCGATGAGCATCATTCAGCGTGCGCAAAAAGCCGAATATGATATGGCTGTTTATATAAAAAAAATGTTGGGTTTCCTTGGAGCTATCCATGTAACCCCTGGACCGTTTACCATTTTCCGCAAAAAAGTATTTGATGATCTTGGCCCGTATCGTCATGCTCACAATACTGAAGATATGGAGATAGCATTTAGAATGCAGAAAAATAACTATAAAATTGAACAGTCTAATGACGCTTATGTTTACACTAATGCTCCAAAAACTGTCGGCAAGCTTTTCCGCCAGCGCTTACGTTGGATTTACGGATTTTTAAACAATACGATAGATTATCGATACCTTATATTTAAGAAACAATATGGCAACTTCTCTCTTTTTACCATACCTGCTGGTATCATATCTGTTTTGGCTGCTTTATATCTATTTTCTAGACTATCGTATAATTTAGTACATTTTATTTATATTAAACTTAATCAAATCAGTGTCGTAGGTGTCCACAATCTTCCTAGTTCTAGTCATATTGATTTTTTCTATATGAATACCGGTACACTTTTATTTATTACACTTTTTCTTTACAGCCTCGTTATATTATCAATGATTCTTGGGCAAAAGATGGCGGAAGGTAAGATAATCCTTTCGCGTGACATGCTTTACTTTTTTGTGATCTTTTCTGTCGTCGCTCCTTTTTGGATAATAAAAGCTATTTACAATACAGTGATTTCAAAAAGGCCTGCCTGGCGCTAAATATGAATAACAATATTGATTGGAAAAAATATCTTATAGTCTTCTTGATTACCGCAAGCCTCTTTCTGACCGCTGGCTACTTGAGTAACTATTTTACTAATAAAAAAGTGGGGGAGTTAAAATCAATCCAAGATAAAATTTCCATTGATATTTTATCTTCGGAAACCCAATTTTCTCTGCTTCAAGAGTTGTCATGCAAGGATGTGAACAAGTCGGCTCTTTCTTCAGAGCTTTCTTCCTTAGCAGACAAAATAGCATACAGCGAAACAAATATTGGTGCGAGCTCCGATATTATCGGACTTAAAAAATACTACTCCCTGCTTGAAATTAAAGACCATCTCTTGATGCAGAAAATTTCTGAGCGCTGCGGTATAAAGTCTGTGTTTGTCTTATATTTCTATGCCAATAAAGATAGCTGTCCGGATTGTGTAAAAGAGGGATATGCGCTTGATGCACTCCGAGCAAAATATCCGGAGTTTCGAGTTTATTCTTTTGATTACAATCTCGACCTTTCCGCTATTAAAGCCTTGATTTCAATATATAAAATTCCCAATACTCTGCCGGCCCTAGTGATAAACAGGGAAGTTCACCCAGGTTTTACCAGCATGGAAGAGATAGAAAAAATGCTTCCTGCTCTAGAGAAAACTATAAAAGAAGACACTAAAGAGACAAAAAGCGTTGCAAATTAAGGTTGTTTGAGCCGGGAAGAGGATTCGAACCTCCAACCTACGGTTTACAAAACCGTTGCTCTACCGTTGAGCTATCCCGGCGATTTCTAATAATTTTTCTCCTCTTCTCGGATTTTATGTTTTAAATCTTTAATCTTTCGTTTGTAATCCGATACTGACTTTAAAAAACCAGAAACTTCTTTATTTTCGTTTTGCTTTTTGGGAAAATGGTTGGTAAACCTGCTTTTTATTTGCTTAGCGATAATTGCACTTCTTTTTTTTACTGTCATAGAAGAGCGAATATATATTCGGAGTACCACCGCGATGACTACAAAACTGTATTTTTTAATATTTTTTAT
>JBGQKV010000015.1:0-14749 GCA_041499755.1 Minisyncoccia bacterium
AATCTTTTCCGCATGGTCTTGGTCATGGTGTGGGCACGGTTATTCATGAATGGCCGAATTTTAAGCCAAAGAGTGAAGATGTTTTACCGATAGGATGCGTGATGACAGTTGAGCCGGGACTTTATTTCAAGAATTTTGGCGGTGTGCGTATTGAAGATATGATTCTCATTACTAAAAATGGTTACCAAAATCTGACCAAAGCCCCTAAAAGTCTCAGAGACGCTATTTTGTAGTTGAATAATATTTTTTCATATGTTATGATTAATTTACCAATCCCTTCGGGATTTTTATTTTTATGGAAATACGAAACATTGCAATAATAGCGCACGTGGACCACGGCAAGACTACTCTTACCGATGCTTTGATGAAGCAAAATGGTGGAGTGCAAGATGAAGGAATATCAATGGATTCAAACGCCCTTGAAAAAGAGCGCGGTATTACGATCTACTCTAAAAACACTTCTATCTATTATAAAGACACGAAGATAAACATCGTGGATACTCCCGGTCACGCGGATTTCGGCTCGGAAGTGGAGCGAGTGCTTCGTGCTATTGATTCTGTGCTTTTAGTGGTAGATGCTGTTGAAGGTCCAATGCCACAGACAAGATTTGTACTCAAAAAGTCCCTAGAGCTTGGTATAAAACCAATCGTAGTAATAAATAAGATAGACAAGCCAGCAGCCGATGCGCACCGAGTGCACGAGGAAGTGCTAGATCTTTTTTTTGAGCTTGGCGCGAACGAGGAGCAGGCAAATTTTGAGACTGTTTATGCAGTAGGAAGAGATGGCTGGGCGAAAAGACATATGGATGATATTCCTAGCACTCTTTCTCCACTTCTAGATGTGATTTTGGAAAAAGTCCCGCCCGCATCTGGGCGTGAAAACGAAAAAATGTCCGCGCAGGTTTTTAATCTTGGTTATGACAATTTTCTTGGCCGCATGGCTATCGCTCGTATTTATTCTGGGAAAATAGTTTCTGGATCTACAGTGTTTGTAAAAAATGATGCTGGCACAAGAATTGGTAAGATAACCAAACTTTTTACTTTTGAAGGAATCAGCAGAAAAGAAGTAAGTGGTGCTGAGTCAGGGGATATTGTAATGATTGCCGGAATACCAGATATTTATATCGGAGAGACACTATGTGAAGATGAAAGTGTAGAGGCAATGCCACATATCGCGATTGATGAACCAACTATCTCTTTGAACTTTTTAGTAAATGATTCTCCTTTTGCCGGACGTGAAGGGAAATTTGTGACGTCACGCCAAATCAAAGAGCGTCTAGAGCGAGAGCTTGAAATCAACGTCGGACTAAAAGTAGATTTTTCGCCAGACCAAGGAGAAAATAATATGGGCCCGAGTTTTTTTAAAGTTTACGGTAGAGGGGAGCTCCACGTAGCGATTCTTTTAGAAAACATGCGGCGCGAAGGATTTGAGATGCAAGTGTCAGAGCCAGAAGTAATTTTCAAAGAAGAAAATGGTGCGAAGACCGAACCTTATGAAGAATTGGTGATAGATGTGCCGGATGAGTATTCTGGGGCAGTAATAGAAAAAATAGGCAAGCGTCGTGGGGTGATGAAAGATATGGCAATAAAAGGGCGGATGCAGAGAATGACTTTTGAAATACCGACTCGTGGACTCCTTGGTTTTCGCGGAGAGTTTATCATAGACACAAGGGGCGAGGGGATTATATCTTCCCGCGTGGTTGGTTTCAAGCCATATGCCGGAGAAATAAAGAGGCGAGAGTATGGTTCTATGTCCTCGATGGTTGCTGGGAAGGCGGTGGCTTTTGCCCTTGCAAATCTACAAGAACGTGGTATATTATATATTGATCACGGAACAGAAGTGTATGAAGGGATGGTCATTGGGAACGTCCTAAAGGGCGAAGAGATGTCCGTAAACCCGACAAAGGGCAAGCAATTGACCAATATGCGTGCGTCGGGGACTGATGAGGCTATAGTGGTACGTCCGCCTTTCACCCTTTCAATTGAACGTGGCTTGGAAGTAATGAGCAGTGATGAGTATTTGGAAATTACCCCAAAGTCCGTACGTTTAAGGAAGAAATTTTTAACAGAGCTTGACAGAGTCCGCGCAAATAGGAAAAGTTAAGACAGTCATTATGGTGAAATATTTGACTTGTAGTCAAGTATGTGTATACTATAAATATAAGTAATATTATAAATAACTAAGCATATAATTTTTATGTCAACGATATCGTTCAAACCAAAACAAGTTACCAAGAAAATAACCTCCCATCTGCACGACCGAGCAAGTGACGTGATAATGAATCGTTTTGGTTTGACCACTGACGCGGAAAAAAAGACCTTGGAAGCTATCGGCAAAAAATACGGCATAACTCGCGAGCGAGTGCGTCAGATTGAAGACGCAGCCCTACACTCCATAAAGAAATCCGAGGCTTATAAGAGTGAACAAGCCACATTTGATGAATTAAAGCAATTGATAAACTCCTTGGGCGCAATCGTCGCTGAACATGATCTCTTACCTCACATTGCTAAAGATAAAGCCACTCAAAATCATATTCATTTTTATTTAGTACTTGGCGACTCATTCAAGAGGCACCGCGAGGATGACAATTTTCACGTGCGCTGGAGTGTAAATGATGCGGTTGTAGAAAAAGTACATGATTCTTTAAAAAAGCTTTATGCCAGTTTAAATGATCAGGACCTTATCCCAGAAACAGAAATGATAAAAAAGTTTTTGGAACACTTGAAGGATGTTTCTGAGGAATACAGAAATGAGGAAATTGCTCGCCGCTGGCTCTCGCTCTCAAAAAAGATAGGCAAGAACCCTCTCGGAGAATGGGGCAAGGCTTCTTCTCCGAATGTCCGCACGCGCGGAGTCAAAGATTATGCTTTTCTCGTAATGAGAAAGCATGGAAGTCCGATGCATTTCCGCGAAGTGGCTGATGCCATCACCCGCACTTTCGGCAAAAAGACTCACTATGCCACTTGTCATAACGAGCTCATTAAAGACCCCCGTTTTGTTTTAGTTGGACGAGGGATGTATGCGCTCGCTGAATGGGGCTACAAGACCGGCATTGCCCGTGAAGTCATTCGAGATATTTTAAAAAAAGACGGACCAATGGCAAAGGAAGAAGTGGTAGAGCGCGTGATGAAAGAAAGATATTTCAAGAAAAATACTATTTTAGTCAACTTACAAAACCCGAAGTATTTCAAGAAAAACAAAAACGGGCTGTATGAAAACAAATAAAGGCGTCATTCATATTCTTGCCATTATTATCGGCCTTATCATTGTAGCCATTCTTTTAGGCTATTTCTCCGTCAGGCACTAAGATCTGCCTATATTATTAGGCATTTCCTTTGCCTTTGCTCTGTTTTATATTACAATATAGGCAATGCTTAATTCAATATTTGGAGCCATGGGACATTTTTTAATAGGTTTGTTGCCGTTAATCGGTACATTAATTTTATTCCGGATTACTTGGATCTTCTGGTTGCATTACATCCAGCAGAATTTTATATCTGGGATCACTTGGGTCTTACTCGAAGTTGTTCCTCCTAGAGAAGTGCTGCGCTCGCCAAAAGCCATGGAGTTATTTTTTACCAATGCCCTTTATCACAAGAGCCAAAAAGGCGGACTCGAAGAATACTGGCAAGGAGCAGTGTGGTTTTGGTATTCTCTTGAAATAGTCTCCATTGATGGGCAAGTGCATTTTTATATTCGTTGCCCATCGCGTTTGAAAAGTTTGATTGAAACCCAGATGTATGCCCAATACCCGCAAGCGCAGGTCAAAGACGCGGAAGACTATACATTAGCTATCCCAGAAATTCGCAAAGGGAGCGAGTGGAATCTGTGGGGTTGTGAATTTAAATTAGATAAATCTGAGGCATTCCCTATAAAAACCTATGTTGATTTTGGTCTGGATAAAGATCCGAAAGAAGAATATAAAGTTGATCCGCTTTCCCCAGTCATTGAATTGCTCAGTTCAATTCAAAAAGGGGAGCAGTTGTGGGTGCAAATAGTAGTGCGGCCTGATCACGAAAAAAAATTCCACACTCACGGAACCTGGTTCGGACATCATGATTGGACTGAAGAGTCTGTGGAAGTTATGAAAAAAATGGCCGACGAATATACAAAAGTCGGGGAGAGGCCTGATGGAACTTTTTCCAAAGAAATACGAGCTCCGGACTGGCTCAAACCGGTTTTTGAAAGCATGACTTTAAAAACCACCAAGCTTGGCTTTGAGACCGGCATTCGAATCTGTTATGTTGCCAAAAGAGAAATTTTCAGCGAGAACAGACGCCGGGACAGCCGCCTCATTTTCCGCCAATATGCCGCGCCAAACATGAACCAGTTTATGCGTTTCAATTCCACTCAAGGTGACGCTTACCCATGGGCGGCTTTATTTATGACTGAAAAAAGAGTCGATCAGCTCCGCAACAGAATGCTTCACGAATATAGAGAAAGAGGATTTTATCATTTACCCATGAGGCACAATGTTTTTTCTCATCAACCATGGATGCTTCCTTGGCCGATTTCTCCAGCGATATTTCCAAACTTTTTTCATCATCATACCTACATTTTAAACGTTGAAGAACTGGCAACCCTATGGCACTTTCCAGGCCAGATACTCAAGGTTCCTGGACTCGAGCGAGTGGAATCAAAAGAAGCTTCTCCGCCAACCAATTTGCCGACTTAGTTATAGAATTTATGCCTATATTTTTTAGACGTCCTTTTTTTATTCCAGTTTTAGTACTTTCCTTAACCTTATTAGCTCATTTTTTTTTGAGCCCGCCGGGCAATTTCCCACAAAGTGCAACTTTTAGTATAAAAAAAGGCTCAAGCTTGCGTCACATATCACAGGACTTAAAAAAAGAAAACATAATACGATCCCGAGTCGCTTTTGAAGCATTTTCTATTCTTTATGGTGGTGAACATCATATGGTGCCAGGAGACTATGTTTTTGCACAGGGTTCTTTTGTGTCTGATGTAGCTAGAAATATTGGAGAGGGTAAGTATGGAATAAATTTAGTAAAACTTACCATCCCTGAAGGATACAACACCTCACAAATCATAGAAGTAGCTTCTTCTAAGCTTACCAATTTTAATGCAGCTGATTTTAAAGCAGAGGCCATGGAAGGATACCTTTTTCCAGATACATACTTTTTATTCCCGGCCGACGGAGCAACCCAACTTTTAAAAGCTATGAATGATAATTTTGAAAGGAAAATAAAACTGTTAGAACAAGATATTATTTTGAGTGGTAAGTCTGAAAACATCATTATTACTATGGCCTCAATTGTCGAGAGGGAGGCTGAGGGTGATGCTGACCGAGGCATCATTGCCGGTATTTTATGGAACAGAATTACTAAAGGAATGCTCTTGCAAGCTGATGCGGCGCCAGAGACTTACAAAAATAAAGGACTGCCAAAAAATCCAATATGCAACCCAGGCCTTGAAGCAATAAAGGCCGCAATTTATCCGGTTGCTTCGCCTTATCTTTTTTATCTACACGATAAGAGTGGTACAATTCACTATGCCCGCACATTTGCGGAGCACAAGCTAAATGTGGCGAAATACTTACAAAAGCAATAAACGAATATGGCCCAGATGAAAAAACAAAATTTAGCCTTTGTGGACATTGAGTCTACCGGTCTTGATCCGGACCGTCATGAGATTATCTCTATCGGTTGTGTTTTAGTTTCGCAGGATTGGAGTGGAAGTACACCCTCGTTTGAAACTATAGAAGAGTTTGAACTGAAAGTAAAACCGGAGAGGATAAAAGATGCTGATCCAGTGGCGCTCCGTGTAAATGGGTATAACGAGGCGGATTGGATATTTGGTTACAACTTGAAAGAGACGATGAAGATTTTTTCTGAGAAGACAGTGGATGCGATTATGGTCGCTCACAATGTCGCTTTTGATTATCTTTTTATAGACAGGGCCTTTCGTATTACCGGAGTGGAAAACAAAATGCATTATCACAAGCTCGATACTATTTCAATAGCTTTTGCGAAGCTTCATACCGATAAAGATATTGACAGGTTTTCGCTTCGTAACCTTTGCGATCATTTTGGCATTGAAAACAAAAATGCCCACACCGCCCTTTCCGACTCTCGAGCGACCTTCGAGCTTTACAAAAAGCTTATGAGTTTGTAAGCTGACTTGATGAATCCCGTTAGAGATAACAGGTTACATGTTTCTAAAACTATATAAATGTATAAAATTAATATATGAAAATCTCTAATGGGATGAAGAAAAAGGTAGTATTTGTGGGGCTTTCGGGCGGGGTGGATAGCTCTGTTTCGGCAGCGCTTCTCAAAAAAGCTGGATATGAAGTGGTGGGAGTCTTTATGAAGACTTGGCACCCGGATTTTTTGGAGTGCAATGAAGAAGTAGAGCGACTAGATGCAATGCGTGTAGCAGCGCATTTAGATATTCCATTTTTAACCTTTGATTTTGAAAAAGAATATAAAAAGCATGTGGCGGATTATATGATTTCTGAATATAAGCTCGGACGAACGCCTAATCCGGATGTAATGTGTAATAGGGAAGTAAAATTTGGTGCATTCCTCAAAAAAGCCCTTTCAATGGGGGCGGATTATGTAGCAACAGGGCATTATGCACAAATTTTCCAAATGGAGTCGGCGAAGCTATTAAAAGGTGTTGATCCATCTAAGGATCAAAGTTATTTCCTCTGGACGCTGACCCAGAAGGAGCTGTTAAAAATTTTATTTCCTGTGGGGCATTTAAAGAAAAGCCAGGTGCGTGCGCTTGCTAAGAAGTTTAAATTGCCTGTAGCAGAAAAGAGAGACAGTCAGGGGGTATGCTTTTTGGGAGATGTGGATCTAAAAGAATTTTTAAAGCATTATATAAAATCAAAAAAGGGCAAAGTGGTAAATGAAAAACGGGAAGAAATAGGGCATCATGATGGTGCAGTATTTTTTACTCTAGGTGAAAGGCATGGCTTCGTAATTACTAAAAAAAGCCCTATAGATGGGCCATATTATGTTGTTGGTAAAGATATTAAGAAAAATATCCTGATTGTTTCGCAGAATCCTAAATCTTCCGATGGGCTAATTCGAGCGAATAGGGGAATAGTTTTGAAAGATGTGAATTGGATTTCTGATCCACCTGACAGCAAACAACAAAAAGCAAAAACCTATAGTTGCCAAATCCGTTATCATGGAGAATTTTTAGCTTGCAAGGTTAAAGTATTAAAATCAAACAAAACAGAACCTATTTTCGACAAGCCAATTCTCGCCGCTCCCGGCCAATCTGTGGTAATTTACGATAAAGATATTGTAATTGGTGGCGGTGTTATATCATAGGCTCTTTTTGACTTTTTCCTAAAAAAAAGATAGAATTTAATGATGAAACAAAGCGCTGATTATATTACTGAAGAAAAGAGAAAAAAACTCGTCCAAGAATTAGAAGAGCTCAAAGGGCCAAAGAGAAAGGAGATTATAGAGAGCCTAGAGTTTGCCAAGTCACTCGGCGATCTTTCGGAGAATGCAGAGTATCATCAAGCTCGCGAAGAACAGGGCAAGCTTGAAGAGCGCATTACAAAAATTGAACATATCTTACAGTCTTCTGAAATTGTTTCTAAAAATCAGAGTGATACCATCCAGGTCGGTTCCAATATTGTGGTGCAAAAAGAAGGAACCAAAGAAAAGAAAGATTATCAAATTGTTGGCTCGGAAGAAGCGGATTCTGCTACTGGCAAGATATCTAACCATTCTCCTTTCGGCGAAGCACTATTTGGCAAAAAGAAAAATGATAGTATTTCCTTCAAGACTCCTGGTGGCATAGTCAATTATAAAATTATTGACGTATCATAATGTCCGCTATAGATGAAATTAAAAACACGAGAATAAAAAAGCTTGATCTTCTGAAAGAGAAAGGTATTAATCCCTATCCTGCGGAGTCTAAAAGAGAACTTTCTATTAACGATGCTATAAATTCTTTTAATGATCTAGAAAAATCTGGTGAAATGAAGTGGATTGCCGGACGCATTATGTCTATCCGTGGCCAGGGCGCGATTGTTTTTATCACGCTTTATGATGGTACAGGCTCTTTTCAGGGACTATTAAAGAAAGATTCTATCGGAGATGAGAAACTTGATCTTTTTAATGGGGTTGTAGATATTGGAGATTTTATAGAAATACAAGGCACTTTTTTTACGACCAAGAGGGGAGAAAAAACAGTAGAAGCAAAAGATTGGCGCATGCTCGCCAAGACTCTCCAGCCACTCCCTGAGAAATGGCACGGATTGCAAGATATTGAAGAGCGTTTCCGAAAGAGATATTTAGATATTTTGATGAGCCCTGAAATAAAAGAGCTTATAGAGAAGAAGTCAAAATTCTGGGAAACAACGCGAAATTTTTTAAATGAGAGAGGATTCCTAGAAGTGGAGACCCCAAGTTTGGAGGTGACGACAGGTGGGGCAGAAGCAAGACCTTTCAAGACACATCATAATGATTTTGACATAGATGTATTTATGCGGATTTCTGTCGGCGAGCTTTGGCAAAAGCGTTTGATGGCTGCCGGAATACCGAGGACTTTTGAAATCGGCCGTGTGTACAGAAATGAAGGTTCAAGTGCGGACCATGTGCAAGAATTCACCAATATGGAATTTTACGCTTCTTATATGAACTCTGAAGAAGGAAAAAAGCTCGTGCGAGATTTGTATATAAAAATAGGAGAAGATGTTTTCGGTAAGACAAAATTTGAGACGAGGGGGCACATTTTTGACTTGGCAGGTGAATGGGCAGAGGTAGACTATGCGGATGAAATTAAAAAACAGACGGGCGTGGATGTATTTGAGGATTCTGAGAAAAAGATGGAAGAGACATTAAAAAAGCTCGGTGTAGAATTTGAAGGTAAGAATAGGGAAAGGATGACTGATTCGCTTTGGAAGCATTGCCGGAAAAATATATCTGGGCCAGCTTATCTTATCAATCATCCAAAAATCGTCGCTCCGCTTTCCAAGGAACATGCTGAAGATAATAGGAAGACAGAAATGTTCCAAGTCATTATCGCGGGTAGTGAGATAGGTCGCGCGCATGCGGAGCTAAATGATCCCATTGATCAGAGAAAAAGATTTGATGTTCAGAAAAAACTTATTGAAGCAGGGGATGAAGAAGCGATGATGCCGGATTATGAATATGTAGAAATGCTCGAGCACGGCATGCCTCCAAACTTCGGCTTTGGTTTTGGAGAAAGATTCTTCGCCTTTCTAGCCGACAAACCTATCCGCGAGACTCAAATTTTCCCGCTTATGAAACCTAAAAATATTGAATAAAAAAAGGCCCCACGATCATATCGTGGGGTTTTTCTTTTTATTTTTTACATCACTTTTCAATGATGGCAATTTTGCCTCCTGAGAAGCTTAAAATACATGGCCTGAATTTCGCAGGGTCTGTTAACCTTTCCCATAAATCCTGTAAACTAATGAACTTTGGTTTAGTTTCACCCTTTTTAAAGGCGTGGTGAGGGCCAATTTCCGCCTTTCGTTTTTTCTCTTTCTTGGAGTCATTTTTTGTCATAAGAGCTTAATTTAATGTTTAGAACTAAATTTTTTACTTCTAATACCTTACAATAATATTAAAAATAAAGCAAATTTGGAGTTATCCACAGGAAAAGCTTGCCCTTACTATAGGGTGGTTTATAATGTATATCAAGTGGGAAAAGGTGGGAAATCAAAAATTTTATGCTTATAGGCGAATACATACACACCATAGATATCAAGAACAGAATTTCTTTGCCGGCAAAGTTCAGAAAAGAATTGGGCAAACGCGTAGTCATCGCCCCCGCTCCGGACCAATGCTTGTTCATTTTCACAATGAAAGAGTGGGGTAAAGTTTCTAAATATTTGACTGATTCGGATAACGAACTCTCATTCCTCAAAGCAGACAAAAGAAGCTTCAATCGTTTCATGCTAGGTCGCGCGTCGGATGCCGAAGTGGATTCTATCGGCAGGATTTTAATACCGGAATTCTTGAAAGATCGCATCGGACTCAAAGATAAAGCAGCTTTAATTGGCGTGGGGGACAGATTGGAAATCTGGAATGATAAGACTTGGGATAAATATAAGGAGAATGCTGAAAAGTCCGCCGAAGTTTTAGCAGAGAAGTTAGGGAATGAAAAGAAATGATAGCAAGTGTGCATAAGAGCGTTCTTTTAAATGAAGCAGTGGATGGATTGAATTTGTCTGGAAAACCAATAGTGCTAGACGGCACATTTGGCGGAGGAGGACATAGCGCAGAGATTTGTAAAAGGTTTCCCGGAACGAAAATAATAGCGCTCGATAAAGACAAAACTGCTTGGGAGAAAGCGGAAAGTAAATTCAAAAATCTAAACTGCCAAATCAGTTTTCATAATGCTGACTTTAGGGATTTGGAAGAAATTTTAAAAAGTGAAGGAATAGCGGAAGTGGACGGAATTATTTTAGACTTAGGGCTCTCTTCAGACCAATTAGAAAATACAAGAAGAGGATTTTCATTCCAAAAAGACGAACCACTTTTAATGACAATGAAAGATAATCCACAGGAAGAAGATCTAACAGCTATGGATATTGTAAACGGCTGGGGTGAAAAAAGTTTAGCAGACATAATTTACGGATACGGCGAAGAAAGATTTTCAAGGCATATTGCCAAGAAGATTGTAGAAGAGAGAGAGAAAAAACCAATTGAGACGACGAGTGAGTTAGTAAAGATTATCGAAAGTGCTGTGCCAGGAGCTTATAGGAGAGAGAGATTGCATTTTGCCACTCGCACCTTCCAAGCGCTCCGCATTGCTGTAAATGACGAATTAGGGGCACTAGAGAGCGGTTTAAGAGAAGGGTATCAAGCCTTAAAGCGTGGTGGACGGATGTCAGTAATAACTTTCCATAGCTTGGAAGACAGGATTGTGAAAAGATTTTATAAAACGACAGCAAAAGATGAAAAAGTAATTTTGATAAACAAAAAACCAATTACAGCAAGTAATGAAGAATTAAAAAATAATCCCCGAAGTCGCAGTGCAAAGTTGAGGATAATGGAAAAAATTTAAAT
The DNA here is from genome assembly GCA_041499755.1 of Minisyncoccia bacterium. Classification (GTDB taxonomy): domain Bacteria; phylum Patescibacteriota; class Minisyncoccia; order Phycocordibacterales; family UBA9973; genus UBA9973. The sequence continues at coordinate 11,032 of JBGQKV010000015.1, forward strand.
AAAATGACGACTGGAACATTAAAATGGAAAAGTGCAATTATAAACAATAGCGATTTTAGGCGCAGGATTTTTAATGTTATGATTGCCTCAGGAGTTCTTCTAGCCTTGTGCTATGTATTATTGTTGGCAAATATGGTTTGGAATATTATAGCTCGCAAGAGCATTGAAACAGAAATTAGAGCTTTAAGTACGAATGTAAATTCACTTGAACTACAATATCTTGCAGAGTCTAATAAAGTTGACCTCAATTTGGCCCATTCACTTGGTTTTAAAGAAACAAATTTAAAAGGATTTTCCTCTCGTAGATCTTTGGGTAGCCTAGAACTTTCCCAAAATGAACTCTAGTTTTTTGAGCAGAATAAAGATTCTGTCCCTTTTTATTATTCTTTTTTCCGCTGTTTTAGTTCTAAAGCTTTTTTTAATCCAAGTAGTACATCGGTCTTCCTATGCCGATCGCGCTGATAGGCAGTATTCTACACCCTCGTCTGATATTTTTGAGCGGGGGACTATTTTTTTTACTCGTCGAGATGGGGTCTTGGTTTCAGGCGCTACTCAAGCGTCTGGCTTTAAAGTAGCAATTGCCCCAAAGGAAATAACAGATAAAGAATCGACTTTTACAGAGCTCAGTTCTGTTATTCCCCTAGACCATGACTTATTTATGGCTAAAGCAACCAAAAAGGACGATCCATATGAAGAAGTTGCCAATCGCCTAAATAAAGAAACTGCAGATAAAATAGCCGCCCTTAAAATTCCAGGTGTCAATATCTATAAAGAGAAATGGCGCTTTTATCCAGGTGGCTCCATGGCTTCCCATAGCCTTGGATTAGTAGGTTTTCAGGGTGACGATCTTGCAGGGCGATATGGACTCGAGAGGCAATACAACAATATCTTGGCACAAGGCAAAGATAACCCTTATGTAAATTTCTTTGCCGAAGTATTTTCCAACATTCGAGACAATATTTTAAATGGAAATGAGGATCATTCAGGAGATTTGGTGACCACGATAGAGCCGGCTGTAGAAGAATTCTTGAACCAAAAATTAGAAGAAGTGGAATCAAAATATAATACAGATGCAATCGGTGGGATTATTATGAACCCAAAGGACGGTTCCATATACGCGCTTAGCGCATTGCCAGATTTTAATCCAAATGATTTTTCCAAAGTGGGAAATACAGCAATATTTGCCAATCCGCTAGTTGAAAATGTTTTTGAGTTCGGTTCTATCGTAAAGCCGTTAGTCATGGCCGCTGGACTTGATACCGGAGTGGTGACTGCAAATACTACCTATGACGACAAAGGCTTCGTGATAGTGGACAATAAACAGATAAATAACTTTGACAACAAGGGCCGAGGATTCGGAACTAACATGCAAGAAGTCCTTAATCAGTCGCTCAATACAGGTATGGTCTTTGTTTTCCACAAATTAGGAAAACAAAATATGCATGATTACCTGCTCTCTTACGGCATCAAAGATAAAACCGGTATTGACCTGCCAAACGAAACGAGCGGATTGGTTAATGGCCTGACCTCTAATTTAAAAAATACACGGGAGATAGAATATGCCAATGCCGCTTTCGGGCAAGGTATTGCTCTTACCCCGATGGAAATAACTCGGGCTCTCGCATCTCTCGGCAATGGTGGCAATCTGGTCACCCCGCACGTAGTCAAAGAAGTAAAATACAACAATGGAACAAAAAAAGAATTTTCATTTCCTGTGGTACCTACTAAAATCTCAGAAAAAACAGCAGAAGAGATCACTCGCATGCTAGTGACAGTAATGGATAAATCTCTTAAGGGCGGATTTGCCAAGATGGACCATTTTTCTATCGCAGTAAAAACGGGGACCGCGCAAGTTGCGAAAGAAGGGGGTGGAGGATATTATGAAGACAGGCATACCCATTCCTTTTTTGGATATTTCCCGGCGTATGATCCAAAATTTATAGTTTTTCTCTATGCTGTTAATCCAAAAGGAATCCAATACGCTTCGCAAACCTGGGCTGATCCATTTTTAGATATAACTAAATTTCTGCTTAATTATTATGAAATTCCACCTGATAGATAGCAATAGCCAATGAAAGAAAATTTTAAAAAAGTCGTCGCTTTTATTTTAAAATCGGAATCTCGCCTAGTGCTTTGGAAGTACAAGCCAAAAATCGTGGCTATCACCGGTACCGTGGGCAAAACTTCCACCAAAGATGCTATTTATGCCGTGCTTTCAAAATTTTATTTTGTTCGGAAAAGCGAAAAAAGCTACAACAGTGAAATAGGGTTACCGCTCACGATCCTGGGAGTGCCAAATGGCTGGAGCGATCCACTCATTTGGATAAAAAATATTTTTAAAGGACTCTGGCTATTTATTTGGCCGCATAAATATCCTAGTTTTTTAGTACTTGAAGTCGGTGTAGGCAAGCCCGGTGATATGAAACGGACTGCTTCCTGGCTCCGCACAGATGCTGTGATTATGACGATGATCGGTCCGATGCCTGCGCATATAGAATTTTTTGATTCACGCGAGCATCTAATACAAGAAAAAAGCGCTCTTATTCATACGTTAAAAAAAGAAGGAATTTTAATTTTAAATGCAGATGATGAGGCGGTGCTGGAAATGCAGGCAAAAAGCAAAAAGCGCTCCATCACCTATGGTTTTCAAAACACAGCAGATATAGCCGGCTCCGGAGAACAGATTTATTATGGAGAGACAAATGAACCGAAGGGAACCATTTTTAGAGTCGACCACGAGGGAAACAGCTTGCCTGTGTTTATCGAAGGGGTCTTTGGGAAAAATCATATTTATGCGGCCCTGGCTGCCTTGGCCTTTGCCTATAATGAAAAATTAAATATGATCACAGCGGTAAATGCTTTGAAAGATTACGATTTTCCGCCAGGCCGGATGCGCTTGCTCTCCGGATTTAACGGCGCGATGATCATAGATGATACTTATAATTCTTCGCCACTTGCCTCCGAAGCGGCGCTCACTACGCTTTCCGAGCTGAAAACGATGAATAAGGCAGGCAGAAAGATGGCAGTCCTCGGCGATATGCTAGAGCTCGGTCGTCATACGAATGAAATGCATAAAAAAATAGGGCAACTAGTGAAAGAAAAAGCAGACATTTTAGTAATTACTGGTCCACGGGCAAAGTTCTTCAAAGAAGGCGCTCTGGAGGCTGGGATGCCGGAAAAAAATATTTTTGAATTTTTAAATTCAGGAGAAGTCGGAGAATTCCTAAAAGGTTTCATAAAGAAAGGAGACGTGATTTTAGTAAAAGGCTCACAAGGCACGCGGATGGAGCGGGCAGTGGAAGCAATACTCCTGAACCCGGATAAAAAATCCGAGCTACTAGTCCGGCAAGATGAAGAGTGGTTGCAAAAGCCCTAATTAAGGAGCTCTCTTTACTACTTTGTTTGGCATACCGATGAGGCCTTTATAAAATGTTATAAAGACGATATTGTGAGCTTGGGGCACTCCATAGACAGCGTCAGTGACTGTGCAGTCGTATGCTACCTCTTCAGTATAGCCAAAAGGCATTTTGCGAATTGTGTCTCTGTAAATATACATTGCGCAAAGGTCAGGATTTTCAGATTGCATCTGGGCTACCTTTGCATCTACGATTTGTAGCGCGTCATCTGCCTTTAGCCAAGGACACCAGCTTAAAATTAAAATAGCCAAAATGATTAAATATTTCATAACCTTTATTATAGCACAATCAAAACTTGTGAC